>JACNLC010000045.1 GCA_014381725.1 Fidelibacterota bacterium | reverse complement strand
TCACAGACACAGAATATAGTATAACCACCTCAGACACGACAGTAACCACGGATGCTTTATCCATTGGAGTGCATTATTGGAAGGTAAGGGCGAAGAATAGTGTTGGTAATTATGGTGAGTGGTCGAATTATTTTACTTTCGAAATAAATTTTCCTTCGCCAAGCAACCTAACCACAACTGTAATAAGTGATAGTGAGATTGAGTTAAACTGGACAGATAATTGTAGTTATGAATCTGGATTTAAGTTAGAACGAAAAACTGATAGTGGTGAGTTTACACAAGTAGCAGAACTTGAAGCAGATGTAACGGAATTTACAGATTCTGGTTTAAGTTTAGAGACCAATTACACTTACAGAGTTCTAGCATTTACTGATGTAAATAATTCAAATTACTCAAATACAACAACAATACTACTCTATAACGATTGTAATAATAATTTTATGGGAAGCGCGTTTATAAATGCTTGCGATTGTTGTGTTGGTGGCAATACAGGATTGCTAGAAAATTATTGTGATGAAATTATGACAGATGCTGATGGTAACGAATATGAAACGATATCAATTGGCGACCAAATATGGACTACGACAAACCTAAAAGTAACTCACTACCGAAATGGTGATGCAATCCCAACAGGTTATAGTAATTCAGAATGGGAAGATTTAGGTAGTGGGACAGGAGCATATTGTGTTTACAATGACCAAGAGAGCAATGCAGACACTTACGGTTATTTATATAGTTGGTATGCCGTGAATGACAGCAGAAACATAGCCCCTGAAGGGTGGCATATACCTACGGATGATGAATGGCAGACATTTATTGATTACTTGGGTGGAGAAAGCGTTGCAGGAGGTAAGATGAAAGAGACAGGTATAGAGCATTGGAACAGCCCAAACACAAGTGCAACAAACGAGAGTGGCTTCACAGCCCTTCCGGGTGGTTACCGTTACGGCTACGGTGGTTATTACGACGCTGTTGGTAACAGGGGTTGTTTCTGGACTACCTCACACCACCCTACTATGTATGTGTGGAGCCGGAATCTGTATTATGATACTTCAGAAGTCGCCCGGGGTACTTTTATTGAGATGAGTGGTTTATCTGTCCGTTTAGTTCGCGATTAGACTATTTGTAGAATGAAATTGAGAACATTAAAAAATCCCATAGGGATTGAATATTTATAGAATAATTTGTTAAACACCTACGGCGTTAGGTTATTAAATCCTGATATTTCTATAAATATGAGACTCCTCCGGAGTCAAAACATTGTCAGAATCCCTGTACAGTCGCAAGCTCCTTACAGGGCAGGCAGGATGAAAAAGTAGAGAGTAATAAAAACAACGAACTGACGAACAGACGAAATAAAACAAGTTCGTAACTTCGGCTTGTCCGCCAAGGCTTTTCAGGTGGGCGTTTTCGTTGTGAACAGTAAAACAATTAGTGAAATTAGCGTAATTCGCGGTTATTTTTAACTTCGTTTATTCGGCGTTTTCGTTGTGAATAAAAACAATTCGCGTAATTAGCGGTTTAAAAAAGAAAAAAATTATGGAAGCATCAATAACATTAAAATCGATAGCTAAAAAATATAGAGGGAAAGCAGTATTAGCTGACCTATCATTTGGAGTTGAAAAAGGTTCAACATTTGTCATTGTTGGGGAAAATGGTGCGGGGAAGAGCACGCTCCTCAAAATTCTTGTGGGACTAATAGAAAAAGATGCAGGAATGGCATACATCCACGGGAAAGATATTACAAATCGTGGTGATGAAATCCGCTCGATTACTGGTTATATGCCACAAATATCTAACCTTGATGACGATTTAACAATCCTTGAACAACTCATTATTTACGGTCAGTTACACGGTTTATCAGAACAGCAAGCCAAAGATTCTGCGTATTATTGGGCAGATGTTTTGGATTTCAAAAATTTACTTCGTGAATATCCATCACATTTATCGTTTGGACATCAAAGGAAAATTTGTTTTGCGAGAGCTATTGTGCACAATCCGGAAGTAATATTACTCGATGAACCAACAACTGGATTAGATCCACGAAGTCGTGCAAAAATTTGGAGCACGATGGATAAATTGCTAGAAAAGAAAACAATTCTCTTTACAACACAAAATTTCTCAGAAGCAGAACGATATGCAGAACGGATTGCGATTCTGCATCACGGAAATATAAAGATGAACGGGACTTTGGATAAACTTATAGAAACAACTCACGGGCTTGCTCGATACAGAATATCGTTTGAGACTGAACCACCAGAAGATTTGTTAATTGAATTGAAAGAATATCCAAAAGTAATTCGTCCAAATATCAACGGATTTGAACTGGAATTTTATGCACACAAACGAAGGGAATTTTTTACAGTATTGAGAATTGCGATGAAATATCAAATGGAAGATATTGACACAACTTTATGTAGATTACACGATTTGTTTGTAGGAATAACCGACGGAGGTTTAGAATGAACAACATTATTGTAATTTTGAAAAGAGAGTGGTGGTCGTATCGTAAACAACTCATCGCACATTTGTTTTGTTTAATTTTTATACCGGTTTTAATTTTTATGTTCATTGGTTTGCCGTTATATAAGGTAATTCCATCGGTAAATTCACTAAACTATATTCACTGGATAACTCCCGGAATTTGGATTGTAAGCACTGGTTTAGTTGCATTTATCAACGGATTTTCTTCGATGAGAAAGCTAAGATTCTCTTCCGGTGTTTTAGGGATTTATCTCAAATCTCCGGTTTCAGTTTGGGATATTTTAATCGGAATTTCTCTCTGGGCATTCGTTCTAGGATTCGTGCAGTTGATTATCGCATTCATCGTCATAGGAGTTGTTAATCATCAATTTTATTCAATAGGTTCAGATTTGTTATTATTGCTACAAATTTTACCATTAGTAGTTTTTATGTCCGTTTTAGGAACAATATTAGGTTGCTGGGTTAAAGGATTACAATCTCAAACTATCATCTCGATAATTGTATTTTTGATTTTCTCTTTGGGAATGGGATGCTTGATTCCACTCCAATTTTATCCACAAACTTTATCTGATATAATGAGGTCAATTCCATTTGTTCAAATTATTGAAGGTTCACAGAATCTAATAAGACTTGAGAATGGTAGTATTTTTGGAGCTGTTGTAACATTGTTATTATCAGCAATTGTATTTGTTTTAAATGGAATATTCAGTATAAAATTATTTAGAAAGTAAAAAAGTGATTTCAGAAGAAAAATATTATGTAATAGGTGTAGATGGTGGAGCAACGCAAACACGAGGAGTATTATTTGATAATACTGGAAAAACTTTAGCGACTGCAATTGGAGGTCCTTCAAGCTTATCAGTTTGCAAAGATTCAGCTCCTCAAGTTGTAAGTAGTTTAATTTCAAGTTTATGCGAACAATCAGAAATCCCAAAAGAATATATTGATGCAGTTGGGCTTGGTCTAGCTGGGGCAAGCGATAAAGACGGTAGAGATTTATTGTTTAGGGAGTTGGATAAATTGGAGTTAGCTGGTAGAACCATTATTGCAAATGACGCAGAAGCTGCATACGAGGTTGGTTGTCCGTCAGGAGTTGGCATTTTGGCTACAGTTAGCACGGGAGTAATTTGTATCGCTCGTTCTGTAGATGGGAAAATTTATAGAACTGCTGGTGATGGGCACGAAGATGGTGATATTGGAAGTGGCTATTGGATGGGAAAGCAAGTATTAATGCACTTAGCTCTTAATGAGACAAGCGTTTATGGAGATAAGGAGCTAACAGAATTGCTAGAAATGACTTTTGATATCTTAGATGAAAGTGAATTTAAAGAAATGGTGGAAAAAGTGATGTCATCTGAAACAAAAGTTAAAGATATTGCTTCATTTGCAAAACCAATCTGTCAACTTGCGGAAAATGGAAATGATGTAGCGCTGGCAATCGTCCAGGAAGCAACACAAGGAGTAGCGGAATATATTACAGAACTTGCAAGAGAAATCAAATATACCCAAAATCACATTATTCTTGCTGGTAACGGAAATGTTATAACAAATGACACTTACAGAAAATGCTTAAACGATGCACTTCAATTTGAGTATAACGATATTAAATGGACATTCTCAAAAGTATCTCCTGCCTACGGAGCTGGATTGTTAGCGTCAAGAGTTCAAGATATCGATATTACTTTGCCAAAATTAATTGAAGGAGGTGCACTTGCTACAACCCATAGCTGAAATTAATCTCGGTAAACTTCAACAGAACTACCAATTTATACAAAATACTGTTGACAAGGCAAAAGTTATGGCAGTTGTCAAAGCTGATGCGTATGGACACGGTGCAGTCCCAATTGCCAAATCACTTGAGAATGCTGGTGTTTTTGGGTTTTGCGTAGCACTACATTCTGAGATTGATGAGTTGATTTCTAGTGGAATTACTAAACCAATCCTTCACACAGGTAGAGTCCAACAAGGTATTCTTGATTTGTGCAAAACAGGACAAGTTAGGTGTTCTGTGAATAGTATTGAAGATTTCCAAGTAGTAAACAAATTTGGGAAGAATAACAATTCTAAAATTAAAGTCCATATCAAATTTGATACAGGAATGTCTAGACTTGGGATTTCATACAAATATTCTCAAGATATTCTCTCACAAATTGGGAATTACAAATTTATTGAAGTTGAAGGAATTTGGTCGCATTTAGCGTCTGCCGAAGAAAAAGATGATTCATTTATGCAACTTCAACTGAACCGTTTTAAGGAAATTAAACAGTTAGCAAAATCACTGAATCTGAATGTGAAATTTTATCATATTGCCAATAGTGCAGGAATTCTGAAAACTTCAGAATCACATTTTAATATGGTTCGTCCAGGTATTGCGTTATATGGAATATCTCCCCTTGGGATACCTCATTCAAATCTATCTCCAATAATGGATTTTCAAGCGCCTGTTATGTTGATAAAAGATATTTCTGATGGAGATTCAGTTGGATATAACCGAACATTTACCGCAAGTGAGCCAATGAAAATAGCTACAGTTCAAGCTGGTTACGCTGACGGGGTTCCTCTGGAGTTCTCCAAGTCGGGTTCAGTAATTTACAAAAATAATGAGCTGAAAATTATCGGAAAAGTATCAATGGATATGACTGCGATAAATGCTAACAATTCTAATTTGAAAGTTGGAGATAAAGTATCATTTTGGGGTGATAATACAACTCACAGAATTGAACATTTATCAAAAAAATATGGTATTATTCCGTATAAATTTCTGAATGGAATTTCCAAACGAGTGAAGAGGATTTACATTGAAGACTAAATTCATTTTTTTATTAATACTATTTTTGGGTTGCTCGCAATTACCAACGCCAACTCCACAGCAAAACAATATTTCTGATTGGCACACACTATCCTTAAAACAAAAAATTGCTCAAATGGTGATGGTTCGTGTTCGTGGTGATTTTTACAATAACGAAAATTGGTATCGTAAAAAACTACAACAGTGGATAGAAAAAGATGGAATTGGTGGAATCATAACATTCGGAGGAAGCATCCAAGGGACTTACTCCAATATTCAGCGGTTTCAATCTTGGGCTGATATTCCATTACTTGTTTCTGCAGATTACGAACGCGGAACAGGTCAATGGTTAGATGGTGGAACTTTGTTCCCATCCAATATGGCAGTAACTGCAACAGATTCTTCGCATCTAGCATATCTCCAAGGTAAAATTACTGCTAAAGAAGCGAGTAGTTTAGGAGTTCATATTTCGTTTGCTCCGGTAATGGATGTCAATAATAATCCAGACAATCCGATTATAAATTTCCGAGCATATAGTGATTCACCTGAAATAGTTGCGAAGTTTGGAGTAGAATTCATCAAAGGTTTGCAAGATGGTGGAGTTTATGCTTGTGCAAAACATTTTCCCGGTCACGGAAATACAGCGACAGACAGTCACACAAGTTTGCCAATAATTCACAGTAGTTTAGATGAACTTTACGAAACCGAACTTCACCCTTTTCAGTTAGCAATAGAATCCGGAGTAAAAACTATTATGGTTGGGCATATTTCTCTTCCGGAATTGGATGAATCTGGAAAGCCGGCTTCTCATTCGTTTAAAATTTTAACAGAAATTCTTCGAAATGAATTTAATTTTAGCGGTCTGATAATTACTGACGGTATGGAAATGGGTGGATTGACAAATTCTGCGTGGGCTGGTGAGTCAGCCATTAGAGCAGTTGAAGCTGGTGCGGATATTTTACTTCTACCAATGAATGTTGAACATACGATTAACGCAATTGAACAAGCAGTAAAATCAGGTAGAATTACAGAAGAGAGAATCAATGAATCTGTTAACAGAATTTTCAGAGCAAAAGAAGAATTTGGATTGTTCTCTTCCGAAATTAATTCTAATTGGGAAAATGTAGAAGAAAATGTTGGAATATCATCTCATAAAAAAATTGCCAAAGAAATCGCAAAAAAATCAATTACTCTAATCAAGAATGATGCTAATTTAATTCCACTAAAACCAGAGAATATTGAGGATTTCTCACATATCATTCTATCAACCGACGATGGAGTAAAAGATGTGCTAAGTTCGTATGCTTGGGATATTCGTAACACTCACGGAAATGTTCAGGAAATTTGGGTAACAGAACCACTAGGACAAAATCGAACTGCTGAAATCCTACAAAGTGTCAAAAATTCTGATATGGTTTTAGTTACACTTTTGGTTAGAATTCGGATGGATAAGGGTGAGTCCACAATTGATGCGAGCCACTCTGATTTTATGAAATTGCTTGAGCAAAATAATATTCCGTTTGTTGTTGCTGGATTTGGCAGTCCGTATTTGCCAAATTATGATATTATTTCAACATATCTTTGTGCTTATGGTTACGGTAGCATTTCGCAGTATGCAATGGCAAATGCACTCTTGGGAAGAACAGAAATATCAGGGAAATTATCGGTTAAATTATCCGATGATTATCCTCGGGGGAGTGGAATTGTTTCTGAGAAACGAAATATAGGATTTGATGGAAATATGGATATTAATTTAACGGAATCTTTGGTAGTTTTAGAAAATGCAATTGAGGATAAAATATTTCCTGGAGCGCAAGTATTTATTGCGAAAAATGGTAAGGTAATCGCCAACCAAGGATTTGGAAATCAAACTTATGATGACACATCAAAAGTTGTAAATTCCAAAACGATTTATGATATAGCATCCCTAACGAAAGTTTTGGTAACTACTCCCGTGATGATGAAATTGATTTCACAAAAGAAATTGAGTTTAGACCACGAAGTATCACAGTTTTATCCTGAATTTGTAGGTGGAGGGAAAGAAAAAGTAACAATTCACCATTTACTAACTCATTCTTCTGGGATTGAACCTTATATAATGTATTTTATGGAAGAAATATTCAAAAATAAAGAAGATATTCTTAATGACATTCTTCAAAGAGATTTGATTTATGAACCCGGCACAGAAATTCAATACAGCGATTTGGGAATTATTTTGCTCACTTCAATAATCGAGAAAATTGAACAAAAACCAATTGATGAACTTGCACAAAAATGGGTGTTTAATCCCATTGATATGCAACGAACTTTCTTTAAACCTAATTCAGCATATTTGCCTGAAATTGCTCCGACTGAATTTGATTCTATTTACAGGAATATTATGATTCATGGAATTGTACACGATGAAAACACTTATTTGATGGGTGGAGTTTCTGGTCACGCAGGAGTATTTTCAACAGCAGAAGATATTGGGAAATATGCTCAAATAATGCTAAATAAAGGCACTTGGCTCAGTTCACGACTGTTTAAGAAAAGTTTGATACACGAATTTACATCTCGCCAAAATCTGCCTTTTGGTTCAGACAGAGCAATTGGTTGGGATACCCCGTCTAGAAATGGTAAAAGTTCTGCAGGAGATTATTTCTCTGATTTGTCATTTGGGCATTTGGGCTTTACTGGTACTTCTTTATGGATTGATCCTGAGCAAGAGATAATAGTAGTTCTTCTCACAAATCGAGTGCATCCTTCAAGAGAGAATAATAGAATGTATAAAGTCCGTAGAGATTTCCACAATGCAGTTATGAAAAAATTGGAGAAATAGAGTATTAATTTCTAACAATTATGCACATTATTGATTTAACAATCATCATTTTATTTCTTGCTGGGATGTCAGGATATGGTTTCTGGCAATCAAAATTTAATAAAACTCCTTCGGATTACTTTTTGGGTGGACGAAATCTTCCTTGGATAGTAGCAATGTTCTCTATAGTTGCGACTGAAACTTCTGTGCTTACATTTATCAGCGTTCCTGGTTTGGCGTATCGAGGGAATTGGTTTTTCCTCCAACTTGCAATGGGGTATATTATTGGTAGAATTTTGGTGAGTATTTTCTTGTTACCACAATATTTTGAGAGCGGAGTAACCTCCATTTATGAAGTTCTTGGAAATCGCTTTGGGAGAAATATTCAAAAGACTGCATCAGGCGTTTTCCTTGTTACTCGCGTTCTTGCGGATGGAGTGCGTTTTTTGGCAACAGCAGTTGTGGTGCAAGTGATTACAGGATGGTCTCTGCCCGTTGCCATATTGATTATTGGCGTAGTAACGCTCATTTACACTTTACTTGGTGGTATTCGTACTATCGTTTGGATCGACAGTTTTCAGTTTGTTCTTTATATCGCAGGAGCAGTGATTTCGATTGTATTTATTCTCAATCATTTAGATACTTCTACCGTAGAGACACTTTCGGCATTAATGGCATCAGATAAATTGCAAATTATTCAGTTTGGAGAAAATATCTTCAAATCGGCGTGGATGTTTCCCAGTGCATTATTCGGTGGGATATTACTCTCTTTTGCATCACACGGGGCCGATTATATGATGGTCCAACGAGTGCTTGGTTGCCGAAATCTGAAATCTGCACAAAAGGCAATGATTGGTAGTGGATTTTTTGTATTTCTTCAATTTTCTGTTTTTCTATTAGCGGGAACATTGATTTATACATTGTATGGTGGAATTGATTTACAAAAAGACAGAGAATTTTCAACATTCATTGTAGAAAACTTACCGGTTGGAGTAAAAGGAATTTTATTAGCTGGAGTTCTGTCTGCAGCGATGTCAACTTTAAGTTCTTCTATAAACTCTTTAGCATCTTCTACTGTAACAGATTGGCTTAAAACAAGTTCACTTAAAAGGTCACAATTTATCAGTTTACTTTGGGCAATAGTGCTTATTGGAATTGCTCTTCTTTTTGATGAAACTGACAACGCAATTGTAGTGGTAGGGCTAAAAATTGCATCATACACTTATGGCGGATTATTGGGATTATTTATTCTGTCTAGAATCAAAATTGATTTTCATCCTACAGCTTTGATTGTAGGACTACTTTCCAGTCTGGCGATAGTGTTTGGATTACAATCATTGGGTTTAGCTTGGACTTGGTTTATTGGGATTTCCACATTAACTAATATTGCAGTAGTTTTTGTTGTAAACAAGATAATCAGATTATTCTTGAATCGAACCTTTGAAAGATAAAATTATTAATAAACCTAAGATTTTAATCATATCAATAATTTGCATTATAATTTTTACTAATTGTGGATGGCGATATTCAGAAGTCTATCAAACGAATATTTCACCAAATAATTATTCACAAACTCTCAATGGATTGGATGTTCTCGAACTCTCCAACTTTGAGCTGATTAGCGGAAAATCTATAGGACTTATTGTTAATCATACTAGTGTCAATCGTGATGGGAAACATTTTATTGACTTACTCTCATCAAGAAGCGATATTGTGGTTAAAATAATTTTTGCTCCGGAACACGGATTTGAAGGATTATTGAGTGCAGGAGAATCAGTTTCTGATGACATTGAGCAAAAAACTGGTGCTAAGATTATTAGTCTGTATGGAAAAAACAAGAAACCAAAAGCAGTTGATATTCAGAATTTGGACTACTTAATTTTTGATATTCAGGATGTCGGAGCAAGATATTACACTTACACAAGCACAATGACTAATGTGATGCAATCTGCTGGAGAAAATGGGGTAGAGGTAATCATTTTAGATAGACCTAATCCAGTAAATGGCGTAGAAGTGCAAGGACCAATTCTGGAAACTGAATTTTCTTCTTTTGTAGGAATGCATCCAGTAACCATTCGTCATGGATTGACGAAGGGTGAGCTTGCAATTATGATAAATGAATCGGATTGGTTGGAAAAAACTAATTGCAAACTAACAGTTATCCCAATGGTAAACTGGATGCGAGAAATGAATTGGACGCAAACCAATATAAATTGGGAAGCACCATCTCCAAATATACCCAACTATAAAACAGCATTTCTCTATTTAGGGATGTGTCTGTTAGAAGGAACGAATATATCAGAAGGTCGTGGAACTGATTATCCTTTTTTGCAATTTGGTGCTCCGTGGGCAGATTCTGAAGAACTAACAATTCTGTTATCAAAGCAATTTTCAAATGGAGTAACATTTACTCCTATGGAATTTACTCCAAAATCCATTCCACAAGCTAAATATCCTAAATATGAAAACCAGCTATGTCAAGGAATTCAGATTCACATTGATTCCTATGATATAAATCCGATAGAGTTAGGAGTAAGAATGATAGAAGTTGTGCATCATTTACATCCTGATAAATTTAAGTTCTTGGAAACGAACTTTATTGATAAACTCTACGGAAGTGATATGTTACGGAAAACAATAGAAAATGGAGAGAGTATCGATTCACTTATTCAAAAGTGGACAAAAGAAGAGTGTGATTTTTGTGCTAGTAGAGAACAGTTTTTAATCAAAAGTTATAAATGAGTGTATTTTTAAATCATATTTTCTTAAAATTGCTAAAGTAAGGAACAATAATGTTTGACAAATTTGCAATATTAGACTGGATAATAATTTCTGTTTATATTTTATTTATGCTTGCAGTTGGGTTATGGATGAGAAAGCGAGCCAGCCGTAGCACAGAGCAATATTTTACAGGAGGTCGTGAGATGCCGTGGTGGTTGGCTGGTGTTTCGATGGTTGCCACAACATTTGCCGCTGATACTCCATTGGCCGTTACAGGAATTGTTGCTTCAGATGGTATTGCAGGAAACTGGATATGGTGGAATTTTATGGTATCGGGTATGTTTACAGTTTTTCTCTATGCAAAACTATGGCACAGAGCCGGAGTGATTACAGATGTGGAATTTATAGAACTTCGCTATGGTGGAAAACCTGCAAGTATTTTGCGTGGGTTTAGGGCGTTATATTTAGCATTTCCGATTAATTGTATAATTCTTGGTTGGGTTACGCTTGGAATGTCGAAAGTTTTAGAGGTTATGACTGGTGCGTCATCCTGGAAAATAATTATAATTTTATACGGGCTCACTGCAATTTATATAGTGGTGTCGGGTTTGTGGGGAGTGGTAGTTACAGATTTTCTTCAGTTTTTTATTGCAATGGCTGGGTCAATTGTGCTGATGTTTTACGCAATCAATGAAGTTGGTGGAATGAATGGATTGATGTCCGGTTTGATTGAGCAATTTGGAGTAGATCATCATTACTTGGATTTTTCACCAATTGGTCATCCCAAGATACTATTAAGCACTGCGCTTGTTTGGATTGGAATGCAATGGTGGGTATCGTGGTATCCGGGAGCAGAGCCAGGTGGCGGTGGTTATATAGCTCAGCGAATGTTCTCAACAAGAAGTGACAAGGATGCGGTGAAATCCACATTGTTTTTCAATATCGCTCATTATGCGTTGCGTCCTTGGCCTTGGATTATTGTCGCACTTGCATCGTTGATTGTTTATCCAAACATCGCTGATCCGGAAAAAGGATACGCAATGATGATGGTAGATTTACTGCCGGCTGGATTATTCGGATTACTCGCAGTCGCATTTTTCTCAGCGTTTATGTCAACGGTTTCAACTCACTTGAATTGGGGTGCGTCTTATGTTGTTAATGATTTTTATGCAAGATTTATAAGACCGAAAGACAGTTTTACAGAAGACACAATTGCACAACGACATTATATTATGATTTCCCGATTGGCCACATTGTTGATGATGGTAGTTGCGATTGTTGTATCGTATTTCTTTGATTCAGTTAAAAGCGGATGGGAAATGATTTTGTCTCTTGGAGCCGGCACTGGCTTAGTATTTATGCTTCGATGGTATTGGTGGAGAATAAATGCCTGGTCGGAGATTTCTGCAATGTCCGCGGCGTTTGTTGGAAGTTTGTCCGCTGGTTATTTTGGATTTGAAGGTTTTGCAGATAAAATGATATTTACAACCATCTTCACGACGATAATATGGATGACAGTAACTTATGTAACTCAACCAGAAAATAATGATTTACTACAAAATTTCTACAATAAAGTTAAACCTGCCGGTCCCGGCTGGGAATTGTTTTCTGATGGAAAAGCAGAATCAATTTTACCCGCTTTAGTGAATGTGCAATTGGGAGTAATTTCTGTATTGGGTTTCCTCTTTGGAGTAGGTAATTTGATATTTGGCAATACTGCAATTGGTTGTGTTCTGTTTGCAACAGCACTCATATCAATAAAATATTTAGTTGGTAGAATTGGTGAAGATTAATTTTCAATTAACTTCCTAATTATTTAAGCCAATTTAAATACCATGACGAGAATATCGGATATCTTAAAATATTATCTCATTTACTTCATGTAATACTTTAAATAACACTTGCATTGTAAATCCCATAAGTTTTAACTTTGTGGAAGTTTATTACGCAATGGAGGTTGTTTTGAGGAAACTTGGAGGTATTCTTCTTGTCATATCGTTGTTTGCTGTGTTTGTTGCAGGTAGTCGTTCATCAAACGATTTAACGCAAGCAGTTATTAAAGTTACTAATTTGAATTCGGCTGAGACTCAACGCCATCTTCTAAAGGAATTTGATAGTTTGGATGGAATATCAAGTTGTGAAATGTCGCTATTAACAAAAACAATTACTTTGAGATATAATGATCGAAGTTTATCCAAACAACAAATATCTGATATACTAAAAAAATGGGATTGTAGTGCGATGCAGTTTTCGTTTTCTAAGTTAGTAAACTGTCAATCTGAAAAAATGTAAAAATTAGTTTATTGATATATAAAAAAACCCCGTTGTAACGGGGTTTTTTGTTTTCTTCTTAATAATTACTTTTTAAGAGCTTCGTCTATTATACTTGACCATGCGCCAATGCTTCTACCTTTTGGCTCTTTTCCGTTAATTAAAAATTTAGGTACAGCAGTTCTCATACCAGAACTTCTTAACTGTTTGGTTTCTCTTGTTATTCTATCTTGCAAAGCAGGATCTTTCATGTCTGCGTGTAATTGATCGATATCCAACCCTAATTCCTGAGCATATTGCAAAGGTAGATCCTCGTTTGTCCTTAGACTTCTGTAATCTGCAAATATTCTCTTATACATTTCGTAGTATTTCCCTTGTCTTTCAGCTGCTAAAGCATATAATGCTGCTTTGTTTGCTTGTTTATGACTACTTAATGGAAAGTTTTTAATAACTACACGAACATCATTTGGGTACTTTTCTAAAACTTCTTCTACCAAACTGATAGATTTAGAGCAGTAAGGTCATTGGAAGTCCATCCATTCGGTTATTGTAACTTTAGCATTTTGGGGACCTAGCACAAAAGAATCTTCAACTGGAATATCATAAAATTTATTATGGTCTGTTTCTGGTCGTTCTTTCTTTTTCTTATCCTTGTTTGCAGGTTTGGAAGCTAAGTTTGTAACTGAGGACTTTAGTTCATCTATCTTTGTCAAGATTTCTTTTTGAGCATTCTCTATCCCTGCAATCTTAATCTTAATTGATTGTTGTTTTCTGGATAGCGCTTCAATATCATTTCGTGCTTCCTTATCGGTGCAGCTGACAAGAAACATCGACAATAACATTAAAACTGTCGTTTTTCTGATTATCTGTTTCATCTTTCGTTTCCTTTTTTGTAGTTTAGTGAATCATCTGAAGTTGTTTTCAAAGGATTCATAGTCATCAAATATTTCAAAAGTAAATTCAAATCGTGCCCGAGACTGGACTCGAACCAGCACATTCTTATGAACACTAGACCCTGAACCTAGCGTGTCTACCAATTCCACCACCCGGGCTGTTTTTTACTCTTTATGTCAAAAACAGGGGTCAAAAATTATGGGATTTAATTCGTTATATCAAGGAAATAAACTTGCGATGGGATATAAATAACATCTAAATTTAATTCTATAATTGAATCCGATTCTCTTTAGTAAGATGTGAAATTGTTAGAGAAATTGGAAATTTAGTGGATTATTTAGTATGGAAATTATGAATATAGCGACAAATCGAAAAGCACGACACGAATATCATATTCAAGAAAAATATGAAGCAGGAATAGTGTTGCAAGGATCCGAGGTGAAAGCTTTGCGAGAAGGGAAAGCAAATATCAAAGAGTCTTATGTTCGGTTTATTAAAGGTGAGTTGTTTGTTGTTGGAATGCACATTGCTGAATATTCAAACGCGGGATATGTAAGCCATACACCTGTTCACGATAGAAAATTATTACTCCACAAAAGAGAATTAAAGAAGTTAGCTAGAATTGTTGATGAAAAAGGTAAAACACTGATTCCTTTGTCAATTTACTTTAAAAATGGTTTAGCAAAGTTAGAATTTGCAATTGCACAAGGAAAAAAAATGTGGGATAAACGACAAACTATTGCTGACCGAGATGCAAAAAGAAATACTGATAGAATTATGAAAGGATTTAATAAATAATGGCTGAGAAATTTCCATCAATTAATGAGCAAATGGATTTAATCCGTCGAGGTATAGACGAAATTATACCGGAAGAAGAAATGGTCAAGAAGCTTGAAAAGTCACAGAAATCTGGTAAACAATTAAAGATAAAATTTGGCTGTGATCCCAGTCGCCCTGATTTACATATTGGTCATGCAGTTGTCTTGCGGAAATTGAGAGATTTTCAAGATCTTGGACATCAACCAATTCTACTAATTGGTGATTTTACTGCAATGATAGGTGATCCATCTGGAAGAAATAAAACTCGTCCACAACTCACTCTTGAAGATACGCGAGAGAATGCACAGACATACATTGATCAAGCATCTGTTGTTTTAGATATGGAGAAATTGCAAATTGTCCACAATAATGATTGGTTAGGGAAAATGGATTTTTCTGAAGTTATTCGACTAGCTTCAAAATATACTGTAGCTAGGATGTTAGAACGAGATGATTTCACTAAAAGATATAAATCTGGAATTCCAATTTCGGTTCATGAATTCTTGTATCCTTTAGCACAGGGCTATGATTCAGTTAATCTGAAATCTGATGTTGAACTTGGAGGAACTGACCAAAAGTTTAATTTATTAGTTGGAAGAGATTTACAGAAAGAAGGAGGTCAAACTCCTCAAGTAATAATTACAACTCCATTACTTGAAGGAACTGATGGGGTTGAGAAGATGTCTAAATCTTATGATAATTATATTGGCTTAACTGATTCACCAGGAGAGATTTATGGTAAAACGCTTTCCATCCCAGATACATTGATAGCTAAATATTTTGAGTTTGCAACGGATATTTCAGTCGAGGAATTGAAAGATATCAAATTAGATTTAGAACAGAATACATCTAATCCAAGAGATTTAAAACGAAAATTAGCAAGAGAATTAGTTGAATTGTATCATGATAATGAATCAGCAATTATAGCCGAACAGGAATTTGATAAATTATTCATTAAAAAAGATATTCCAGATGATATACCTGAATATAAATTAACTGATTCAGAAAAATTAATTTCAATAATGGTTAAAAATAACATGGTATCCAGCAACGGTGATGCTAAGAGGATGATTAAACAGGGTGCAGTGAAAATAGACGGTGAAAAAATAGAAGATCTGTTTGTAGAAATTTCTGTAAATGGTGAAAAAGTGTTAAAAGTTGGAAAGCGTAAATTTTTGAGAATTATTTAAAATGAAAAAAACTATTCTATTAATTGTTTCAGTTATATTGGTTACTGGATGTAGCTCTCTAAAATATAATAAACATGGTTTGTATTTTAAAATTCCAATATCGCATGTGATACCAAAGAACAATAATCCTAAAATACTGAAATCTCAATCGGTTGATTTTGAAATTCCTAAATCAATTATTTTTATTATTGCAGATGGTGCAGGTATTGGTCATTACACAGCTCATTATTATTCAAACCAAACTTTTTCGTTTGATGATTTTGAACACATCGGATTGCAGACAACTCATCCAGCCAATCAAGATAGAATTGTAACAGATTCTGCTGCTGGAGGAAGCGCACTTGCAACTGGTGAAAAAGTTGAACGAAAATCTGTGAGTATGAAAAATGATATTGCACTTAAAAGTGTTGTGGGTTGGGCAGAACACTTTGGAATGTCAACTGGTTTAATTACAACAACTAAAGTTAACCATGCTACTCCGGCAGCGTTTGGTAGTAGCACTAATTCACGATATAACTATGATGATATATTTTTGCAGTTACTACTATCAGATATTGATATAATTCTCGGAGGTGGAACCAAGTATTGGAATGATACTTTTGTAAAAATTGCAAAAGATAACAATGCTTTGGTATATTTTGACTTTAAGGATATCAAAATTGATGATGATCGAGTTATTGGATTGTTTGCAGATGATTTTCTCGATTTGAAATATGAAAATAGATATCCAACAACAATAGAAATGACAAAAGTTGCATTAGAAAAACTAGAACAAAATGAAAGTGGATTTTTCTTGATGGTGGAAGAATCTCAAACAGATTGGGCTGGGCATGTAAATAATGCGACATATATAAAAAATGAAATGCAATCTTTAGACGATTTGGTAAAATATTGTTTGGAATATCAGTCTAAAAATCCAGAAGTTTTGGTTGTTTTAACCGCTGACCACGAAACAGGTGGAATTGCAGTTTATGATGAAGATGCGGATAATTTGAACATTCAGTATATTGACTCTCATCATTCTGCAAATATGGTTCCTATTTTTGCTAGTGGTCCAGGAGCTGAAGCATTTGATGCAATTTTGGATAATTCTGAAATTGGTAAAAAACTCATTCAGTTTGTTCGAGATGGGGAAAATGAATAAACTTATTGTTAATACAACAACTGCAAATATCTATCGAGAACCATCTTTTACATCTGAGATGATTACTCAAGCTATAATGTGGGAAGAACTTGAAATTTTAGAATCTCATCTAGATTGGTTCAAAGTACGGCAATGGGATAATTATGAAGGTTGGATTCATCAATTTTATTCAACAAACTATTTCGAAGTAAATGCACAAAAACTAACAGTAGAGAATAGAAGAGAATATCTGTTTAATAATCAAACCCAAACTGGGAAAATAATCGGTGAAGTTGTATTTGGAACTGAATTACCTATTTTACAAAATGCAACCAATAACTGGTTTGAAGTTCTTTTACCAAATAAAGCCAAGTGTTGGATAAATAACAATAATTCTATAGGGAAATCACAAAGAGAACAAATAATTATTGATGCAACCAAAATGTTGGGAGTTCCTTATCTTTGGGGTGGCAAAACAAGTTTAGGATTTGACTGTTCAGGTTTTGTTCAAACTATTTTCAAAAATTCTGGAATTCTACTTCATAGGGATTCATGTCAACAGTTGCTAACAGAAAACTTAATAAATATTTCTTTTGACTCAGCAGAGGAAGGAGATTTGATGTTTTTTGCAGAAGAGAATAATGCAATTACTCATGTTGCAATATCTATAGGAAATGGTGAGATTATACACGCTTCAGGTGATGTAAAAATTGAATCTCTAAATGAAAATTCAGAAAATTGCAATATAAAATTATTGAATATGATGACAGCAACAAAATCAATTAGTAGCTATAGCTTGATATGATTAACAATAGTTTATTGAACAGACGAGTGTTAATCTTGAATCAAAATTATCAACCAATTTCTGTTGCATCCGCAAAGCGTGCAATCGTTTTGATGTTTAAAGATAAAATTGAAGTTTTGGAAAATTATAGTGATATAATTCACTCGCCTACTATTGCAATGAGTTTACCAAGCGTCATTAAGTTGAATAGTTTCGTAAGTTTCAAGAGGAAAAATATTGTATTATCTAGAAGGAATATTCTAAAAAGAGATGACTACATTTGTCAGTACTGTGGAACTCATTCTATCCCGATGACAATTGATCATATTATTCCAAAGCGAAATGGTGGAAAAGATACTTGGGAGAATCTCACAACTGCTTGTATCAAATGCAATCTAAAAAAGGGGAGTAGAACTCCAAAAGAAAGTAAAATGCCGTTAACAAGAAAACCAATAAAACCTACGGTAATCACTTTCTTCCAGAAGTTTGTTAAAAAGTATCAAGATACTTGGAGACCATATTTGTTTATGGATCCAATAGAAATTAATTAGGAGATATTTTGGAAAGAAAAAAACCAATCATTTTATCAGGCATTCAACCATCTGGACAGCTTTGTATTGCAAATTATATTGGAGCAATTAAAAATTGGGTAGATTTTCAGGATGATTACGACAGTATTTTCTTAATTGTTGATATGCATGCACTAACCGTTAAGCAAGTCCCAGCAGAATTAAGAAAAAGATGTTTATCATTTTTAGCTCAATATATTGCTTGCGGGATTGACCCTCAAAAATCAACTATTGCTATACAATCTCATATACCACAACATGCTGAATTGACTTGGGTACTGAATTGCATTACTTCTTTGGGTGAATTGAACAGAATGACTCAATTCAAAGATAAATCAAAGAAAAATGAGTCTAATATCAATGCAGGACTTTTTACATATCCAATTCTTATGGCTGCAGATATTTTGCTGTATCAGGCAGATTTAGTACCAGTTGGGGCTGACCAAAAACAACATCTTGAATTAACCAGAAATTTAGCACAACGATTTAATCACCTCTATTCCGATACTTTTGTTGTACCAGAACCTTATATACCAAAATTTGGTGCTAGAATAATGAGTTTACAAGACCCTACTAGTAAAATGTCAAAATCGGATAAAAATGAAAACAGTTTAGTTGCCCTACTTGATCACCCAGATGTAATTACTAAAAAAATTAAAAGAGCCGTTACAGATTCCGGAACAGAGATTAGGTTTGATGATAAGAATCCCGGGATTTCTAATTTGATTAGTTTGTATTCGGTGCTTACCAAAAAATCAGTTTCAGAAGTTGAATCTCATTTTGAGGGAAAAATGTACTCAGCTTTGAAAATAGAATTAGCAGAAGTGATTGTTGATACACTTAAACCTATACAACAACGATATAATGAAATCATGAAAGACAAAAATTATCTTGAAGGAGTTCTGGAAGCTGGAGCAGAAAATGCGTATTATCGGGCTCGTAAAACTCTTTCAAAAGTATATCGAAAAATTGGATTTATAGCAAAGAAGTGATTGGAGAGATGGAGAATTAGAGAAAAGGAGACTGAAGACCGATAATTATCAAATTCCAGAAGTGATTTAGTATCATAGATAACTTTCGTGCTACAAACTCCATGATTTATTTTAGCGTAATTAAATGAGTTATAGAATAAAATTAGAAAATTTTGAGGGCCCGTTGGATTTATTATTATTCTTTATCCATCGGGATAAACTTAATATCTACGATATTCCAATTTCAGATATTACAAGCGAATTCTTAGAATATATTAAATTAATGAAAATTCTCAATATTCAAGTTGCAGGTGAATTTATAGTGATGGCTTCTTTGTTAATGCGAATAAAAGCCAAAATGCTTCTTCCCAAAAAACAAAATGATGATGAAGAAGAATTTGAAGATCCAAGAGATGAACTTGTAAAACGATTACTCGAATATAAACAGTTTAAACTGGCATCAACAACAATTTCAAAAGTATATGAAAAGCACTGTCGTAAGCATTTTAAGGGAGCAATTATCCCAATAAAAGACCAAAAAGAGGATATGAGCCAATATGTAAAAAATGTATCTCTATTTGACTTGTTGGGCATATTTAAGGAAGTATTGGAAAGATTACCTGACTCAACAACTTATGAGCTTAACAGAGAAGAAATCCATTTAGACGAACAGATTGAATATTTGAAGAAAATGCTACAAAGTAAGTCAAATATTAATTTTAAGAAATTGATGCTTTCCTTGGAAACTAAACTGAAAATTATTGTTACATTTATGGCAATATTAGAGATGATTCGTTTAAAAGAAATCACTGTGCAACAGAAAATAGTGTTTGGAGAAATTATACTAACAGGATACAGTAAATGATAAATAAAAACTTAATTGAGGCGTTGTTGTTTTCTACTCCGGAACCTCTAACTCAAGTCAAATTAAATCAAATTATTCCAGATGAAAATGTAGATTTGCGTGAGATAGTCGATGAAATAAATTTAGAATATGAGAAATTTGGAAAAGCACTATTTATAGAAGAAATTGGAGGTGGATTTCAGATTTTAACCAAACCTGAATATCATTATTATATTCAGAGGTTATATAATAAGTCCAAGAAATTTCAGTTATCTCGTCCAGCAATGGAAGCATTGTCTATAATTGCCTATCGCCAACCAATTAGCAAAGTGGAGGTCGAGAGCATCAGAGGTGTAAATTGTGATAGTGTAGTAAAATCTCTAATGGAACGGGAACTGATTACAATCAAAGGGAGGGAAGAAGGATTGGGAAGAGCTTTGTTATATGGTACAACTCAGCATTTTTTGGAAGCATTTGGGCTTAACAGAATTTCTGATTTACCAAAATTGAAAGAATTATCAGAGTTGATGGATGATGGTCAAACACCAACGGAGGTTTTAGATGCGTCTGAATAAATATCTTGCAACAGCTGGGATTGCATCCCGAAGAAAATGTGACGAAATTATTAGAAGTGGACAAGTAGAAATAAACGGAGCAGTTGTCTATGATTTTTCTACTCAAGTTTCAGATGATGATATTGTTCTATGTCAAGGCAAATTGATTGAAATTATTCAAGAAAAAGTTGTTTATATGCTAAATAAACCTAAAGGATATATTTCTACTGTAATTGACACTCATAAACGAAAAACTGTGATTGATCTAATTCCAACAAAAGATCGATTGTTTCCAGTTGGTCGATTAGACAGAGATACTACCGGGATTTTACTATTAACAAATGACGGAGATTTGGCTTATAAACTTACTCATCCAAAATTTGGAATTGAACGGAAATATATAGTTTTGACTAAAATTGACATCCCTAATGAGAAATTAACTGAATTGGGAAATGGCACAATTCTTGATAGCATAGGAAAAGTAAGAGCAAAAGTAAAACGCTTAAAAAAAACAAAAACTCAAATTATGTGGGAAGTAGTTCTTAAAGAAGGTAAAAATCGTGAAGTAAGGAAAATATTTAAAGAATTAGGATCAAAAGTTGATGAGTTGCATCGTTATGAATTCGCTGGATTATCTGCTGACAAACTCAAGATTGGTAAATACAAAAGACTTAATAAAATCGAACTAAAAAAGTTAACAGATATTAGTTAGTATTTTCTGTTTATTTAGTACTTATACTTTATTATTGGAAACATGTTCAGTTATCAATTGTTCTAACATAGTAAAAATGTGTAAATTTAATGCTGTTGCAACACATTTATTTTAGAATTTACAAATTCACGGAGTATATATGAAAAAACTAAATCTACTTTATTTATTACTAGCATTTGGTATTTTGATAGTTACAGGATGTACATCAACATCAGATCCAAGCCCTGATGATTCAGCTGTTTCTGCAGAATTGAAAAAAGTCAAAAAATATGCAATTAAGCAAGGTAAAAATGTTGCTGCGTTAGAAAAACGAATTAAGTCTCTTGAAACCGAGCTAGAAAAAACTCAAAATAATATAAACGACAAACTTAATTCTGCACATCAGAGTGATTCTGAAATACCTTCAAGTATTACGAATAATCTTGTTAAATCGGAGAATAAAATAAAAATATTAGAAGATAGAGCGACTTATACAGATAGCCTTTATTTTGAAATTTTGAATGACTTAGTGATGATTGAAAATAGAATCACTTCTCTCACAAACAGTTACAAAGAAATGTCGGAATTGAGGACTAGTGGTTATATCAATGATACTCCATCAATTAGCGACGAAGAATATCGCGAAAAATATATAGAAGCTTTGTCATCGTACCAGAATGGTGATTTTACTAAGTCTATGGATGAATTTGCTTTTTTGATTGAATCAGACGCAACACACGATTTAGCTGATAATTGTCAATATTGGATTGGCGAAGTATATTATGCTATGAAAGATTATAAACATGCTATCAAAGAATTTGAAAAAGTATTTTCATTTGCAGGAACAAATAAAGATGATGATGCTCAATATAAAATGGGATTATGTTACCTTAATATAGGGAACAAACAACGCGCTAAAGATGAATTCCAGCGTCTTTTAGACTACTATCCTAATAGCGAGTATTATCAGAAATCAAAGAACTATACTAACCAATATTAATCAAGGATTAACATGAAAAAAATATATTTTTTAACATCGGAATTAATTCCGTTTTGTGAAACTTACTCGTTATCAAAATTATCTAGGAAGTTGACTAACATTTTCCATGAAGATCCTGACTACGATATTCGTTTAGCTCAACCCAAATATGGATTCATTAGTGAACGAAAGTACATTCTTAGAGAAGTTATTCGGTTGAAGGATATTCCAATTCAATTTAATAATGAAGATCAACTTGTAAATATGAAGTCTGCTTTTATTCCTGAGACTAGAGTTCAGGTTTATTTTGTACAAGATGACAACTATTTTAAACCGTTACCTGAGTTACTTTATAAAGCAAAAAATGGTAGGGTTTACAAAGAAAATGGTGAGCGATTTGCATTTTTCTCAAGAGTATCTTTGAGTGCATTGAAAAATCTGTTTTGGGCACCTGATGTGATAATGTGTAATGATTGGCAAATGTCTTTTGTGCCAGCACTTATAAAGCAACAGTATCATAAAGATGATTTCTACAAAAATATTAAAACTATGTTTGTTCTTCATACTATTGATGACTATAGATATTTTCCAAATGAAGCTTATAAAATGTTAGGACTTAAACCTCCAACTTCTGGAAAAACTCAAGACAATTTGAAGTTTGCAATGGAAAACGCTGATATGGTTTTACTAGTTGACAACGAAAAAAACGAATTGATGGAAAAACTTGAAAAAGATAAAGAATTGAAAAAGGTATTTGATAGTAATCCACTTAATTCGGTGTTGAATATTAATAGTTCAGCAAAAAGTAGTGACTGGAGAGAAGCAGCAAAAGCTCTAGGTAGTATCTTACTGGATTTCTAGAATATAATGAACAGACTATTTTCCTACTTTGTCGGAGTCGTTTCGATAACAATTCTCTTATTAGTTTATGGATGTGAGTCCGATCCTATTATTTTAAATCCTGACGGTGGATATGTCTTAGATGTTTTCAAAACCGACAGTTCCCATTCTTATTCTAAGCAAGATACAAGTAGAAGTATAGGGGAGAGTTCTCGACTTTATGTGAGCAATAGTTTAAATACTCTAATTAAAATAAATTCTGATATTTTATCATTGGATTCTAACTATTGTTCTGATGAAGGAATGGATAGTTTATTGAATATTACTGTAAAATTAATTCCAACTGATGAAGACATAGAGTTGGATACAGCACTATTATCAGCATCCTTAATACTATCTGATTATTGGACGGAGGAAGATATTTCAGTTTTACTGGATACCTCGATAGTAAATAACGATTTGGAGATAGATGCAATCGATAATGAATTGAGTATTAACTTTGGAGATTCTGACGATTATTTAACTAAACTATGTGATGAAAATGAACATTATGCTCTTTTGTTAGAATATGCTGGTGATGATACACTTGAGTTTTATTCTTCAAATCACTCAACTCAAGATGAGAAACCAGCGTTTGAAATTGATTATATGGACACGATTGAAACTAATATTGACACTTCAAAATACACGATCAATGAAGTGACTTCAAGTAGTATTTCTAATTTTTCAATTGATACAGTTACCACTTCTGAAGATTTTGGCTTAGTTTCAGCAATATTTGATAGTTTAGAAACTCCAACTGAGGAATTATTAATTGTTAAAACAAATCAAACTTATGGTTTAATAGACTTATTCGAGTTTGAATTAGATACTGTGTTTCATCATCTAGATTCAAGAACAATCGAGTTTGAATTAGAAAATGTAAAATTTAATACTGTTGATTTGAACGATTTTGCTGGTGATAATTATGATCCAGAAACAAACTCAAGTGGAACAGAAGACAACGGAATATATGATTTAGGTGAAATTTTTGTAGATTGTGGAATTGATAGTTTATGTGGTGCTGATGAAATTGAAGATGATAACTACAATATTGACCCAGCTGGTGATGATTATGATGTAGAAACAAATGATACAGGCACAGAAGGAAATGGTATTTGGGATTGGGAAGAATTAAACGACAATGGTGAATTTGATTTAGGTGAAGAGCGAGAATATTGGCAAGATTGGGGAATAGATGGCATACCTGATTATCTCGAAGCTGGAAATGCTCCCGAAGATGATTTTGATTCAACTTCAAATCCTACTGGTTCAGAAGGTAATGGACAATACGACCTTGGCGAACCATTTTTAGATACAGGAATTGATAATATTTGGAGTGAAGAAGAGGATGGCTACAATCCATCTGGCACAGAAGGCAACGGAATATATGATTTAGGTGAAATATTTGTAGATTGTGGTGTTGACAATTTGTGCGACTCAGTTGAAGTTTTTGTTGGAGGAACTGAAATTGATGTTGCACTTGGTAGTTACGATTATTCGTGGGATGGCGATGATGTTTCTTTTGAAATGCCACAGGATACCTCTGATGTAGATGCTGTATTATGGATTTCATCAATCAAAACTAATGAAGACGGTAAATTATTATTGAAGATTTCAACATTATCAAAATTGCCTGTGTTAGATATTGAGTTTCAGTTAACTCACACTCCATTTTCATTTGATTCAACTATTTGGGTTGAGCAGAACGATGAGTTGACTTCTATTGACGGGAAAAAGTTAATAGATGATATTTCAATATACTCGATGGTTGAATATTCAGATACTAATAGAATCGAAATAAATTATAGCAATCGAATTGATTCGTATATACATTTTCCTGAGTTGGATAATTTTGTTGCAGAACATCTCGGTGCTGAGATCTCAAACGCAGATTTAACTTTTTATCTTGATACTGATAGTTCAAAATTATATGAAGATATGGAAATATTGATTTATAGAAATGAATCTGAAGAATATTTAAAATCATTTAAGATTGAGATTGCTGATTTATCAACTTCTGTAGATTTAACAGATTATATTCAGGAATGTGTAAATGGATCTTTAAATAACGACACTTTAAAATTGATTTCAAGTGATGACAATAATAATTTTTCTCGTGTTGTATTTTCAACAGATGACACACTTCGTTATCCAAAATTAGAAATTTTATATACAAAATGAAAATAATAATACATTTTATATTACTGTTATCGTTAGGATTTACTCAAACTTCTTCATTATCACTCTATGGGTTTGGTGAGTTACAACAAAGTTTTGATCCATCGTCTATTGGGATTGGTGATAGTAAATATTTTTCCACGAGGAGTGATGGAGTATCTCTATCATCACCATCAAGTCAATGGAAATCAGCATTTACCAGATTGAATATAAGTACTTCGTTTAGTTGGAATGCATCTGACAGCATTGCAATTCAATTTGGAAATTCAGTAGATTATTTATCATTTTCTGTTCCGGCTGGCCGAAATAAAGTTCTCAATATCGGCTTTAAACCATATACAAGAAATAAATACTATATAACTGAAACTATGTTATCAAATCCTTCAATTTCTTATGGTGATGAGACCCTAAGATACTTTTCTCATTACAAAGTTAATGGTGGAATATCCGATTTATTTATGTCGTATTCATCATCTATTTCTGATAAATTTTCATTTGGTCTTCAATGGAATGTTGGATTTGGAACTCAAGAAAGAACTGATTCTACTTTTACTTATAAAACTATAATCGATTATGACGAAAATATTGAGTATCAACTAATTGATACAGACATTATTCGAACTCTCGACAGATTTAGAAGTAATACAATAAATTTTGAAGGTAGATTCTCTTTAAGTCGTAATGAGATTGTATTTGGAATTGAATATTTCAACCCGGTGACTATTGTTTCAAACAGAGTGAATGATATTACTATTGCTCCTGAAACCCATTTTAAAACTAAAGGTAAATTATCCAGTTTTGGTTTTGGTTATTCATTTCAACCAACCTCTGATTTAGGACTTGTTTTGGAAATCCACCAGAAAGAATCCATTTCTGTACCTTATGAGATTGCAAATTTCCACAAACAATTTGCAGATTTGCAAAGAAATATGAATTTTGGGATATACAAACAGTTTAATAATAAAGCTCACGGAAGATGGAACTCTATTGGAATAAGTAGCGGTGGATTTGTAAAACAATTCATTCACGACGATAAAAACTTTTACGATTTTGGTTTTTCATTAGGAACAATATTGGAGTGGGGGAAAACACAAAACTTGATAAGTGTTGGATTGAAAATAGGATTTCGTTCTAGTGAATTTGCGGAATTTGATGGAGAGAAATACATAAAATTAACGGTTGGAATATCTGCAGGTGAAACTTGGTTTATCAAAAGAAAAAGGAAATAGCAAATTATGAAAATGGAAAAATTAGTTTTATTATTTAGTGCAATATTATTGATTGGAATTGGATGTGTTCCCCCTCCAGCAGGAGCATCAACTGATTATGCTCCTATGTCAGAACTAGATATTAAAAAGCGTGATAGAGATTGTGCGAGAAATTTAAGTTTTGCATCCACAAATTATCAAAATCAAGATTTTGATGGTGCTGTTGGAAATTATAAGAATGTGATAGATTTGGGTTGTGGTGAGAAAAATGCTAGAAATTTATTTATTTGGATGGGTAGAGCATACATAGAATTGGGCAAGTTGGATAGTGCTTCTTATGTATTCAAGCAAGGGCTAAAATATCTTCCTGACAATACTGAATTATTAGAGATTGCTGCTTGGAATGAAGGTAAGCAAAATAAAGTTGAAAACCAAATATATTATCTCGACAAATTACTATCTTTAGATGAATCTAATGTTAAAATTCTTGAAAGTTTGAGTGATATTTATCGTGCTAATGGAAGATACGATGATCAGTTAAATATTCTGAATATTTGGCTTAGCTATGATCAAGGAAATAAAAAGGCCATTGGAGAAAAGAAGCAAGCTTTTATTGCTTTAGGTAAAGATGAATTTGAAGTTGATAGAGAAAGATGGCAGCAAGAACCAACAAATATTCAATATGGTTTGGATTTTGCAGATGGATTAATTGATGTTGGTAAACTTGAGGATGCGATTGAAGTATTAGATGAATTACAAACCTATGAGAGATATAATGAGAAAGTTCTGCTTAGACTTGGAAAAACTTATCTCGATTTGGGAAATATAGATGATGCTCAGATAGCTTATGAAGATTTGTTCAAAGTAAACAAAACAGACTATACCATTCCATTAGAACTATCAAAAATTTTGATTGACAAAGAAGATTACAAAACTGCACTTGAATGGGCTGAAAAAGCTATACAAATAAGCGGAGGGAAAGGCGAAACATACTATCAGCGAGGTGAAGTATATTTTGCAACTGCAGAAGCGTGTAGTGAAGAAACACTCAAATTTACTGATAAAATAGTGTACGAAATTGCGTTCGAGGATTATAACGAAGCATTAAAAAGAAATTTTCATAGAGCTAGAACTCGTAGAGATTTCCTTAAAGAAAATTCTATTACAACAACTGGAGACTGGTTTATGCTCCCAGATAATGAAAAAGTTGTAAAACCATCAGGTGGGTGCTATAACTGGATTAATCGTTCAATAGAAAGAAAATAATGAAAATTTCAATTGGGTCAGATCATGCTGGTTTTGATGTTAAAAGAGATCTTATAGAATATCTAAAATCTAAAGGTTATGCGATTTTGGATTGTGGAACTGACTCAAACGAATCCGTAGATTATCCAGAATTTGCTCATAAAGTTGGTTTTACTATAACAAAATTAGAAGCTAACAAAGGAATTGTAATTTGTGGTTCTGGAATAGGTGTATCAATCTCTGCAAATAAACTAAAGGGAATTCGATGTGCACTTTGCACCTCTGAAAATCATGCAGTAATGAGCAGAAAACACAATGATTCTAATGTATTAGCTTTGGGTGCAAGAATGACTGATTTTGAAATGATAAAGAAAATTACAGAGATTTGGCTATCAACAGAATTTGAAGGTGGCCGTCATCAAAGAAGAATAGAAAAAATAGAAGTTTAATTCAATGAAAAATTTAAAAATACAAGATAATGAAATTTATCAATCAGTAAAGGGTGAATTGGATCGTCAACAAAATACTTTGGAGATGATTGCATCTGAAAATTTTACAAGTCCTTTAGTAATGGAAGCTGTAGGTTCAGTGTTAACAAATAAATATGCAGAAGGTTATCCCGGGAAACGATACTACG
Source organism: Fidelibacterota bacterium (assembly GCA_014381725.1). GTDB lineage: Bacteria > Fidelibacterota > Marinisomatia > SCGC-AAA003-L08 > JACNLC01 > JACNLC01. The sequence continues at coordinate 69,617 of JACNLC010000045.1, read as the reverse complement.
GCGGTTGTGAACAAGTGGATATTGCCGAAGATATCGCAAGAGATAGGGCAAAAGAGCTGTTTAGATGTGAATATGCCAATGTGCAACCACACTCAGGTTCTCAGGCTAATATGGGAGTGTATTTAACATTTCTAAAACCAGGCGATACTGTAATGGGATTGAATCTCGCTCACGGAGGTCATTTAACCCACGGTAGCCATGTTAACTTTTCTGGGAAATTATATAATTTTGTTTCCTATGGAGTATCAAAAGAAACTGGTAGAGTTGATTTCAATGATGTTAGAAAATTAGCTAAAGAACATAAACCAAAATTGATTGTATGTGGTGGTAGTGCTTATCCTCGATTTATAGAATTTGAACAATTTCGAGAAGTTGCAGATGAGGTTGGTGCATTTTTAATGGCTGATATTGCACATCCTTCTGGATTAGTAGCTTCCGGAGTTCATCCATCTCCTTGGCCTCATTGTCATGTAGTTACATCTACAACACACAAAACTTTACGAGGACCTCGTGGAGGATTGATTCTTGTAGGAAAAGATTTTGAAAATACTTGGGGAATTGTAGCTCCAAAATCTGGAAGAACTAAAATGATATCTGAATTGATTGACGGAGCCGTTATGCCGGGGATTCAAGGTGGTCCCTTAATGCATGTAATTGCTGGTAAGGCTGTTGCATTTGGTGAAGCTTTGAAAACTGATTACAAATCTTATTGCAAGCAGGTTGTTAGCAATGCAAAATCATTAGCTGAGACACTTCTTTCATTTGGTTATGATTTAGTTTCTGGTGGAACTGATACTCATGTTATTTTAATTGATCTCACAAAAGTTGGTATTTCAGGAAAGAAAACTGAGAGAATTTTGGAAAAAGCTGGTATTACAACTAATAAAAATATGGTTCCTTTCGATGAAAGAAGTCCGATGATCACAAGTGGAATTAGAGTTGGAACTCCAGCACTCACAACTCGAGGAATGCAAGATAATGAAATGAAACTTATCGCAGGATTTATTGATAAAATTATAAAAAATATTAACGATGATAAAACTATTGAATCTGTTCACAATGAAGTTTTGGATATGTGTAAAAGATTTCCACTTTATGAGAAATTCTAAATGAAATGCCCTAATTGCAATTTTGAGGAATCGAAAGTAATAGATTCTAGAACAATAAAAGATGGTGTAAGTATCCGACGAAGAAGGGAATGTTTGGATTGTCGCTATCGTTTTACAACTTATGAATATATTCTGTCCACACCAATAATTATCATCAAAAAGAATGGAGATCGAGAAGATTATGAAAGACAAAAACTTCAAGATAGTTTTCATAAAGCTTGCAATAAACGACCTGTTTCTGAAGATGAAATTAACGATTCAATTGAACGAATTGAAGAGAAGATAAATAATTTATCAAATGTTGAGATTCAATCGTCTGAAGTTGGTGAACTGGTAATGGATGAACTCAAAAATATTGATACTGTTTCTTTTATTAGATTTGCTTCTGTTTATCGTGATTTTAAAGAAGTTAAGGATTTTCAAGCTCAAATTGATGACTTACAAAACGAATAATATCATTCTCTTGCAAATTTTCATGTAAAAGTGTTATAATTCACCACGATGCAATTGCTCTTTTCTCCAATAATAGCTATTATTTCCTTTTTTGAGGGAATTGGGCGTTATGTACTGTTAATGACAAGTATGTTCCGCTCTTTCAACAGATGGCATAAGTATATTTCATATTCTATTGATCAAATGATTATTATTGGTGTTAAATCAATTCCAATTATTATCTTAACAGCTTTCTTTTCCGGGATGGTTACTTCTGTTCAATCTTCATATCAATTTAGCAGTTGGATTCCTGATTGGTATGTTGGGAGTGTTGTTGGTGAATCAGTCCTTTTGGAATTAGGCCCAATGATAACTGGGTTGGTTCTTACAGGACGTGTAGGAGCGACCATTGCCGCAGAACTTGGTACTATGAGAGTTACAGAGCAAATTGATGCTCTTGAATCACTTTCTTTTGATCCAGTTGTATTTTTGATATTCCCAAGGATTGTCGCAGGAATTGTTATGTTTCCGATTTTAGTAATTGTTGCTGACTTTTTTGGAATATTTGGTGGTTGGTTTACTGCATCTTATACTATGGATGTAACCAGTTTTGAATTCTTCAAGGGATTTAGGACTTGGTTCCATCCCTGGGATGCTTGGTTCGGTTTGATTAAGGCTGTCTCGTTTGGATTTGCAATCACATCGATTGCTTGTTATTATGGGTATTTTACAAAAGGTGGCGCTGAGGGTGTTGGTAAAGCAACTACTCTAACTGTAGTAATTTCATGTGTTACAATTGTTTTCTTAGATTATGTGCTAGCTGTGATGTTCTTATGATTAAAGTTAGAGATTTGTACAAATCATTCGATGGCAATAAAGTTCTGAAGGGAGTTAACTTTTCGATTGAGACTGGTGAAGCTGTTGCGATTATAGGGAAAAGCGGGTCAGGTAAAAGTGTACTTCTTAAACATATTAATGGACTATTGAAACCTGATTCAGGTGAAATTTGGGTAGATAACAAATTAGTTAATACTCTATCATTTCGCAAATTGCAGAATATTCGAGCTAAAATGGGGATGGTTTTTCAAGCTGGAGCACTTTTCGATTCGTTGACAGTTGGTGAAAATATCGGATTAGCTTTGCGTCGTTTAACTAAACTTAGAGAAAATGAAGTTCTCGAGAGAGTTCAGTCAAGTTTGATTGATGTGGATTTGCAAGGAACAGAAAATTTAATGCCTGCTGAATTATCTGGTGGAATGAAAAAAAGAGTTGGAATTGCAAGAGCTATTGCGATTAAACCAGATTTTTTATTGTATGATGAGCCTACAACAGGTTTAGATCCGGTTATGACTGATATTATTAACCGTTTAATTGTTAAATTTCAAAAAATAAATTCAATAACTTCCATTATTGTAACTCACGAGATGAGAACTGTTTTCGATGTTTCAAATCGAATTATTATGTTACATAATGGTAAAGTTCAGTTCGATGGAACTTCAGAAGAAATTAAAAATTGTAATGATTTAGCCGTTCGTCAATTTATTACAGGTGATAGTTCACTTGTTTGTTAGTGAGAGTATATCATATGATTTTGTTCGGCGAATTCGTTGTAATTGATAAGAGTAGGAGATAAAATGAAAATAACAAAGATATTTTGGGTTGGCTTTCTGATTTCAATTTCTGTAGTTGGATTTGTTTTAGGTTTAATGTTCCTACAGGAAATGTCATTTAATAAATCAAATTATTCGTTTACAGTAATGTTCGATAATATTCAAGGACTTAATGAAGGTGATAATGTTTCAATGCTTGGGAAACGAATAGGTAGGGTTAGTAAGACTAAAATAATTGGCAAAAAGATTGCGATAGAGATGACTATTGATGATCAATTTGCTTTTAGTATCCCAATTGATTCTGAAATCGAAGTAAAAAGCGAGGGATTACTTGGTGAAAAATATGTATCAATTAAACCGGGACTCAAAACCACACACTATATCAGCCCAGGTGAAACTGTTGAGGGTACTCGAGAATATGATTTTTCTGAAATTACCCCTGGGATTATGCCAATAACACAAGATATAGGTGCTTTTGCTAGACGACTAAAAGCCACACTAGGTGAAAATGAAGAAGTTAAAATTAAACAGACAATTGCAAATCTCGAATCACTATCTTCAGAGACAACAGACCTTATTAAAGATTTTCGAGATGTACTTTCTGATGAAGAGAAAAATAATCTACGCAATTTTTCAAATAATCTAAAGAATATAACTGATTCTCTAAAACTATACCTAAATAATGATTTTAGAAAACTTGATCAAATTTTGGAAGATGTACATACTATTACTACAAAATCTAAAGAGTTTGCTGAAATAATTGATTTGCTAAAATCAGGAGCTGAAACACTAAATGAATCTTCGTCAAAATTCGATTCGTTTACAGAAAAATTAGAACATGGAAATGGAACTATGCAGAAAATTATGAATGATGATTCAATTTATAAAAACATTGATAGTTTAATTATTGATATCCGAAATATTGTAAAAGATTTTGATGAGAATCCAGGAAAATATTTGAAAGCTTATATTAAAGCGAAGTTGGAAAAATGAGTTTAAATAAAGAAATTTCTGAAATTTTGGTTTGTCCAAAATGCAAGGGAGATTTAGAACACGAAGATGAGAGTCTTCATTTAAATTGCGTCGAGTGCAAATTACTTTTTCCGATTAAAAATGGTATTCCAATTATGTTGGTTGATTATGCAGAATCTCTAACTGAAAATTAACAAATGGAACAAATGAAAGATTTTCAAGTTAAAAAATGGCTATTTGATTTGTTTCACTCGATAGAAACAAGTTATATTAGACGACTAAAATTTGGAGGAATTTTATAGACTTTCGTTAATAGGGTTTGCAATCACATAGTGGTTGCTGTTATTTTGATATAATAGTTGTTTGTATATTCCCTTTTGCGATAGTCATTAGCTGACCGAGTGTGTATGGGAATATGCTCGGTTTTTTATTATTTGGAGGTTAAGTAAAATGAAAATGTGGAAAATTCTTTCTTTAGTAGTTTTTTTGAATGTGCAATTGTTTGCAGTTGGTGAAGCAGGTGCGATATTTTTGCTGATTATTCCAGGTGCCGGACCTGCGGCTACTGGTGAAGCCCAAGTTGCCAAAGTTGATGATGCTTATGCGTCTTATTTCAATCCAGCCGGATTAGCGTTTTTACCTAATCAAGAACTCTCAATGATGCATGTAAATTGGTTGCCGAATCTTGCTTCTGATTTATATTATGAATTTTTAGCTTATCGTCAACATGTACCTAACTTGGGTTCTTTTGGTGGACACATAATATTTCTAGATTTAGGAGAACAGCATCGTACTGATGAATATGGAAACGATTTAGGAACTTTCCGTAGTAATATGTGGGCACTAACTGGTAGTTTTAGTACTTTGGTTTCTGAGAATTCATCAATTGGAGTGAATGCTAAAATCTTCCAACAGAACTTAATTGATAGAGGAACTGCTGCAGAAGCTGGAAAAGGTAAATCTACAGATTTCGCTTTTGATTTAGGTTATTTGTTAAAAACTAGAAAATTAAATTTTGGAGTAGCAATTTCTAATATAGGACCTAAAATTTCATTCATTGATGCAAATCAAGCAGATCCTGCTCCAACAAATATGAGAATGGGAATCAAATGGGAAGTATTTAATGACAATTTCAATCGCATTGACATTTTGTTTGATATAAACAAAATGTTGGTTTCTTCATATCCAGCTATGGATTGGGATGGTGATGGTATTGTTGGTGGTTATAGCGAGAATGGTTCTCAGGGTATGGGTGATTATAACAAAGATGGTCAAATAGAGATCGCACACACAGATCCTTGGTATTATGCTTGGGCTACTTCTTGGTTTGATGATTGGTATTTAGGCGGAGATATTGATTATCCTGGTTTACACAATGAAGATAGAGATGGTGTTATCGGTGGATGGAAATGGGAAGATGCCAATGGTGATGGAGTTATATCAGCAGAAAATCAAGGCTCAAATTCTGATCCAGATTGGGTCTATGAAGAAATGGTTGTAGATTCGAATGGAGAATACAATGAATTTGGCGTAAAAGAAAAAGGTACTGGAGATGAGCGCAAATTCTCCGCAGAATTAGAAGAAATAGTTTACAATTTTGGTTTGGAATATTGGTACACCGATTATTTTGTACTCAGAGGTGGATTTATTTATGATGAAGCTGGAAGTATAAAAGTACCAACATTCGGTGCAGGTATCAGGTTTGCTCAATACGGGTTCGATTTTGGTTATACAGCAGGTGAAGAAGGTCACCCAAGAGCAAACACGATGTTCTTCTCAATTAATATGGAATTCTAAATTGAGTATTTATTATAAATGGATTAAAGCCAATCATGAGTTTTGTTCATTAGTAACACACGACTTAAGTTGTGGGTTGTCAAAACTAAATGTTACTATCAACCATTTCAATGGTTTTCATTTTTGTCAATGTTAAAGATTAATCAAATCCTACTTGTTATTTTATTTCTCCAAATTGTATTTGGTAATAATTTCTACTCAAATTTACAAAAAGCTACTCCAAAACCAAACAACGAAACAGATATACATTTAATTGGAATTATGGTGGAATTCCAAGAGGAAGTTGTTGATGATCTAAATACTTGTGGTAATGGGATATTTCTAACTGAATATTCAGAAGCAAATGAGCGATGCGATGGATATTTTGTTGACAGACCTCCACATAATCGACTTTATTTTGAAGCTCAATTAGATGCTGTTGCAAACTATTATTCTTCTGTTTCAAATGAAAATGTTAGTATTGGATTTCATATGATTGATTCAGTTTATACACTACCTAAACCATTAGCTTCATATTCTCCAAATTCAATACAAAACGAAAATGCTGATTCTGATTCATTGTTGGGTAAGTTGTTTGTAGATGCAGTCAATTTAGCAAATTTAGAAATTGACACACTAATCACAAGCCAATCTCTGATTGTAGTATTTCACGCTGGTATTGGAGAAGATTTTGAGTATCCGTTCTTGGATCCTGCTCCTTATGATATTCCAAGTGCTTACATAGATGAAACTATGTTAGAAAAAATCAATGATAAACCTGTTGTCAATGGAATTGAAATTAATTGTGGTCTTTTACTACCGGAAACTCAAAATCATATCTACTACGATGCAATTGAGGATATATTTTGGAATGAAACAGATTATTGTGATTATCAAGTTGGCTTAACTGGTACATTCGCATTTTTATTAGGGTATCATTTTGGATTAACTCCTCTTTTTAACACAGACACAGGCGAGCCGGGAGTAGGTATATTCGGGTTAATGGATCACGGTTCCAATAATGGTCATGGAGTTATTCCTGCACCACCAACTGCTTGGACGAGAATTTATAATGGGTGGCAAGAACCTGAAATATTACAAGTTGAAAATTCTGATACTATCAATATTATTGCACGAGATTTAGAAGATAAAATCTATAAAATTCCAATTACAGAAAATGAGTATTTTCTGATTGAAAATCGAAATAATTGGATAGTAAATGAAAAAGACATAGAAACACTTCGGTCAGATAATTTGATTTCCGATGAAAAACTCGGACACTGGTTTGACACATTCATAGAATATTCTGATAGTATATCATTTTCTGAAGATTCAGTTATTATTGGTTTTGATAACTACGATTATGGATTACCAACTTCAGGATTATTGATTTGGCATATTACTGAACCAAATGAAAATGATATAACTAATGGAGTAAATAAAGATCCGAATAATCGAAAAATACACTTAGAAGAAGCAGATGGTGCTGTTGATATTGGTTTCACAAATTATGCACTGTTTGCTGATCCAACTGTTGGTTGGACTTGGGATATGTGGTATGATAATAATAGCGGTTATATTGATTCTAATCCAACGGAAGACGATGTTCGTTTTGACAATATAACTAGACCAAATACTCGTTCAAATTCTGGTTCATCGACTTATATTTCATTATCTGATATAAGCTCTGCAGGCGATACAATGAGTTTAATTTTTTCAATAACATCAGAATTTGAAGTTGTAAACTGGGGAGAAGCAGGACAGGAAATTATTGGTAATGGAGTTTATAATGGAAAGGGTCAGATATTTTACACAAGAAACGACAGTTTATTTTCAGTATATGATTCTGCATCCACCACAATGGACAAATTTATCCAAGAAGTAAGTGGAGATGTTTTTGTTTTAGATTCGCTTGGTTATTTTACAACAAAGCTTGATACTGGTAATGGATTTTGGTGGTTCGGCGAAAATGGGGAAAGTCATTGGTTTGAAGACGAACCAATCCACCCAATGGGTTATGTTCAATCAGTAGATAATTTGGAAGAAATAGTTGGTGCGTTATCATTGGGCGACATTGATGGCGATGGCCTTGATGAAATTATCACTAGAACAACCGATTTTGATATTAAAGTCAAAAATTACAATGGCACTTTTACAAATGGATTTCCTGTTGAAGGAGATTTTTCGTTCCATCCTCCTCTAATTGCAAATATTCTTGGAGATGAAAAACCAGAAATTATCTGCCGTGAGGATGATGATATAGTTATTTTGTCTAATGCAGGACAACGAGAAATGGAAATTGCTTCAGTTTATTCTTCCGCAGAATTGAGTATAGTTCCAAATTGGCGAATCACAGAAAATGACACTTTAGTGGCATTAGTTGACGGTCATCGTTTACTTCTGTTTCCACAGGATTCTGATCACAATTATTGGTTGAATCAGCATAGTCGTCCATCAAATTATCCGTTGGTTACGGGCAAACATTTTGAACCTAGCTCACAATCGAGCCAAAACCAAATTATAGCATACAACTATCCAAATCCAATAATGGATGGAGAAACCACTTTCCGCTACTATTTTGGTGAAGCATCATCTGTTAAAATTACAATTTATGATGCTACTGGATTTAAAGTTGACGAATTATCTCAAAGTGGATTAACTCCTCACGAATACAATGAGATTAGATGGAATGCTGAAAAATTTGATTCGGGATTATACTTCGCTGAAGTGAACCCAAATAACGGAGAAGCCATATTGGTTAAAGTGGTTGTAATTAGATGAATAATTACGAATTACGAGTTGGAGCGAAGCGGAGACTGGCAAGTTCAATTCTGAAATTCTTCCGAATTTCCATTTTCTTCGTTCTATTTTCGATAGTGTTTTCACAATCTTGGTATAATCATTCTGAGTTAAATTGGCAAACAATCGAGACCGACCATTTTATAATCCACTTCCATAATGATAGCGAAAGAAGTGCCCGTGAAGCTTCAATAGTTGCCGAACACATTTACGGACCAATAACCGCAGTTTATCAGTTTGAGCCAGATTCTAAAACTCACATCATCATTAAAGATGTAAACGACAGCTCAAACGGAATGGCATTTTATTACGACAATAAAATCGAAATTTGGGCAAGACCGTTAGATTTTGATTTGCGTGGATCTCATCGATGGATTCAAAATGTAATTACACACGAGTTTACGCATATTATTCAGATTGGTGCTTCTATGAAGTATAATCGCCAGTTTCCCGGAGCTTATTTCCAAATGATGGGTTATGAGAAGGAAAAGCGAAAAGATGTCCTTTACGGGTATCCAAATGTCATCATTTCCTATCCAATTCCTGGGACGGCTGTTCCGCCTTGGTTAGCTGAAGGAACTGCGCAGTATATGTATCCAGGAGCAAATTTTGATTTTTGGGATACAAATCGCGATATGATTCTTCGAGATAGAGTTTTAAACGATAATCTTTTAACATTTTCTGAGATGAATTCGTTTGGTAAACGAGGGATTGGTAATGAATCAATTTACAATCAAGGATTTGCATTTGTTAGCTATTTAGCTGAGCGATTTGGAATCGGAGTATTGAGTAAAATATCTGAATCTTTAGCAAAACCGTTTAACTATTCAGTCAGAAAAGCTATGAAAGATGCTACCGGGATTGATGGCCAGGTTCTCTACGATGAGTGGAAACTTTATCTTATGAAGAAATATATGTGCGCAATGTGTGGAGTAATTGATGACCAAACTACAGGAATAATTCTTGAAGATACTGGCACAACTAATGTTCATCCGGTTTGGTCTCCGAATGAATCTCAATTTGCGTTTTTATCGAATAAAGATAACGATTATTTCAGTCAAACAGATTTATTTATTTATTCATTTGATGATTCCTCTTCAAAAAAAATTATGGGTGGAGTTCAAACAGCACCGACTTGGCTAAACGATTCTACTTTAATTTATTCTAAAAAAAGTAAACCTAATAAAAATGGTTCAAAATATTACGATTTGTATAAATTAGATTTAATTGAAGAAGAGGAAGAGAGATTAACAACTGATGCACGGTTGACATCTCCTGTATTCAATAAAAAGTTGAATTTGATTGCTTCTATTACTTCGTATGACGGAACATCCAATATTATGGTTAGTGATGCTGATTCGATTGATTTTAACCCAATTACCAATTTGAATAACGGCTTACAGATGTTCTCTTTGAGTTGGAAAGATGAAAATATTTTGGTTGATGCAGTTGACAATCACGGAAGACAGATTTATCAACTTGATATTTCTAACGGAGATATTAAGACGATAATTGATGAATATTGGGATACTCGAGATGTTGTGAGTTCTCAAAATCAACTAGTTAATTCAGACGATAAAAGCGGAATATTCAATTTATACTTAAGTGGAAAAGGATACATCACAAATGTTACCGGCGGTGCATTTATGCCGGATGTATCCGAAGCTGGAAAAATTCTGTATAGTCTGTATGAAAATGGTAGATATAGAATTGCTTTGGTTGAGAACTTTGAAATAATAAATGAAAAATATGTGGGTTATTCGAGTGAGTTTTGGCAATCTATTCCAAACTCAGAGTTGATTACAGAGCAAAATAAATCAGAAGCCAAACCATATAAAGATACAATGTCCAAACCATTTGTGTTGCCGCGAGTGATGTTTGATTACGGAACAGTAAAGTTCGGGGCGTATGTTTATGCAACAGATGTTTTAGATAAATTATTTGTATTTGGTGGTGCTTCAATTAACACACTTAAAGATAAAGATTTATTTTTAATGTTTGAATTCAAAAAGTTGAAACCAACATTTTACACAAATATCTATGGAATTCAGAGAAATATTTATGATATGCGAACTGAATTAGATGGTTATGGTTCTGGTTCTCAACAAATTTCTGACATTAGTTTTACTCTGTTTGCATCTGATATAGGATTTCGTTTTCCAATTAAATCTCATAAAATACATTTAGAATATTCTTATCAGAATTATCACCAAACAGTCTATATTAACAAAATAGCAGATTTAACTGTCCATCAGCCAGGATTTGGCTTTGATTATTATCGAGGACATTCACTTAAAATTAAGGGTAAATACAGAGCAAGAAAACCTGAATATGCAGGGAATATGTTGCCATCTAACGGATATGAATTGGATTATCAATTTTCCTACGAAAACAATCAATTTATGGAAGGATTGAATTTTGATGAAGGAACCATTCGTACAGAGTTTGCACCAAATCATACTTACCGTTTAGAGATTGATGCTGAAAAACATTTCACATTTAACCACGCAAATAAAATAGTAGCTTCGATTTCTTCTCAAATTGGGGTAATATCTAACCCTGAAATTGATGATTTCTTTCACTATTTCGGTGGTGGATTACCCGGGATAAAAGGTTATACTTATTTTGATTCGACGCTTACAGGTCCATATAAAGTTATTGGAACTGGTGTAGTTAGATTTCCTTTGTTCAAAGAAAAGAGTATTTCTGTTGCACATCTAAATTTTCAGAATTTGTCCGTTGGGGTAATTGGACAGGCAGGCGGAGCATTTAGTGGAAAATTGAGAAATTATATTGATAGTAGAGATTTTAAAAGTTCTGCAGGCGTTGAGTTGAGATTGAGTGGATTTTCATTTTATGCTTATCCAACTGCAATAACTTATGAATATCATCAAGCTATAACTGATTTGGATGAGAATGGAAAACACTATTTTACTTTGTTATTTGATTTTTGATTAGAGAAGGAGAAGGAAATTTTATGAAAAAAATAATTATGATTTTAGCATTAGGATTTCTATTTGCAGAAATACCGGATAATTTCGATAAATTTAATATGTTAAACACACTCAATGATTCTTCTTTAACTCTTCAAGATTCAGTAATGTATTCACAGAAGAATACTGTAAAATACCCAGGTAAAGCTATGATATTTTCAGGAATCGTGCCTGGTTTAGGTGAACTATACAATGGCGATTGGAAACGAGCACTATTATTTGCAGGATTAGAAGTAGCATCTTGGTCAACTTGGTATTATTATAATCAACAAGGAGACGATCAAACACTACTATTTGAACAGTATGCGGATGATCATTGGAGCTTTAAGGAATGGGTAACTGATTATAATAGTTGGGATGATGTTGATTCAGAGTACAGAATTCTTTTTGAGAAAATCGACACATATGGTGAAATAAGTGATACATCTTACGAAGCAATATTTGAAGGTAGCCACAGTATGTCATTTTATTATGATGGTGGTTGGCATTCAACTACCGATGAGTATTTTAAAGAAAATTATGATGATTTTAATCTTGATAGTGTGGTTGTTGATAAAGATAATGCTTATTATGAAAATATAGGAAAATATAATCACTTTTTTGCAGGTTGGGATGATGCTTGGAACACACTATCAATTGATAATAATAATCAAATCTATATAGGAACGGAGTGTACATATTTTTATATTAAAGATGCAGATGGAAATGATATTACAGAACATTTTCAATATAATTCTACAACAGGAGAATTGACAACGGATTATGAGTATTCCTCAATAGAAGTATCTTACTCTTCTATTTCAATTTTCGACAATGACGGTTACCTTGTAGCTAAATCTCCTAATAAATGGAAATACAGAGATATGCGAAAACAAGCAAATGATTTTAAGACTATTGCGGGATATGCAGTATCAGCTGTACTTTTAAATCACGTTGCAAGTATGATAGATGCAGTATTTGTAACCAGAAACAGTAATAGAAAACGAGAACAGAATTTTTCTGCGAGATTACAGTATAATCCAAAAAACAAATATGGTATTGGCGGACTTGAAGTATCTTTCAAGTGGTAGCAAGATTTGAATTTAGTGTTTAAATATCAAAAGAATATTGGTATTAATTACGGAGTGAATCAATGAAAATAACAAAAACTATAATAATAATTTTAACTCTACTCTTAGCGTTTAATTGTGCACACAAAAAATCAGCTGATAAAGAAGATTTAACAGCTAGATTTGAAAAAGGCAAAGAGTATTACGAAAAAGAAAAATATAATAAAGCAAAGGTAGAATTTGATTTTATTACAATGAAAAGTAGAGGAACACAATTAGCTGTTAATGCTCAGTACTATTTGGGAGAATTGTTATTCAAACAAGAAAAATATATAGAATCTAGCGTTGAGTTTGCTCGATATATCAGATTATCAAGAGATCCAGAAAAAGTGGAACTTGCTAGGTTTAGAATGTGTGAATGTGCCTTAAATTCGTCTATGGAGTATCAAAAAGATCAATCTGGCAGTACGAGAGCTCTTGATGAGTTTCAAGCGTTTATTGAGGATTATCCAGAATCTAAATATGTAAAGGAAGCTGGACTTTCGATTGAAAGTGTTAGAAATAAATTAGCTAAAAAAGAGTATGAAACTGCCCGATTATACCTTAAACTTGAGGAATATGAGGGTGCACTTATTTATTTCCAATCTGTTCTTAATTTGTATTATGATACTCAATATGCTGATGATTCTAGAATTGGGATAGTTTTCACTTATATTTTGAATAATAAACGAGAAAAAGCTGAATTGTATCTGTTAGAGAATCAGTATAATTTTGCATCTCCAGAGAAATATAGAGAAGCTCAAACAATTCTGACAAATACTAAAGCAGGTAAATTGACAATGTCAGAATATATGAGATTATATAAGTGAAAATATATTTTTTAGGTGGTTCGTTTGACCCTCCTCATTTAGGTCATTTAGGAATTGCGGAATATTGCATTCCTCACTGTGATAAATTCTTATTTATTCCAGCAAAACAATCTCCACATAAAGAAAATATACCTTTTGCATCGAATAATGATAGAATTGCAATGTTGGATATTATGTCAAAAAGTAATCCTAAAATTGAGATTGATACATTTGAAATTGAATCTAATTCAACAAACTACACTTTACATACTGTTGAACATTTAGAGGAAAAATACCCACAATCTGAGCTGACTATGGTTATTGGTCTGGATCAATTGAAAAGAATTAAAGAATGGTATAAAATAAATAGTTTGTTAAAAAGAGTAAAAGTAATTTGTTTTAATCGAGATGGAATTGAAAAAAACAACTTGGACAAAGTAGAAATTATACCAGATTTCAAGATTGTTGTATCATCAACAGAAATACGGAAATTGTTAGCTCAAAATAACACAAAAGTACATAAATATTTAGATAATAAAGTTTATAATTTTATAAAGAGAAAACAATTATACTTATGATGGATATATTACAAAACATTATTATTTTTAGTCTTGGAGCTGGACTATTGTATTTTGGTGCTGAATATTTGATAAGCAGTGGGGTGGAGATCGCTAAGAAATTCGGTGTATCTTCAGTCGTAATTGGTATTACAGTTGTTGCATTTGGAACAAGTTTACCTGAATTAATTGTTAGTATTTCAGCTAATATGCGAGGAGAAACAGGAATTGTACTTGGTAATGTAATTGGCTCAAATATCGCCAATATTGGTTTAGTTCTAGGAACTTCAGCTCTGATAACTCCTATTATTTTCAATTTTAAGGAATCAAGAAAAGATTTATACATTCTTGGTGGTGTTACATTATTGTTTACTTTTTTCTTGATTCCTGGATATTTGTTTAGAATCGAAGGGATTATTTTCATTCTCTTATTGCTTGGATTTTGTTTCTATCTTTTCAAAAAGAATAATTATAATGATGTAGAAAGTAACAAATCATTACCATTAAAAGTTGTTGTATTGCTTATTTTGGGTGTTCTCGGATTATGGTTAGGTTCAGAACTGTTTTTGATGGGAGCTATAAGAATTGCCGAAATATTTGGTGTATCTTCAGCTGTGATTGGAATGAGTTTGGTTGCGTTAGGAACCTCACTTCCTGAATTAGCTACTTCTGTTGTTGCTGCATCAAAGGGGAAACCTGAAATTGCAGTTGGGAATATTATCGGATCTAATTTATTTAATATTCTTGCAGTATTGGGCATTACCCTATTTGTTAGAGAAATTAAATTTGAGTTTGCAGAAATTGCTTTAAATACTGGTATAATGGTATTTCTAACTATTTTATTGATACTATTTCTTAAACTTCAAAACGGTCTCAACAGATTTGTTGGATTATTCTTATTATCTTTGTACTTCATTGCAATATATTTTACAATATCAAATCCACTCATTCCGTAATCCATTTAGTAATCGGTATTAGTTAGTTAAAAGATAGTATTCCTCGTCTAATAACAGGAATAGTATTCAAAAATAATATTTTAACATTATTTGTAGATATCCAATAATTGTAATCTAACTCGTAATGGAACAGTAATAAATTTATTACAGGAATTAAAATATGATAATAGTAAATTTATTGCTCCTGCCTATAAACGAAAAAAGCGTGGCAAACTGTTACAATAGTAGTTGTTCGCCACGCTTTTCCTATCTTAAACTATATGCGTTGTAGGAATTAAACTTAAATAACTATGAAATCAATTATACAACTTTGTGTTATTTGTAGTCTGATTTGGTGCCAACCTGAATATCTAGTAAAAAAATATTCTGTAAATGATGGTTTGAGCCAAAGTCAGGTTATGGCGATAAACCAAGATAAAATGGGTTATTTGTGGATAGGAACCAGAAAAGGGCTGGACAGATTCGACGGTGATGCATTTATAAAATATACAAAATCCTCTCACCCAGTATTTTCAAGTAATTCAATAAGAGATGTTCAAGTTGATAAGAATAACAGAGTTTGGGTTGCTACAGATAATGGATTTTTTGGGATTGATGTACAATCTGACGGACAGATATCAGGTGGAGTTGGTCCATTTGTTAAGAATAAAGTCGTTTTTGATATACTGATTGATTCAAATGAAATATTTGTAGCAACTTCCAATGGGGTTTACAATTTTTTAGATATTTTACATCCAAAACAAAGACATCATCTTAATATTGAAAATGAGGAAGATTGTTTGATGATTGAATTTATGGATGATAAAAGAAACAAAATCGTCTGTTATTCATCATCTAGTTATTATAAAATTGGCTTAAACTATGAGATTACGAAATTACCCTACGATATTGGAATATCGTTTCATTCATATTTAAATCCGGAATCAGCTACTTTAATTGTACCCTCCGTCACCAATTTGGCTATTACTGAAAATGGTGCCAAGATTAAAAATATGTTAGATATTAATTGTTTTGATATTGTTAAAAATGGTAATAATTATATTCTGGGAACACTTTATGACGGAATATATATTTTAGATGAAAAGTTTGAGATCATTAAAAAAATATCTTCAGATAAAATATCTCCAGCTATCAGAAGGATATTTATTGATGAAGAATCCAATTATTGGATTGGAACAGATGGTGGAGGATTATATCTCGTTACAAAAAATAGTTTCAAATCTTATACAACAGATAACGGGCTTCCTGATAATATTATTTGGTCAGTGAAATCTGATACTAATAATCAAACAACTTATGTCGGTACTTATAATGGTATTGTTGAAATTTCTGATACTGGGGTGCAATACCATGACTTCAATAAGGAACTTTCTAATTTATCTATCAACGCAATAGAAATTGATAATAATGGTGGTTTGTTTATAGGGACTGACTTGTATTTAGATTATGTTAGTCCTGATAGAAAAACCGTAAAACAGTTCAATCAATCGGAGATGTCTTTATCTAAAAGTGCTATAATTCATACACTTAAATTTGATAACGAAGAAAATTTATGGGTTGGTACAGATTATCATCCGAACATATTAAAATATTCTTTTGATGGGAATTGGACTCCATATGATTTTGGGAAGAACTTTGATGAAGATATTGTTAAAGATATTGAGTTTGATTCCTCTGGTGATATGTGGATAGCATCAGATAACTATATTGCAAGAAAAAATAATAATTTTTGGGATTCATTTTATTTGAACGGTATTAAAATATATGATTTTGAAATTCTTGAAAATGGTGAAATAATCATTGGTTCGGATGAAGGAGTTTGGCAATTATTTGGTAATGAATTTATTAGACCTCAAACTAATGTAGATTCTCTATTTACAGTATATTTTGTAAAGGAAGACTTTCAAAACAATATTTGGTATGGCACGGATAACGGAGTTATATGCGAAAAGTCAAATGGTGAATTTCACTATTTCACTCAAAAACACGGATTGATAGGAAATGAAACCAATGCACGAGCAGTCGCGATCGATCATAAAGGTTCAGTATGGATTGGAACAATTGATGGAGTATCGCAATATTTAGGGACAGAAGAAGAGTCTGATGTAAGCCCAAAAGTCTATATTCATTCTTTATCAACGAAATCTCAAAAATATATTGATTTTAGTGAGAGCATCAAATTTAGCGAATCACCTTCGATATTTAACTTTGATTATGGGTCGGTTTTATTAAATCGATCAGATCCAATAGAGTATGGTATCAGATTGCTTGGACTTGAAGATGAATGGCGATGGACAGAATCAGACGAAGCTGTATATGGTAGTCTTAAAGGTGGACAATATAAATTCCAAGTAGTTGGAAGATTATCACCTAAGAATCAAAGTGAAATTGTTGAAATATCCTTTTCAATAAGTCTCAATATCTTTGAGAGTCCATTTTTCTATTTTGGATTACTAATTTTAACAATACTTTTAACTTGGCATTTTGTTTTATTATTTAGAAAAAGACAGGACGAAAAATTAAAGCGCAAAGTTGAATTTTATTTTTTCAGAGAAAAATTTTGTATTAGAGTTTTAGGTAATATTTTATCGAGTACAATTATTCAATCAAACAAAATTAGATCATTATTTGAACTAATTGTATTATACAGTCTAATAGAAGAAAAAGGAATAGAACAGACAATTGTCATGAAACAGTTTTGGCCAACAGGAACATCAGCACAGAAGAAAAACAGGCGTAATGTAGCTATATCAAAAATTCGTTCTGTGTTTGATAAAAAGAAACATGGTCAAGTAATCTCTATAAATGATGGTTATTATATCCTAGATCTTGATAGTAATTTTGTTTATTGTGATGTTCTTGATTTTATAAAATGTTTCAAATTAGGAGAAAAATTCGTTAAGCAACAGAGTATTTCAAGAGCTGTTGAGTTTTACCAAAAAGCTGTTATTCTGCATGGCTCTTCAGGTCTTCTTATAGAAAGTGATAATCCGTTGATATTAACTTATCGAAGAGAGTTTCTTCAAAATGCTAAAATAGCTGCATCTTATATATTATCTCATGAAAAAGAAATTTCAAATAAAGATACAATTGATCTATGTTATAAAATCGACAAACTGCAAGTTATCAAATCACAATCTTATCTTAGAAAATAGAATAGGACTCTTTCAGATTATTTGAGATAATAATCTGAAATAATATTTTGCCAAATATCTAATTATCTTTCGTTGTTTAATGTCCCCTTATCTGAGTAATTTTACCCAATGATTAGTTTCGAAAATGTAACAGCAACATACTCTAAAGATGTTGGGATATTCAATTTATCTTTTCACATTCCAAGTGGGGAAATGGTATTTATCATGGGACCAACAGGAGCTGGAAAGTCAACAGTCCTCCGAGCAATTTACAATGATATTCAAATTTCAAATGGAAAGATTATTGTTGATGGTGAAGATATCACAAAACTAAAACAAAGGCAAATTCCGTATTACAGAAGGAAAATTGGTATGATATTCCAAGATTTCAAATTATTACCAGACCGTACTTTGTTCGAAAATGTTGCTCTTCCTTTGAGAATTCTTGGAACACCAAAAAAAATTATCGTACAGAAAGTACGCGATACACTTGATAAAGTTGGCTTAGTAGATAAATGGAAAGAACTACCTAACCAACTAAGTGGGGGAGAACAACAAAGAGTCTCAATTGCTAGAGCTTTGGTTAAAGATCCAATTATCATACTTGCTGATGAACCTACTGGAAATCTTGATTTGAATATCTCTGATGAAATATTGGATATTATGGAAATGGTAACCAAGTCAGGAACTTCAGTTTTAATGTGTACACATAATTTTCCATTGGTTCGACCAAGAAAAAAGAATTTTTTGGAATTAAGTAAAGGCCGTTTATTATAATGTTCAGCAAAGCTATTTTTTTGATATACGAGAGTGTAAGAGGTCTCTTTAGGGCAAAAATACCTGCGTTGATTTCGTCTGCTACAATTACAATTACATTAGTTATATTTAGCATTTCTTACTTCAGTTATATCAATCTTGTTGGGTTTTCATATGATTTCAAAAAACAGTATCAAATTGATGTGTTTTTCGATACTGATTTAGATCGCTCAGAGAGCTTAAATGTTTTTAACTCGATTTTACTTATTGATGGGATTGAACAAGGCAGTTTTGTAGATAAAGATGACGCTTCACGAATATTTGAATCGTACTTTACCGAAGATGTTGAACAAATAATTGGGTATAATCCACTACCAATGGGTGGGAAATTTGAACTATCAATTGAACAGCGTAATCCTAATGGACTGCGAACTATTGTCAACGAAATTAGATTAATTCCCAAAGTTGAGCAAGCAACATATCAATCAGGAATGATTGCTCGCGTGGATAAAATCATTGAAAATGTTCTTGGAAGTAGTGTCATTGCAGGAATTATAATATTTCTGGTATCGGTAATTTTAGTATCAAACACAATTCGCCTTATTATACATTCGAAAGAGGATAATATTGCAACCCTTCATCTTTTAGGTGCGAGTAATATATTTATAAAAATCCCATTTCTTCTTGAAGGAGTGTATCAAGGACTCATCGGCGCAGGATTTTCTATAGGAATATTATGGCTTTTAAAAGCACTATTGGATTATATCGTAACTCCTTTTGTTCCAATTGATTTAATAAATCCTAATTTTATTATATCAGGAAACTTATGTATTGGAACTTTCTTGGGACTAGTTGGAAGTTACAGGGGAATTTCAAAATACTTAAAATAACTGAATTAATTCAAAATGTTCCAGTTGGCTCTCTCATCTCTTGGTTAAGAATAGTCTATTTTATTAAATTTAGAATCTTTATTAAGAAGTAATTTGTACATTTGATATTGAAAAATTAAGGAAAAATTAGATGACAGTTAAAAAGTCTAACAAAGACACAAAATCTAAAGTTAAAAATAATTTAAAGTCCAAAAAGTCTAAGGATAGTATTTCTATAAAAAAAATTGAGAAAAAAAATAAAGATACCCATGATAAATTAAATTTACTAACCAAAGATCGAGATTTGTTAAAAGAAAAAAATGTTCGTTTGCTTGCTGAGTTTGATAATTACAAGCGTCGCACAATAAATGAGAAAAGCGATCTACTCAAATATGCAGCACAAAAATTAGTTAAGGATATTCTGCCAATAATGGACGATTTGCAGAGAACAATTGAATCAACATCTAACTCAAAAGATCTTAATAAACTGTTAGATGGTATCAAGCTTGTTAAAGAAAAGTTCGAAATCACATTAACAAAAAACGATATTGTTGGTTTTAAATCTAAAGGTGAAAAATTTGATGCAGAACTTCATGATGCTCTTATGAGCAAAGAAACAGAAGAAGAAGATGGAATTATTTTAGAGGAATTTGAAAAAGGTTATAAATATCATGATAAAATTATTCGTCATGCTAAAGTTATTGTAAATAAAGCGATTGTTAACAAATGAGAGATTATTACGAGATATTAGGTGTTGATAAGAATGCTTCCAGTAATGAAATCAAAAAAGCTTATCGGAAAGTAGCGATGAAATATCATCCTGATAAAAATCCAGAAGATGAACAAGCTGAGAAGAATTTCAAAGAAGCTGCTGAAGCATATTCAATTCTCAAGGATGATAATAAAAGAGCAAGATATAATCAGTTTGGACATTCTGGTTTTGAAAATGCAAGTGGATTTGGTGGTGGTGGTTTTACTGACATAAACGATATTTTTAGTACTTTTGGAGATATCTTTTCAGGAGGTGGTTTTGGTGATATTTTCGGGAGAAGAACTCAAGGGAGACAGTACCACCAAAAGGGTAGTGACCTTAAAATATCTATAGGACTAACTTTAGAAGAAATCCAAAAAGGCACAACTAAAACTGTAAAAATAAAGCGATTAGAAGCTTGTGGAGATTGCAACGGAAGTGGAGCTAGACCAGGCACAAAACCAACTACTTGCCCTACTTGCCACGGAAATGGTGAAGTTCGCCAAGTTCAGCAGTCATTTTTAGGTCAAGTTATTAATGTTCAACCCTGTTATCAATGTAAAGGAAGTGGAGAAATTATTTCTAATCCATGTCGTTCGTGCCGTGGCGACGGTAGAGTCAAGAAAACTTCTACTATTGAAATCGAAATTCCACAAGGCGTTTCTACCGGAAATTACATGACAAAACAAAACGAGGGAAATCACGGACCTAAAGGTAGTATTCCGGGTAATCTGATAGTGTATTTTGATGAGAAAACACATCAATTATTTACTCGCGATGGAAACAATATTTTGCTAGAGACATGGATACAATATCCTCAAGCTGTCTTTGGTGAAACAATAGAAATCCCAACTCTTGCTGGAAAAGTCAAACTCAAAATACCTGCAGGAATCAAATCAGGGCAAGTGTTACGACTAAAAGGTAAAGGGATTCCAGAATTGAATAGTCACAGACAAGGAGATTTGTTAGTTAAAGTCCAAATTCTAACTCCATCAAAATTAAGTGGAAAAGTAAAAGATTTACTAAAGTCCTTGAAACAAGAATTACCAGTTGAACCAAAATTTGAAAAATTCAGTTAATGAAGATATTTACTAAGCAAGAGAAAAGTATAATTTTGGTATTGTCTTCTCTGCTTGTAGTGGGTATTATTGGATTAATTGCAAAAAAATATATGTTCGATGGGAATTCTGACAATCTTAGACTTGTTGGGATATCGGAAGAAATTTCTAAAATTTATTCTAACATTGAGAAAGATTCTAATGAGGAATATTCTATTAACATTAACACAGCTGATGAAATTGAAATGGTTGATTTACCTGGCGTTGGACCGGTTCTTGCAAAAAGGATAATTGAGAAGAGAAAAGAGATGGGTGGGTTTAAGGATTTAGATGATTTATTGAAAGTGTCTGGAATTGGACCTAAGAAATTCAGAAAAATATTGCCATATATAACTTTTGAATGAGGTGAAATATGAAGAATGAAATTCGCGAAGTAATATCAACAAACGATTCTCCTACACCGATTGGAACCTATTCTCCAGGAATCAAAACCGACAACTTAATTTTCACTTCAGGACAGATTGCAATAAATCCCGAAACTGGAGAGATGGTTCAAGATGACTTTGCATCGGAAATTCGACAAGCAATGGACAACCTCAAAGCAATTATCGAAGCCGGTGGAAGTTCAATGAATAAAATTGTAAAAATCACGGTATATTTGACTGATTTGAAAAATTATGACATTCTCAATAGAGTATTCTCAGTATATTTTACAGATGAACTTCCAGCTCGATCTGCTGTTGAAGTATCTGCACTCCCTAAAGGTGCAAATGTAGAAATAGAAGCTATTGCATTGGTGGAAAAATAAACTGTGAAACTATTAACTAAACTGCTTATTTTTATGATAATCGGATTATTTCTGATTAATTTCAGTTTTTCGCAGGAAAGTTATATTGATTCGACAAAAATAAAAAATCCGAAACTGGCTTGGAAATTAAGCGTTATTCCAGGACTTGGTCAAATTTACAATGGTAAATACATCAAAGCAGTTGGGTTTATGTCCGCAGAATATTACGCCACAAGTAAATTTGTAGAATATAAAAATTCAACATCAATCGGGAAACGAAACACTTGGGCGTGGTGGATGGTTGGATTATTTGTAATGGGAATGCTGGATGCTTATGTAGATGCCCAGTTATCTACTTTCCCAAAAAAGAATGTAATAGCAGAAAATTTTACAGAAAGTGAAATGGATACTTCGAAAATAGAAAATCAAACGATTGAATTAGATACGGAGAGAGAATAATATGTGCGGTATAATGGGGATATTTGGAAATCCTGAAGCATCAACATTGACTTATATGGGCTTATATGCCCAACAACATCGTGGTCAAGAGGGTGCTGGAATTGTCTCCTCAAATGACGGTAGCCTCCATCGCCATATGGGGCTTGGATTGGTGTCTGATGTATTTCATAATCACGACATATTTAATGAACTTCCCGGTGATTGTGCAATTGGACATACAAGATATTCAACTACTGGTAATGACGACCCCAAAAATGTTGGTCCGTTAATGTTCAATATTGATGATTCCACGATTTCAATTGCTCATAATGGTAACTTAGTGAATATTGCTGAGATTAGGAAGGAACTTCAAAAAAACGGAGCAATTTTCCAAACTACTACCGATACAGAGATTATAATTCATCTTATGGCTCACGAAGAAGGCGAAACGGTTGATGTACGATTAGAAAAAGCACTTCAGAAAATTGAAGGTGCTTATTCATTACTCGTGATTACTGAAAATGAACTAATTGCTGCAAGAGATCCACACGGAATAAGACCTTTGTGTTTGGGAAAACTCGGAGAGACTACAATTTTAGCATCAGAAACTTGTGCTTTGGATTTACTCGGTGCTTATTTTATACGCGATATAGAACCTGGTGAAATGGTAATAATTGACAAAAACGGGTTGCGTTCAAAACAATTTACCGAGAAGAAACCAACGAAGCATTGTATATTTGAATATATCTACTTTTCTCGCCCGGATTCTAAAATATTTGGAGAAAATGTGGATAAACTCCGGCGGAAATTTGGGAAAGTGTTAGCAGAAGAAAGTAGTATTGATACTGCAGATATTGTGATTTCTGTTCCAGACTCAAGCAATACTTGTGCATTGGGATATTCTCGTCGGTCGGATACAAAATATGATATCGGTCTAATCCGAAATCATTATGTGGGGAGGACATTTATATTTCCTTCACAGAAACTTCGTGACTTATCTGTTAGATTGAAATTCAATACAGTTAAAGGAGTGCTCAACGATAGGGAAGTGGTAATTGTGGATGATTCCATAGTCCGTGGAACTACTCTAAAAAAGCTCGCAAAACTTCTTCGTGATGGTGGTGTGAAAAAGGTTCATGTCCGAATAAGCTCACCACCTGTTCGATATCCTTGTTTTTATGGAATGGATTTTCCAACCAAAGAAGAATTAGTAGCAAATGGTCGCGAGCTTGAAGATATTAAAAAAGTTATTGATGTAGATACCCTTCAATACCTATCCCTTGAGGGATTGTTGAGATCAATGAGTATTGACGGAGATAATTTCTGTACGGCGTGTTTTTCTGGGAGCTATCCAATTAAAATTAGAGGACAAAATGATAAAAAAGTTTTTGAAAAATAATCCGATCCACAGAAAAATAGTACCGGTATTTGATATATTATTTTTGTTAAGACCAACGCTATTTTTTCCGGTTTGGGTGATGATTGTCGTTGGAATGGCAATGGCAAAAATGCAATTTACTGAATATCCGATTTGGTTGGTTGCATTTGATGTGAAAGTGTTTATTCTGTTTATTGGATTTTCATTTATTTCTGCGAGTACATTTATTTTAAATCAGATTAAAGATGTAGATAGCGACAATGTCAATAAAAAATTATTTATTGTTGGAAATAAGATTAAAATAACAAAAGCTGAACTGATAATGAAAATTTCGTTGGGCATTGGAATATTATCTTTAATAATTGTGAACTTTGGAATTCTACTAATAGGTTTGTTATTATTTTTATTTTGGGGAGTTTTATACAATCTGAAACCACTCGAAGCCAAAAAGAAACCGATTATTGGTGCTGTAATCAATGCGATAGCAGGATTCCTTCTCTATTTTGCTGGATGGGTTATGGCGTTTTCGGAAGAAGGCATTGGATTTTTCTCATCAATCAATTTGGACTTATTCACTTCGCTATCTCCGTATATCTTGTGTTTTATTGCTGTATCGCTATTGACCACAATCCCAGATAGAAAAGGGGATTCTGAAACTAATGCGACTACATTTGCAGTGAAATTCGGATTTCTTCCAACAATTGTATTAGCAACTATTTTGGTTTTAATCGCATTTGTTGTCGGGTTAAAACTGAGTGATCCAATTAGTTCAACAGCTACGATTGTAGCACTACCATTTTACATTGTAACTATATTCAGAAGAAAAGAAAGTGATGTTCTTAGAACAATTCGCTATTCTATTTTCTTACTATCATTTTTTGTGATGGTTGTTTATCCGTGGTTATTTCCAGCGGTATTTATTGTGTTTTATTTGAGTAAATACTATTATTGGCATAGATTTGATTTGCATTACCCTACTTTTGTAGTAGAAGGTTAGATACAACAATAAAAATAATATGATAAACATAAAAAAAAATAAATGTGATTTTTGTGGGACTTGTGTTTCTGTTTGTCCTGTGGACTGCATCGAATTAAAAGAAGCATCAATTTCAATAAACAACGAAATATGCACAGATTGTAAACTCTGTGTAGAAATTTGTCCAATCGAAGTATTGGAGGTTGTAGATGAAAACTAATTATGATGTTATAATTGTAGGTGGTGGTCCTGCTGGTTCAATTGCTGGTAAAATGATTGCAGAATCCAGTGTTAGCGTTTGCATTCTCGAAAAGGATAGAGATATTGGTTATCCTGTCAGATGTGGGGAGGCAGTTAGTGAGGGCGGTCTTCGTCAATTCGTAGAGCCAAGAGATTCGTGGATTGCTACTAAAATATCAGAGTTTAGATTAATATCTCCAAATGGAACAAAAATTGATGCTCATTTAACATCACAACAAGGATTTATTTTAAACAGGCGAATATTTGATTACGATTTAGCACAAATTGCATCCGACAAAGGTACAGAAATATATACCAAAGCGTATGTTAGTGATTTAATTGTCGAGAACAATAAAATCTGTGGTGTAAAAGTCGAACATTTTGGAGAAGAAAAAGATATTCGTGCAAAACTAGTTATTGGTGCTGATGGAGTAGAATCTCGTATTGGTAGATGGGCTGGACTTAGAACGCAGTTAAAAATGAAAGATATTGAATCCTGTGTTCAATACACAGTTGCCAATGTTGATGTTCATCCAAACAGAATTGATTTTTACATGGGCGAAACATATTCTCCAGGAGGATATTTATGGGTATTCCCAAAAGGAAATGGTATGGCGAATATCGGACTTGGAATTAGTGGCAAATTCAATGGTCAGAAATCTGCCAAAAAATGGTTAGATGAATTTATGGACAGAGAATATCCTAACGCTTCAATTCTAACAACTGTTTGTGGTGGAGTTCCGTGTGCTAAACCTATGAAAAATCCCATAACTGATAATTTGATGTTGATTGGAGATGCCGCACATTTTGTGAATCCAATGACCGGAGGTGGAATTATATCTGCTATGAAATCAGGTTGGATTGCAGGACAAGTAGCCAGCGAATCAATCAAGAAAAATGATACTTCGGCGGAACAACTTCAGAAATATGCTAAAGAAGTAAAGAAAGCTTTTGGCGATAATCACAAAAGATTTTATAGAATAAAAGAAACTATTTCCGAATTTTCCGATGCTGACCTTAACGGTATTGCTGAAAAAATAGCGAAAATTCCCGTTGGTAATCGAACTTTAACCAAAATATTTAAAGCGGCGGTTTCCAAAAAACCATCATTAATTTTGGATGTGGTGAAAGTGTTTACTGGAATTTGAGAGAAAGTTTAAAGGATATAATAATAATGATTGAAGAATTGCGATTTATAATCAATGACTTTCAACTTTATTTCTTTGTGGTAAAAAAGAGAGGTTATTAGCACTTGTAAATGACAATTGATAATTGAAAATGCTCCCTGCTTTTTGCTAATGAAAAGAGAAAACATAATATTAAATGGTAAACAAACTTAATATCAAAGAATTATTGAAATCGCTCAAACTGAGTGAATTCATTGCTTTCGATCTTGAAACAACAGGATTAAATCCACAAAATGATTCAATAACAGAAATATCAGCATATCGTTTTGTTGATGGAAAACCAGCAGAAGAGTATTCAACTTTAGTAAAACCAACAATTCGTATTCCTGATGAAATTGTAGAATTGACAGGAATAACAAACGGGATGGTCAACAATGCTCCAAAAATTGCAACAATTCTTCCCAAATTATTGGACTTTATAGGAACAACACCTCTTGTTGGGCATAATGTGGGATTTGATATTGGATTTATTGAGAATCAGCTTAATAAAAACGATTTACGCTTGCCTGAAAATATTGAATGCTACGATACCCACACTTTATCTCGAGCGTTTCTATTTTTTCATCACGAGTTCAATTTGGGTGGAATTAGCGAATATTTTGGAATTTCGAGCGAAGGAGCACATCGAGCAGGAGCTGATACTCTAAACACTGGCAAGATATTCACTGAACTCGTCTGCGAAGCATCATCTTATCCATTACAAGTGATTCAAGAAATTTACGATGTTATTCAGAATTCAGGTATTTATAATGAAACCTTGTTCAAGAATATAATTCGATCTGCTGTAATAGAAAAAAATGTTAACGGACTTATTTCATCTACAATAAAAAAAGAATTGAATAATTCTATATTTCAACACAAATCTTCAGATGAGCATCAAGATATTCCAGATTCTGTAAATAATTGGTTTGATGAAGGTGGAGCAATATCCAAAAAATGGGATGGATATGAACCGAGAAAAACGCAGATAAATATGGCAGATGATGTATTTAATGCTTTTCAGAGAGGTGAAATATTACTTGCCGAAGCTGGAACAGGATTAGGGAAATCTTTGGCGTATTTATCAGCTGGCATATTAAATCGCAAACAAACTGATATACCGCTTGTAGTTTCAACATATACTAAAAATTTACAAGATCAATTATTTTATAAGGACATTCCGCAACTTGCAGAAATCGTAAATGTGGATTTGAATGTTGTGATTTTGAAAGGTCGCAGAAATTATTTGTGTAAAACTCGCCTACAAAATATTTTGGATAATAGCAGTATTCTAACTTCAACCGATTGTGAAAGTCTCATTCCTATTCTCGTTTGGGAAAAACATACTAAATCCGGTGATATTAGTGAATGCACAGGATTTAATTTACGAAATTCTGGTCGCGTTTGGAGGTTAATCCGTAGCGAACCTGGATATTGCACAAATAATCGCTGTGAAAAGAATGACGGTTGTTTTCTTGGTAAAATCAGGCAGAAGATTCACAAAGCCGATGTAATTGTTGTGAACCATTCGTTATTTATCAATGAAGTTATGCGTAAAACATCTGGTCTTCCGGATACATTTAATTATGTGATAGACGAGGGCCACAATTTAGTTGCGGCAGCATGGGATCAACTGATTTGTCAAATGGGAGATAGATCTTTCAACGATATATTTTCATTCATTTCTCGTAAAAACAAATTGTTCAAAAATAAGATAGAAGATTTGATAAATAATTATCCTGAATTAGAAGATAATTTGATTGAGTTGGAAAATCATTCAAAAGAGTTGAAATTAGCATTAACGGAATTTTTTCATTCATATAGGGACAACAAGCTTCAAACAGGAAAGAAGTTTACTTATTACGAAGAAAAATTTACATATTATTCGGGTGAAACGGAGTTTAGTGATGTATATCCAACTCCGTTTGACTTTTTGAAATTGCTAAAAGACTATCAGAAAAAAACTGAATATTTTTACGAAATATTGCAAAAAAATTGCGAAGAAGCAAATCGTTCTTTTATCAGAGAGCTTGGAGTTAGATTCAACAATATACAAGAATTGATTACAATCGTCGAACGCACTTTGAATGTAGATAGCTCAGATATTGTTTGGTCTTCATTCATTCAGCAAGGTAGAAAAATTTATTCTTTTCTGAATTGTGCTCCGCGTGATGTCAGTCCGATTTTAGCAAATACGATATTTTCCAGAGAAGCTGGCGGAGTAGTTTGTTCAGCAACCTTAGCTGTTGATAATGAATTCAAATACTTAAAAAAATCTTTAGGAATTGATCAATTGTCAGAAGAAAAAACTGTAAAAGAGAAAATTTATCATTCTCCGTTTTTCTATGAAGATCAAATGAGTGTATTCACTTTTGCATCAAATCTCAATGTAAATAGTCCAGAGTATATGCGAGCAGTTGCAGAACAAATTGATAGATTATCTAAGGAAATTCCTCGTAGAATGCTAGTGCTATGCACAGCATATAGCCAAACTAGAGCATTGCGAGAATTATTGCATTCTAACATGTTTCAGAGTGAGAGAAAATTATTTGTCCAATTACCAGGTGGAAATCGTAAATCATTGATTCGTGGTTATAAAAAGCATCCTCATTCAATACTTATCGGAACTGCAAGTTTTTGGGAAGGAGTTGACTTTCCTGGTGATTTAGTTGAAATTCTAATGATTGTAAAAATTCCATTTGCTAATCCAAAAGAACCTTTAGTAATTGCTAATATTGAAAAATATAAACAAATGGGAGAAAATGCGTTTATGGGATTTCAGGTTCCAGATGCAACGGTTCGATTTAAGCAAGGATTTGGAAGACTTATTAGAAGTATGGAAGATTCCGGGATTTGTATATTAACAGATCCTCGTCTATTAAAGTCTCAATATGGAAGTGTAATTTTAAATTCTTTGCCAGTTACAATTACAAAGCCATACACTGATATTGAATCTGTAATTATTGGCTCTAAAAATTTCCTTTAGAAAAGAACATAAACTCAAAATAAATTTGCGCATCTGGAAACAGTGGTTTTTGCTGTTTTAAGGAGAAATATCAATATACTTTAATTTAATAAACATAATTGAGGAGTTAAAATGGCAGTAATTTTAAACGGATCAGGCTTAACAATTGAGAAATTAGTTAGCATAGCACGGTTAAATGAAAAAGTAGAACTTCATCCTGATGCTCTCGAACGAATTAAAAAATGTAGAGCAATGCTCGAAGAGAAAATTAAAGCACACGAAATTATGTATGGCGTGAATACTGGCATAGGAGAATTTTCTGAAGTAGTATTGGATGACAGTCAGATAAAAGATTTTCAGAAATATTTGATTTATAACCACGCCGCAGGTATTGGTGATCCTGCTCCAATTGAATATGTCCGTGGTGCAATGGCTGGTAGGATAAATGTTCACGCAAAAGGTCGATCAGGGTGCCGACCCGAAATAACAATTACTTTAATCGAAATGTTGAATAAAGGTGTAACTCCGTTCGTTTGTCAAAAGGGTTCCGTAGGTGCGTGTGGTGATTTATCTCCGATGTCGCAAATTGCACTTCTTATGTTAGGAGAAGGAAAAGCATATTATAAAGGTGAATTATTAGAAGGCAAAGAAGCGTTAGACAGAGCCGGGATTCCTGTTCCGGGGCTCGAAGCCAGAGATGGCTTGGCCACTATAAACGGTTCCAATTTGCTTACGGCGATGAGTGCAATTTTGATTTATGATACAAATCGTTGGTTCAAACAGGCAGAAATTGCCTGTGCAATGTCGTTAGAAGCACTCAAAGCAAATATGAAACCGTATCTACCAAAACTTCATCAAGCACGCGGATTTGTTGGAGCTATCAGGTCTGCAAAAGCAATCAGAAAATTAGTAGAAAATGGAGACCTTGCAGAAGACAAAATCAAGTGCAAAGTGCAGGATGCTTACTCTATGCGATCTACTCCTCAAGTTATTGGTGCAGCACATGACGCATTGGAATATGCTCGTTCACAGGTTGAGATTGAATTAAATGGTGTGGGGGATAATCCTGTTTTCTTCCCTGAAGAAAATATGCAATTATCTGGCGCGAATTTTCAGGGTTCACCGGTATCATTGCCTATGGATATGGTTGGTGTATCAATCACTATGGTGAGTGTTGTATCCGAACGAAGAATGAACAGATTGAATAATCCTGCTTTGAGTGTGGGGTTACCTGCTTTTTTAACAAAAGGTGCTGGAATGTTTTCCGGCTTGATGTTGTCTCAATATACTGCTGATATGCAGATTGTCGAGCAGAGAATATTGTCTGCTCCTGCATCAATACAGTCAATACCAGCCGCCGCAGATCAAGAAGATTTTGTGTCTATGGGAATGAATACAGCAATCAAAAATTTCCAAATATTAGATAATGCTTACGGTATTCTCGGAATTGAATTTATGGCCGCAGCACAAGCGTTAGATTTTAGAGATTATAATTTTGGCACTGGAGTAACAAAAGCTAAAGAAATTATCCGTAAATATGTAGATTTTCTTGATATTGACCGTCCATTGTATCCGGATCATACTCGGATGCAAGAATTAGTTAAATCTTGTGAAATACTTGAAGAAGTAGAAAAAGTAATAGGGAGTTTAGAATGAAAGAAGCACTAACATTCGATGATGTATTGTTAGAACCGGCATATTCGGAAGTTTTACCGAAAGAAGTTGATATTAAAGCAAAACTAACCAACAAAATATCATTGAACATTCCGATTATCAGTGCCGCAATGGATACCGTTACAGAAAGTCGCCTTGCAATCGCATTAGCTCGAGAAGGTGGAGTTGGCATTATTCATAAAAATTTGTCTATCGAACAACAAGCAAAAGAAGTGGATAAAGTTAAGCGTTCCGAGAGTGGAATGATTTTAGATCCGATTACGCTTCCTTCAACCAAAACGATTCGAGATGCAGTAGAAATTATGGCAACTTATCATATTTCTGGAGTACCAGTTGTTGATGAAGGAAAGCTTGTTGGTATCCTGACTAATCGAGATATCCGTTTTGAAACGAATTTGGATTTACCAATAACATCTAGAATGACTAGTGAGAATCTTGTAACAGTAAAAAAGGGTACAACATTAGAAAAAGCGAAAGCGGTCCTTCAGGAAAACAGAATTGAAAAATTGCTTGTCGTTGACGATGATGGTACATTGTGCGGACTTATTACCGTTAAAGATATTCTGAAAAAGGAAAGCCATCCCAATGCTTCCGCAGATAAACACGGAAGATTATTAGTCGGTGCAGCCGTTGGAGTTTCTGATGATACTATGGACAGAGCTTCAGCATTAGTAGAAGCACAAGTGGATATTTTAATTGTAGATACTGCTCACGGACATTCCAAAGGTGTGTTGGATACAATTAAAAAAATCAGAAAGCAATATTCCAACATTGAATTGATTGCCGGGAATGTAGCTACCGGCGATGGAGCGATGGCATTAATTGATGCAGGAGTTGATGCTGTGAAAGTAGGTATTGGTGCTGGTTCGATATGTACAACTCGTGTGATTGCTGGTGTTGGAGTGCCACAATTAACTGCAATTCAGAATGTATGTGAACTTACTGCAAAATATGGGATTTCAGTAATTTCCGATGGAGGAATTCGATACTCAGGCGATGTAGCAAAATCAATAGCAGCAGGTGCGAGTTCAGTAATGCTCGGTGGAGTTTTTGCAGGAACCGACGAAAGTCCTGGTGAATATATTTTATACGAAGGTCGTAGTTTTAAATCATATCGAGGAATGGGATCTCTCGCTGCGATGAAAGCAGGAAGTAAAGACCGATATTTTCAAGATGGTAGCGAAGCTAATAAATTAGTTCCAGAAGGAATAGAAGGTATGGTGCCTTATAAAGGACCACTAAAAGATACGGTACATCAATTGGTTGGAGGATTAAGAGCTTCAATGGGTTATTGTGGTGTTAGAACAATAGATAAGTTTCATAAAAACGCTAAATTTGTAAAAATTACTAGTTCTGGAGTAAAAGAGAATCATCCTCACGATGTAAATATTACAAAAGAATCACCGAATTATAGAAAACCACAATAGTAAATAGTAATTGCTGAATATATAAAAAAAGGGGCTGAACTTCAGCCCCTTTTTTATATTAATACAAATTAAATTAACTCAAACTATTTATGTAAGAAGTTACTCTAGATTTTTGTCTCGCTGCTTTATTTTTGTGGATAATTCCCTTTCCAGCGACTTTATCAATAATTGAAATAGTATCTTTCAAAATTGATTCTGAATTTTCTTTAGTTGTTAACGCCATCGTTTTCTTGATAGCGGTTTTCATCATCGATTTATAATGTTTGTTGCTAGCTTGCGCTTTTCTTGCTTGTCGAATGCGTTTCATTACTGATTTATTAATACTCATTAAATTTCCTTTGAATTCTAAAT
The DNA here is from genome assembly GCA_014381725.1 of Fidelibacterota bacterium. Classification (GTDB taxonomy): domain Bacteria; phylum Fidelibacterota; class Marinisomatia; order SCGC-AAA003-L08; family JACNLC01; genus JACNLC01. Next base: position 36,546 of record JACNLC010000045.1, on the reverse strand, counting down.
GTTATCTCGAAAATAGCCCAATAATTTATGCAGTTTTATGTGAATTTACCAATTCTTATTCTAAAATAAAATTTTATGGATAAACTACTTCATCAATTGATTGATTGCTCGACCATCTAGCGGATCAATTCTGTTTGATAAAGAGTTAAATTGTTGAGAAAGAGGTTCGATTGGATTTTCTAAGAGGATTATTAAAAAAATAAATAACTTTTTATTTCTTTACTCTAATGGGGTTTTTAATGAAAAATAATTCGTATTTTTAGATACTTATTTTTATACCAAAGTGGGGGATTATCATATATGGTAGATGAATTTCTAAGGACAATTCCGATATTTCGTGATCTTTCAGATGAAGTGACAGAACAAGTTGAAAAAGTTCTTAGTCTTCGTAAATATCCAAAACGAAGCATGATTATCATTGAGGAAGAATACGGAGACATTGTATATTTTATCAAAAGTGGTACCGTAAAAATTACTCGTTTAAACGAAGAGGGAAAAGAAGTTATTCTTGCTCTTCTTGGAACAGGTGAGTTCTTTGGTGAAATGGCAATCCTTGATGGGGAAGCTCGTTCTGCAAATGCTATGGCACAAGAAGATTGCGAGGTTTACGCAATGAGTCAAAGTAATTTTGTTGAACTTTTGAAAAAGAACTTTAAGATTACATATTTATTATTAGGAGAACTTGCTAGAAGAATACGAAAGTCAGATCAACAAATTGAAGCTTTATCACTATCTGATGCTGAACATAGGATTGGTGTTTCTATCCTAAGTCTTGCCGAAGATCGAGGTGTGATAAGAAATGGAAGAGTAACTATTCCAAACCTCCCATACCAACAAGATATTGCAAGTATGGCAGGAACATCTAGAGAAACTGTTTCTCGGGTATTTAAAATTCTGGAAGAAAGGCATGTTTTGTTAAAAGATGGACATACTTTGATTATTCCAGATTATTTATATTTCAGAAAAGCTTTTGGAAAGAAATTTTCCTAAATACAAATCGTAAATATTCTCAAATATTCCATAAACATTCATTATGACCAGTGATTTAATAAAAGGAATTCAATCAAGAGAGCGAATATCTATTGCTAGAGCTATTTCAATAATTGAAAGTGAAAATGAAGTTAGTAGAGAAATTCTGTCAGCAATATTTCCATTTACTGGGAAGGCATATCGTATTGGAATTACAGGGCCACCAGGTTCAGGAAAAAGTTCTCTAACGGATAAAATAATAAAATCATTTAGAAACCAAAATAAAACCGTTGCAGTAATTGGTGTTGACCCAAGCAGTCCATTTACCGGCGGTGCATTGTTGGGTGATAGAATCCGAATGTTAAATCACCATAAAGATGCAGGAGTATTTATCCGTAGTATGGCGAGTCGAGGTGGACAAGGAGGTTTAGCTCAAAGCACTCGTGAAGTAGGTGATGTTTTTGATGCCGCAGGATATGATGTTATTCTTTTTGAAACTGTTGGAGTTGGACAAGTCGAATTGGATGTGATTCAAGCAACTGATACTGTTTTTGTAGTTTTGGTTCCAGAATCAGGTGATGAAATCCAAATGATGAAAGCAGGTTTAATGGAGATAGCAGATGTGTTCGTGATCAACAAAGCTGACAGAGAAGGTGCAAATAAGTTAGCAATTACACTGAAAAATTTGTTATCAGTATTACCAAATAATCCAGATGTTTGGAAGCCAAAAGTTGTAAAAACAATTGCCATACAAAACGATGGAATTGACGAATTAGTCCAAGCATCTGAAGAACATAGAAAACATATCATTTCAACTGGCCATCATCATCGGAAACTAAAACAAAGATATATTCGTAAAATTAAAGAACTCATAGTTTCTAAATTTGAATTAGAATTTTGGAATGACGAAAATCAAAAAATATTAGACAAAGAAATCGCAAAAGACAGACAAAAACGCCTATCACCATATCAACTTGTTCAAAAATTGCATCAGGAAGATTAGATGATGAAAGATATCAAAGCATTATTAGAGAAATCTGCAATACCGATTAAAGATGATATTCAGAAATTTAGCAAATATTTTGATGAATCACTTTCATCTGATGTAAAATTAATAAATACTGTTATCAAATATATTTCTCGTCAAAAAGGGAAGCAGTTGCGTCCGAGATTAGCTCTGTTATCAGCTAGAATGTGCGGAGAAGCAAACGAGTTAACTTATCGTGCATCTGCACTTATAGAGATGATTCATACAGCAACTCTTATCCACGATGATGTGGTTGATAGTGCAGATACTCGACGAGGTTGGCCTTCGGTAAAGCGAGTGTGGAAAAATAAAATAGCGATTTTAGTTGGTGATTATATGTTTTCCAAAGCACTAACCAATATGGTTCATTTAAAAGATTTTGATGCTCTTAAAGTTTTATCAGAAACTGCTGAGAGATTGAGTCAAGGTGAGATATTGCAAATTGAGAAAGCCATTAAAAAGGATATTACCGAAGACATTTACTTTAAAATGGTATCTGATAAAACAGCTTCATTATTTGCAGCATCGTGTGAGGTTGGAGCGATAACAGTTACTAAAGATGAGAAACTTCGTTCAGCTTTGCGAAGTTTTGGGGAAAAATTGGGAATTGCATTTCAAATTAAAGACGACCTTTTCGACATTATAGGCAATGTAACTCAAGTCGGCAAACCACTTGGATTTGATGTTAAGAAAAATATGCTAACTCTACCATTAATTCATCTGTTTTCTTCATTATCTTCATTTGAACAAAGAAAATTGAAACGAATGATAAAGAAATATGCTCGGAAAAGTGATTTGGATAAAATACGAGAAGTGATTATTTCCGAAGGTGGAATAGAATATACTGAGCAAAAGTTGAACGAAATCACCGAGCAAGCTAAAACAGAACTTAATATTTTTCCGTCTTCTGAATATAAATCGTCTTTGTTGGAAATTTTAGATTTTAATATTCAACGGAACCACTAATAATGAATCAATCGAAAAAGAAAATATTACGAAAGAGATTACAAACCCGAGAAGATAGAATATTGACGCTTGCAAATCTGATCAGTATCAGCCGGATATTTATGGCAATCCCGCTTACCATTGCATTATACCAAGAGCAGAAGAATTGGACACAAATATTAGTTTATTTCGTGTTGATTATTTTGTCAGATATGATAGATGGTTTTGTTGCAAGAAAAGCTGGAGAAGTCACAAAATTCGGTAAAATAATTGACCCAGTTGCAGATAAGATATGTTTGCTAGTTGTTGCAATTTATCTGATTTATCTCTATCCAATTCGTTTTTCTATATTTTTCGGATTATTAGCTATCCGTGATATTATTATTGGTGTAACTGGAATTTATCTAATGCGCAAAGGTAGTGAAGTGTTTCAGGCAAACTGGACAGGGAAGTTTTTCATAGTTTCTACAACTTTGATGATGATGATGTATATTCTAATTGAACCGAGTATTTTTCCAAAATTTATAGGAATTATGCAAGAATTGTTATACGCAGTTTCGTTAGTTTTGATGGGAATTAGCACTTACTACTACATGAAAAGATATTTTCAATATTTCGGGAAGCATAATATATAATGTTCAAATTTTTCAAAAAGACTTATTCTGGGCTCAAAAAGACAAGAACCAAAATTGCGAATATGTTTACAGGAATTTCCGGTAAGAAACATCTTTCGGCAGATGATTTAGAAAAACTAGAAGAAGCATTACTACAAGCAGATTTGGGCTGGGAAGTTGTGGATAATATCGTCGATTCTCTGTCAAAATCTGATGATAAAAATTTGGCTTGGGAAGAACGATTTCTAAATTCAATGGACTTGCTTCTTAACGGGAAAATTCAAACAAAACCCCTTAGAAAAACGATTCTATTAGTTGGAATTAATGGCACGGGAAAAACCACATCAGCAGCAAAACTAGCAGGTGAATTTTCCAAAGACGGTGAATCAGTTTTGTTAGTTGCAGGAGATACTTACCGTGCTGCCGCAGTTGAACAGATTCGCGAATGGTCTAAACGATTAAAAGTCCAATTAGTTGCAAACGAGGGAACTAGTGATCCTGCAGCAGTTGCGTTTGATGGTGTAAACTCAGGTTTATCCAAAAATGTGGATAGAATCATAGTTGATACTGCAGGTAGATTGCATACATCACTAAATTTAATGAAAGAGCTTGAGAAGATAAATCGAGTCGTTAGAAAAATGACCGATGAAGTTGATGTATTGATAACTATTGATGCTAACACAGGACAAAACGGAATTCAGCAAGCACGCGAATTTAATAAATATCTACCAATAGATGGTGTCATTCTGACTAAAATGGATGGAACTGCACGAGGTGGAATTGCTGTTCCTATAATGCTGGAACTAAATTTACCTGTCTATTATATTGGCGTTGGCGAACAAGTGGATGACCTAGTACCATTTGATATGGATTCATATCTCAAAGGATTGATTGGGATAGAAAATGAGTAAAAATAAATCAATTTCACTAATCAGTTTGGGTTGTGCGAAAAATTTGGTGGATTCTGAGATTCTACTTGGTGGTTTACGAACAGGAAAACTGAATATCGTTGATAATCCAGAAGATTCTAATATAGTAATTGTTAATACTTGTGGATTTTTAGATGCCGCTCGGAAGGAATCTATAGAAGTAATTTTAGATGCAGCCGAACTAAAAAAAACAGCCAATGTTGAACAGTTAATTGTGATGGGATGTTTTTCTCAAAGGTATGGCTCAGAACTCCGGAAAGAGTTACCAGAAGTGGATGAATTCTTTGGTATTAATGACCATGCTAAGATTGTATCGTTTTTAACTGGAAAACCATACTCCAAAAATGACCCTGAGTTTTTCCGGTCGTTGCTTACTCCGAACCACTACGCATATCTAAAAATTGCAGAAGGATGTGATAATGGTTGCTCATTCTGCTCAATTCCACTGATTCGAGGTGTGCAAAAAAGCAAATCCATTGATTGGTGTGTAGGCGAAGCACAACGATTGGTTGATACTGGAGTGAAAGAAATTTTACTTATCGCACAAGACACAACATCTTATGGTTGGGATTTGAATCCGAGAAAAGGATTACACGAACTAATAAGAGAATTGAACAAAATTGATGATTTAGATTGGTTACGTTTGCATTATGCCCATCCATCACATTTGCAGAGAGAGGTAATTGAGTTATTCAAAAATACTGAAAAATTGGTGCCTTATATTGATATTCCAATTCAACACACATCGGACAGATTATTAAAACTAATGCGAAGAGGATTGGGAATTAATGGAATAAAAAAACGATTAGACGCTCTACGAAATACAAATCCAAATATTGCAATTCGAACATCTGTTATTGTTGGGCATCCAACTGAAACGGACAAAGATTTTGACGAGCTATACAAATTTATTTATGAATTCGAGTTTGACCGATTGGGAGTGTTTACTTATTCCGAAGAAGAAGATACATTTTCAGCTACAATGAAAAATGATGTACCTGAGCAAATAAAAATTGATAGAATGGATGCACTGATGATGCTCCAGCAGGATATTAGTCTGATGAAAAACGAAAAATTAATTGGCACAACTGAAACGGTGCTAATAGATTCTCACACGACAGATGGACATTCTATTGGACGAACATTCAGAGATTCTCCAGAAGTGGATAATCGTGTAATTGTTACGGGTGAACATCAGTTGGGAGAGTTTGTAGATGTTACATTTACTCAAGCTACTGACTATGAATTGCAAGGAGAAGTAGAATAACAGGTCAAAGTCAAAAGTTTGTAATAAAAAAGTGCTCTCTGCTTTTTATTCGTGGTTAATTTTTATTGAGAGAAAGAGGATATATGTCACATAAAATACCATTTAAAATCTTATCAATAGAGCATATTGCTATTGCAGTCAACGATTTAAATGATCCAGCAAATCTATTTGGACAGTTGTTGGGAATCAACCATTCTTCAACTGAAGAAATAAAAGAGCAAAAAGTTCTAACTGATATCTACGACACAGGAAATGGAAAAGTAGAATTGCTTCAATCGGTTTCTGATGTTTCTCCTATTGCTAAATTTCTCAACAAAAGGGGAGAGGGAATCCACCACATTGCTTTTAAAGTTGACGATATTCATTCCGCTTTGGCTTATCTAAAGTCTAACGGAGTTCGTTTGATTGATGAAACTCCACGAAAAGGTGCAGAAGGATTATTTATTGCATTTCTGCATCCTAAATCAACAAATGGAGTGTTGATAGAACTATGTATGGAATAGAGAAGTAGTTGCAGTAGGCACTGTATAATTGCCAATTGAAGATTCTCGATTTTCCACACTCCTTGCTATGAAAGAGATGATAAGAAAAAAAATACAAGAATTACCAAAATTACCTGGAGTTTACATTTTCCGAAATGATAAAAATGTAATTATTTACATAGGTAAAGCTAAAGTTCTGAAAAACAGGGTTCGATCATATTTCCAAAAACAAGCAACCAAAGATGATAAAACTCGAATAATGGTTAAACATATTGCAGATTTGGAGTGGATTGTCGTCAGAAACGAAGTAGAGGCATTTCTCACTGAAGCAAATTTAATTAAAGAACACCGGCCATATTACAATGTTCTGATGAAGGATGATAAAACATTTCCGTATATCCAAATTACAGATGAACCATTTCCACAAGTTAAAATTATTAGGACGAAAACTCTCCCTAAAGACGGAGCGAAATACTACGGACCTTATACAGATGTCCGCTATCTAAGAAAAATTATGAAAGCCACACACGATATATTTCATCTTAGAACTTGTTTGCATATCATAAATGAAAAAACGATCCAAGAAAAGAAAGTGAAAGTCTGTTTGGATTTTCACATCAAGCGGTGTGATGGTCCGTGTGAAGGTTTAATTTCTACCGAAGATTATAGAGCAATGGTTAATCAAATTGAGCAATTTTTGAAAGGCAGGAATAAGTCAATCAGAGAATATCTTCAAAATCAGATGTCTAATGCCAGTACAGAAATGCGATTTGAAGATGCGACACGATACCGAGACCAACTCATTGCGGTTGATCATTTCACCAAATATCAAAAAAAGGTAATAGCCGACACAACTGATAGAGATATTGTAACTGTATCTGCAGAAAATAATTACGGAGTAGGTGTAGTATTACGAATTAGAAATGGATTATTAATCGGAAGAGAAAAATTTTACTTAAAAATTATTGATGCTGATGAAAATTTAGAAAATCTATCTCAATTTATAGTTCAGTATTATACTTCAACAAATGATATCCCTCGTGAAATTTTGCTTGAATTTCAGATTGATGAGATATCCAATTACGAAAATTGGTTGACCAATATCGTTGGTAGAAAAGTTCAGATACTTATTCCGGAACGCGGAGAAAAAAAGAAATTGGTGCAAATGAGTAAAAGAAACTCAGATTTGTTACTTGGAGAAGTTCGTTTAAGAAAAGTCAAACGAAATGAGTTTATTCCTAAAATGGTTATGCAACTACAGGATGATTTGGGGTTGTCGGTTCCTCCAAGGAGAATTGAAGGATTTGATAATTCTAATATTCAAGGTTCGTATCCAGTCGCATCAATGGTTTGTTTTATTGATGGGAAACCAAGTAAAAAAGAGTATCGAAAATTTAACATCAAAACTGTTAGCGGAGTTGATGATTTTGAATCTATGACGGAAGTTGTTTATAGGAGATACAAAAGAGTGCAGGAAGAAAAGAAACCTCTACCGGATTTAATTTTAATTGACGGAGGGAAAGGACAACTATCTTCAGCAAAAAAGTCGTTAGATGAACTTGGTTTATCGCATATAATAATTGTTGGTTTGGCAAAAAAACTGGAAGAAGTTTTTGTTCCGGGAGTCAGCGAACCTCAGAATATTCCCAAAACATCACCTGGATTGTTTTTACTTCGGAAAATTCGCGATGAAGCTCATCGTTTTGCGATTACATTCCACAGGCAAAAACGAGGGAAAGCGATGGTGAAATCTGTATTAGAAAATGTTAACGGAATGGGACAGAAACGAATTGACTCAATATGGAAAAACTATAAATCACTTGATGAGTTGAAAAATGATTCTGCTGAAGAAATCAATCTAAAAACTGGGATTCCAATAAAAGTGTGTGAGAATATTCTAAAAGAATTATAACATTCATTACTCTTTAGTAATTTGGCTAACTCTGTTCCGCAACGCATTCAAAATATTTGGTAATTGTTGTTTAGTTAAGAAATCTACAATCCATCCGCAACCGAATGGAATTTCTCCAGGATCGGTATAAATATGATACTCCAAAAGAGTAGTATAATCTGAATCTTCATATTTCGATAAAGTCCAATAACCTGTTGTGTTTCTTATCGTTTTAACCGGTTCAATGTAAGTAGGATATTTGACCAATTTCCAACTAATATTGGCTTCTGTTTCTGTGAACTTGTGTAGCATTCTAACCCGGTAATACTTTTTATAATTCAAAGGGAGTAGAATCGTGTAATCCATGTAGCTTGTTGAATCACTAATTTCTGTGACTTCAACATTTTCTATATTTGGCATAAAATCATTGTAGGATTCATAATCAACGATGACATCATAGACTACTTTTATAGGGGCGTTTATGAGTGCATTAAGAGAATAGGTTTGCTCTGTGTTTTCAGTTTCACGAGATTCAGTAATAACTATTTCCCCGCCGATCAGTTTTTTAGTATCTGATTTAGATAAATTGACAAGTTCAGAATTATTATTTCCTAATACTGAAGTGCCGAAAGCAACTGTTAACCAAAATATCATAGCCATAATTAGTCAAAAGTTAAATCGAAATAGGAGAGCAGACAAATTTATTTTTCAAATTCCTAAATTGTAAATTCTCCATGCTAAAAATAGTCATTTTCTCAATTTATAAAATAGTTGTAAATTATGGGACATTATGGCAGACTTTAATATCCAATCACCATTTAATCCGACAGGAGACCAACCACGGGCAATTCGCCAGATTGTCAATGGTATCTTAAATGGCGACAAAGCACAAACGCTACTTGGCATTACTGGTTCTGGTAAAACTTTTACGATGGCTAACATCATACAAGAGTTACAAAGACCAACGCTAATTTTCTCACATAATAAAGTTTTGGCAGCACAATTGTATGGTGAGTTTAAGTCGCTATTTCCAGATAATGCTGTTGAGTTTTTCATTTCGTATTATGACTATTACCAACCGGAAGCATATATGCCAGTCTCTGATACATTTATTGAAAAAGATTCTTCAATTGATGAAGAAATTGACAGACTTCGACTCAAGGCAACTGCATCTTTAATGGCTCGCAGAGATGTGATAATAGTGGCAAGTGTAAGTTGCATTTATGGAATAGGTTCTCGTGATGATTACAAAAAAATGATGGTGCGATTTACCGTCGGGCAAACTGTTGAAGTCAAATCCAAATTACGAGAATTGGTAAATATCCATTATGGTCGCAATGATTTGGTGTTAGAGCCGGGAGTATTTCGTATGCGTGGTGATATATTGGAAATCTTTCCAGCGTATGAGAATATTGCAATTAGGATTGAACTTTTTGGTGATGAAGTGGAAGCAATTCACTATTTTGACCCATTAACCGGTGAAATCAATAATTCAGTTGATTCTGTTTTTATTTATCCTGCCAAACATTTTGTAACAACTTCAGATAATTTGAAACGAGCGATGAATGATATCAGAAAAGAACTTGGTGAACGATTGGAACTTTTACGTAACGAAAATAAATTATTGGAAGCACAACGACTCGAACAACGAACTTGGTTTGATTTGGAAATGATGACAGAACTCGGTTATTGTTCAGGAATTGAGAATTATTCTCGACATATTGATGGACGAAAAGCAGGTGAACCTCCACAAACTCTTATGGATTTTTTTCCTGATGACTATTTGTTATTTGTAGATGAATCTCATGTTTCAATGCCACAGGTTCGTGGGATGCACAACGGCGACCGTGCTCGTAAAGAAAATTTAGTAGATTATGGTTTCAGATTACCATCAGCGTTTGATAACCGTCCTTTGCGATTTCCAGAATTTGAAAATCGTGTAAATCAAGCGGTGTTTGTTTCGGCAACACCATCAGATTATGAGCTAGAAAAATCCAATGGTGTGATTGTTGAGCAAATTATTCGTCCTACAGGATTACTTGACCCTAGGATTGAAGTTCGAAAAACGAATGGTCAGATTGACAATGTGATTGGTGAAATTAATTCAGTAGTCCAAAATAATGAGAGAGTGCTGATAACAACACTAACAAAAAAAATGGCAGAAAATTTAACGGATTATTTGATGAATGCGAATATTCAAGCAAAATATCTCCACGATGAAATAGCTACTGTAGAACGAGTGCAAATTTTGCGTGGACTACGCTTGAAAGAATTTGATGTATTAGTAGGGATTAACTTATTGCGTGAAGGACTTGATTTACCTGAAGTATCTCGTGTGTTAGTGTTGGATGCTGACAAGGAAGGATTTTTGAGATCGAAAACTTCGTTAATGCAGGTTGCAGGGCGTGCGGCAAGAAATGCCAACAGTAAAGTAATTTTCTATGCGGAAAGAATAACCAAATCTATGCAGTTTGTGATTGACGAGACTACCAATCGTCGTAAAATCCAAGACGATTACAATAAGAAAAATGGCATCACACCAAAAACAATTTATAAAAGCGTAGACGATATAAAGATTTCTACTGCAGTTGCTGATGAGCAATCGGAATACATTACTAAAGAAAATCTAGATCTATCTGAGCTGACACTCGAAGATATTGAGGAACAAGATATACTAGAAACTATTAAAAAGAGGATGTTAAAATGTGCAAGAGAACTCCAGTTTGAGCAAGCAGCAATTTTACGGGATAAGATTGAAGAATTAGAGAAGAAATTTAGTAGGTAACCTCGAAAGAAGAAAAGAAAAATGAAAAATATACTCATATTAGGTTCTGGTGGACGAGAGCATGCATTTGCTGTTTCGCTAGCGAATGATAAAAATGTATCGAAAATTTATTGTGCTCCCGGAAATGGTGGCACAGCTTCCATTTGTGAAAATGTTAATTTGGATATTCTTAACGCAATTGAATTACTGAAATTTGTCAATGAGAAGAATATCGATTTAACAGTCGTCGGACCAGAAGCACCGTTAGCCAATGGAATTGTTGATGAATTTCAAAAAGCAGGTCAATTAATTGTTGGTCCTGATAAATATGGTGCGCAGTTGGAAAGTAGTAAAATATTTGCTCGGGATATTATGGCGAAATACAATGTCCCATCACCGAAATATGTCGCTTGTTCAAGTCGGGATGAAGCAGAAATAGCGAAAAACGATATTGGCCTTCCTGTGGTAGTTAAAGCAGATGGACTTGCTGCTGGTAAAGGTGTAATTATCTGTGATACTGAAATGGATTTCAAAAGTGCTATGATTACTATGTTTGACGAAAAATCATTTGGTGATGCTGGAGAAAAAGTATCATTAGAACAATGCTTGATTGGAGAAGAACTTTCAGTTTTTGCAGTTTGTGATGGAACAGATTATGTCATACTTAATTCTGCACAAGATCATAAACGAGCTTATGATGGTGATCAAGGTCCAAATACGGGAGGAATGGGCGCATATTCCCCAACTCCATTGTCCACTCCGGAAATGCTAGAAAAAGTCGGTGAGACCATTATTAAACCTACTCTTGATGGAATGAAAAATGAAGGATATCCATTCAAAGGATTTTTGTATGTTGGAATTATGATAGTGGACGCAGAACCATTTGTGATAGAGTTTAATGTCCGAATGGGCGACCCCGAAGCACAGGTAATTTTACCGTTATTGGAATCTTCGTTGTTTGATTTACTTTATTATTCATCTATGGGTGATATATCCAAAGCTGAAATAAAAATCTCAAATCGGACAGCAGTCACTGTTGTATTGTCTGCTGAGGGTTATCCAGGAGGTTATCCAAAAGGGATGGAAATTCACGGTTTAGATAACTTGCAAAATGATTTGGTTTATCACGCTGGAACTAAATTGTCAAATGAGAAAATTATCACCTGCGGAGGGCGAGTGATAAATGTTGTTGGTTTCGGGGAAAATCTACAAAAAGCAATTGACGACGCTTATCGAATTGTAGATTCAATAGATTTTAGTGGTAAATCTTATCGTAAAGATATTGGTCAAAGAGGATTAAAATATATCTCGGAGAAATAAAATGATAAATATCGATAAAATTCAACGCTCAGTTAGTATGATTGGGGAATCTGAAGAGATTCGCGATATGCTGATGTTAATTGGACAAGTTGCCAATACAGATATTTCTGTATTGATTACAGGCGATTCAGGCTCGGGTAAGGAAATGGTAGCAAAAGCTGTGCATAAAAACAGTCGCAGAAAGTTTGAACCATATATTGCAGTAAATTGCAGTGCAATTCCATCTGGTATTATTGAAAGCGAATTATTCGGGCATAAAAAGGGCTCATTTACTGGTGCTAGTGAAGATAGAAAGGGATATTTTGAAGCATCTCACAAAGGTACTATTTTCCTTGATGAGATTGGTGAAACTCCACTTGAAACTCAAGCAAAATTACTGCGAGTGATTGAAGAGGGTGAGTTTATCAAAGTCGGTGATACTAAAACTCAGCGAGTGGATGTTCGAGTGGTTGCCGCTACAAATAAAGATTTAGCAGAGGAAGTTCGTAAGGGAAATTTCAGAAAGGATTTATATTTTCGTCTAAAAACTATTTTGGTAAAAGTTCCTTCTCTCAAAGACCATATTTCCGATATTCATCTTTTTGTTGAACGGTTTGGATTGGAATTCTGTGCAAAAAACGATATTGCATTTAAGGGATTTTCTGCTGAAGCGATGAAAGTTTTGCGTTCTTATCATTGGCCGGGGAATATACGAGAATTGAAAAATTTAGTTGAGAGCCTTGTTGTAATGCACCGTGGAGAACGGATACAAGAGGAAATGGTTAGAAAATCACTTGGAATTAGTCCTAATGACTTCAATCCAAATTTACCGATTTTAGTTGATAATGATACTGAACAAATCGAACACGAATTAATGTTAAAGCAATTATTGTTTTTGAGGCAAGATGTAAATGAAATCAAACAAATGATGTTTAAAGGTAAAATTGAACCATCTGATGCAATCCAACCATCAAATTCTGCATTATATCTTCCTCCAACTAAACCGTGTCCGGAAGTGCACGAAATTCCTGTTGATGGACATCGTGACATTGAAGATGGTAAAGCTATATCGATTTATGATGACGCTATTGGCGAAGCTACTATGAGTGATTTAGAGCACGAAATGATTGAACGGACACTAATTCACTTTAATCATAATCGGCGTAAAACTGCAAAATCTTTGGATATTTCAGAACGAACACTTTATAGGAAAATTCAAGAGTATAAAATTCAGAAAGATGAGGAAGGGAACAATTAATGAAGAAATTTATATTAGCCATATCACTTGTTTTATTATACAATTGTGGATTTTATTCTCTTAAAGGTTCATTGCCTGCACATATAAAAAGCATATCAATTTCTCCAGTAGTGAATGAGTCACCTGAATTTGGTGTGAGTGAAAATGTCGGCGAGCAAATTTCTGAAATGCTGATTTCCGAGAATGTTTTGAGTGTTACCAACGAGGATGTTGCAGATAGTAGATTGAATGTTACAATAAAATCTGTTTTAGACAAACCGTACACTTATTCAGCCGGTGATACTTATGAACAAGTTGAAGAATGGCGAATTACATTAAAAGCAAAAGTTGTATGGTACGATTTGACAAAAGATGAAGCATTCTTCGATAAAACAATTTCATCTTGGGGTGCTTACGGAACAGGAGCTGATATTAGCACAGACAATATTGATAACGATGGCGATGGATTAGTTGACAGTGATGATGACGACGAATTTGGTTCACCAAGGGAAAGTGCATTAGAAGTTGCAATCAGAAAACTCTCAGAGGATATCATAAATGAAATCACTTCAACTTGGTAATGGGAAGTAGATAATATCTAATTGTAAATTACACATTAGGAATTACGAATTAATTAAAATAATATGGAGAAGTATTAGCTCAGAGCTAAACTAAACTAAATGCAAATAGCAAGAGTAAACAGAATAAAAGAATTTGATGGTCAAAAAGTCCAACTGAATGGTTGGGTTTATAATTCGCGTAGGAGTGGCAAAATTGGATTTCTAATGCTCCGTGATGGATTTGGAATTATCCAATGTGTGGTTGTTAAAAATGATCTTGGCGAAGAGAAGTTTGAAGATTTTAAGCGATTAACTCAGGAAACATCAATATCAGTCATTGGGACAGTTGCAAAAAACGATCGTGCTCCTGGTGGATTTGAAATCCAAACTGAAGATTTTACAATTATTCAATTGTCTGATGGATATCCAATCACTCCCAAAGAACATGGAACAGATTTTTTGATGAATAAAAGGCATCTATGGCTTCGTTCTAAACGACAGCATGCTATTTTAAGAATCCGCCACCAAATTATTAAAGCTACACGAGACTTTTTAGATTCACACGATTTCACATTGGTTGATACCCCCATATTCACTCCGAACGCTTGCGAGGGGACTACAACACTGTTTGGAACAGAATACTTTGGAGAGACCGCTTATCTGGCACAATCCGGACAATTATATGGTGAAGCTAATGCGATGGCGATGGGTAGGCAATATAATTTTGGACCAACATTTCGTGCAGAAAAAAGCAAAACAAGACGCCATTTAACAGAATTTTGGATGGTTGAACCTGAAATTACTTTCTGCGATTTTGAAGAAAACATGCAATGGGCAGAGAGAATGGTGGAGTATATCGTTAGGCAAGTTTTGGAAAATCGGCAAAACGAACTTGCAGTTTTGGAACGCGATATTGCACCGTTAGAAAAAATTAAAGCACCATTTCCTAGAGTTTCGTATGATGAATGCGTTGAAATGTTACAAAAAGGTGGATTTGATTTCGAATGGGGTGGAGATTTTGGTGCTCCTGACGAAACTTTTATTGCCGAGCACTACGACAAACCAGTTATAGTTCATCGTTTTCCCTCACAAATAAAAGCATTTTATATGAAACGAGACCCTGAAAATGATAAGCTAGCTTTAGGTATGGATATATTAGCTCCAGAAGGTTATGGGGAAATTATCGGTGGTGCAGAACGAGAATCAGATTACAACACTTTGTTAGAGAGAGTAGAAAAAGAAAATTTACCAAAAGAAGATTTTGAATGGTATTTGGATTTGCGTCGATATGGATCGGTACAACATTCCGGTTTTGGAATGGGAATTGAACGAGTTGTTGCGTGGATTTGCAAACTTCCACATGTAAGGGAAACAATTCCATATCCGAGAATGCTTGGGAGATTAAGACCGTAAGATTTACAAATTGCGACAGAAGTAAACTAAAAATGAAAATAGCTTGTGCACAGATAAATACTACAGTTGGAGCTTTATCGCAAAACACAAAAGCGATAAAAGAGATTATTACGCAATATTCTCCCAAAGCAGATATTATAGTATTCCCAGAGATGGCGCTAACAGGTTATCCTCCACAAGACCTACTATTTGAACCTAAATTTATTAAAAAAACAGAAGAGTATTTGCAATCAATTGCAACTTGTGTTGTAGAAACTCCAGTCATAATTGGAGCTATCCGAAAAGAAGGAAATCAATTATTTAACACAGCAGTTATATTTCAAAATGGAAAAATAATTGGGTACAGAGACAAAACTCTTTTACCAACTTATGATGTTTTTGATGAAGACAGATATTTTACTCCTGCTAAAACAATTGAACCAATTAAAATAGATGTTAATATCCAACAAGTTTCGCTTGGGATACAAGTCTGTGAAGATTTATGGGACGAAGATTATTCAACCAAAGTTACAGATGAATTAGTCAGTAAAAATGTTGATTTAATTATCAATATTTCTGCATCTCCGTTTAGCATTAACAGATTAACTAAACGCATAGATAATGTGAGGGATAAGGTTAAACACTTAAAGAAACACTTTATCTATTGTAATTTGGTTGGAGGTCAAGATGAACTTGTATTTGATGGTGCTTCGTTTGCTGTAAATTCTAGTGGGATAATTATTGGATTAGCAAACTCATTTGAATCTGAAATTATCATATTTGATACTGAGAATACAGATAAAACTTCTGTAACAACTCCAAGCGAGGAAGAGCAGATATTCAAAGCACTTACTCTTGGTGTTAGAGATTATTTTGCCAAAACAGGGCATACAAAAGCCGTTATCGGTCTGAGCGGTGGCATTGACTCAGCTCTCACTGCAGTTATTGCATCCAACGCTCTAAAACCTGAAAATGTATTGGGAGTTGCACTTCCATCGGAATTTTCTTCTGACCATAGTGTTGCGGATGCACAGTTATTAGCTGAAAATTTAAGTATCAATTACAATGTCATCCCTATAAAAAATATCAATGCTGAAATGTTGAAATCTCTCAAACCTGTATTTGCTGATACAGAATTTGGATTAGCAGAAGAGAATTTGCAAGCTCGAATTCGTGGGAATATTTTAATGGCGATTACCAACAAGAAAAATGCATTGCTTTTGAATACCGGCAATAAAACTGAAACTGCCCTCGGATATTGCACAATGTATGGAGATATGGCAGGAGCTTTAGGAGTCATAAGCGATTTGAATAAAACACAAGTTTATGCAGTTTCTCGATGGATAAACAAATTTTATGGAAAAGAAATTATTCCAGAAAATACACTTTCAAAACCTCCGTCAGCAGAACTCAAACCAAACCAAGTTGATCCGTTTGACTATGATTTGGTTAGTCCGTTAGTTGACAAAATTGTGATGGAACGAAAATATGTTGATGAATTGATTTCTGACGGATATGAACCTGAAATAGTCAAGGATATGCTTCGTAAAATTCGTTTATCTGAATACAAACGACGACAATCTGCTCCAGGAATTAGAATTTCTGTGAAAGCATTTGGTGTAGGTCGCAGATACCCAGTTGTAAATCAGTTTAGAGATGATTAAATAATTTACAATTGATAATTAATAATGAGCGTCTTCTTACAAAACCATCCCGTTTTTCGCTTGCTTCCATTCCAGATATTAGCAATTTTATTTTTTTCGCAATTCAATTTACCATTTGCGTGGTTGTTTGGATTATTGATTCTATTTTCCACAATTCTGTATACGAGATATTATGGATTTGTAATTCCATTAATTTTATTGCTTATAATGGGAATGCGTGTTCAACAAACAAATATTGATATCATCGAATATGATAACGAAAAAGACTACAAAATTATTTCAATTATCGATGATATTAAACAAAAACAAAATTCTATAAACTATGAATTGAGAATTATAAATAATCCAACAAAATTACTATTGCGTTCAAATGATAGTCTAAATGTTATTCCATCTGACACACTTATACTAAAATGCAAGCTTGAACGACCATCGGTAGCTAGAAATCCCGGTGCATTTGATTATCGAAAATTTCTCGAGAGAAAAGGAATTTCTCATTTTGTATCAAAAGGTTATGAGATTATCGAAGTTAGGGAAAATGATAGTTGGAACGTTTCAGCTACTTTCTACAAAATTCGGCAAAATATTATACAAAAAATCCATAATTATATTGGGAAACCGTATTCAGGTTTGATGACTGGATTGCTTTTGGGTGAAAAAGGAGAGATTCATCCAGAAATATTCCAGAGATTTCAGCAAATTGGAGTGGTGCATATTCTAGCTGTTTCAGGTTTGCACTTAGGATATATTTTAATAATCCTGATGTCGCTATCAGTAGTGTTTAGATTAAATGATTTGTTGAAGATGCTTTTTATCATTTTCGGGTTACTGTTTTATATGGCATTAACAGGATTTCCAACGAGTGTAGTTCGTGCTGGAATGATGGCTATTTTGTATATTGTCGGGAAATATCGGAATAAAATTTTACATCCGTGGAATATTTTGGGTGTGGTTGGTTTTGTCATTCTGCTTTGGAATCCATCACAATTATTTGATTTAGGGTTTCAGCTATCATTTGGAGCGGTTGCTGGGATTTTATATTTACATCCACAAATTGATAAATTGCAGGAAAAATCGAAAATTGTTAGAAGAATCAGAGCTAGAAAAGTTTCTCGTTGGATATTCGATTTGTCGTTTGTTTCGCTCGGAGCACAGGTAGGAACCTTTCTTCCAATTTCGCTAACATTTTTTGCGATTCCAGTTTGGGCAGTATTCGGAAATTTGTTCGCGGTTCCGCTTGCAGGGATTTCAGTAATTGCCGGGTTGATAACTTTGTTTGCGGATATGATTTCAACTTCGTTAGCATCAATTTATGGAAATTCTGGGTGGTTATTGTTGAGAGGTCTCGATTATATAAGTTTCGGGTTGGAGCAATTACCACAATCAAAAATGATGATAGGCGGAATCTCATTTGTAAATCTAATACTGATTCTTGTTTTTATTATTATAATTTGTAGTTTTGGTTATAGTAATTATCGTAAAAGAGTGCTGTTTGCAGGACTGATAATCACCAACATTTATATTTGGCAAATGATATTTATTAATCCACCTGTTCAGTTTACATTTTTGGATGTTGGGCAAGGCGATGCATGTATAATTGAAGATGGAAATCATACAATTTTGATTGATGCTGGATATTGTGGTTTTGGTAAAGATTACGGGAAATGGGTGATTCTTCCGTATCTAAAATATCGTGGAATATCTAAAATTGATTTGGCGATTATGTCGCATCCTCACGCAGACCATATTGGTGGATTCAAAACTTTGGTTAATGAAGTGGATATTGGACAAGTTTGGGATACTCATAACGATTATCAATCGAAGTTATATGAAAATATTCTTAAGAAATTAAATCGAGATAGAATCCAGATACACATTCCAAAACCGGGTGAAATATATGAGTTTGGTGAGTTAAAATTTACAATTTTGTATCCTGATAGTTTACATTCTGTAAACGCTAGAAATATCAATAATGCGTCGTTGGTTCTTAGAATTGATCACAGAGGAAATTCATTTTTGTTTACAGGTGATGCAGAGGAGAAAGCAGAAAAAGTATATCGGAAACTCGGAGAATCTATTGATGTTGATGTAATAAAAGTCGGACATCACGGTTCAAAAACTAGTTCATCTCAACAAATAGTAGATTTATGTTCAGCTGAAATTGGTATAATATCTTGTGGGAAGAAGAATAAATTTGGACATCCATCGCAGATGATTATTGATAGATGGGAAAACTCCGGAACTATAATTTATAGAACAGATAAAAACGGAGCTGTTATAGTAGAGTCAAAAGAAGAAAGTTTAGAGTTAAAAGTGATTATTGATGAAGTAGTGGTGAAGAGGAAGTGAGATAGAAAAGGAGATCAACTTGTTAATAAATAAACAACGAAGGGGCGAACAGACGAAATAAAACAAACTCGTAACTTCGGCTTGTCCGACAACGTATTTCAGGCGGGTGTTGTCGTTGTGGACCTTGAAACATTGTCAGAATCCCTGTACAGTCGCAAGCTCCTTACGGGGCAGGCAGGATTAATAGATACACTAGATTTATCTCAATTATTAGTTGAGTTACTTGTTCTTTTTCTCTTGACAGAAAAAGAACCAAAAAGGTCAAGGCAACACTCAATTTGCTAAAACAAATACTTTCATTCCTAAAAGAAATAAACTTGTCCGTCAGTTGACGTACTTCAGACAGCATTTCTTTTTAAACGGAATTCAACTTTTGTTTTTATACGCAAATTGAGTAAGGCCAAATTCAATAAAATACTAATAATAAAATATGGTAAGTGATAAAGATTGTCAGAATCAGGATAACCAGGATTACCCCTCAGGCGGGAGAGCCAGGATGAACAGGACAAAAAATATTTTGATAATCCTTAAAATCAATTCATACTGCAAATCCAGATTCAGACAAATTTAAACAAAAAGTAAATTTAATTATTCACAGTTACAGATTTTTCATATCATACTATTGTTCCTACAAAATTTTATACATTAGTTAGTGATTATTATCAAATAGGTTGTTAATTTATGTTACAAGTATTTACTTTAAAATTAAATGAAAGGGATGCAATGAATAATATCCTTCCAAAAGTAAGAGATTATATGACATCTAAAGTTGTTAGTGTTAAACCTGATATTGATGTTTGTAGAGCAATTGAACTTCTATTAGATAATAAAATTTCTGGGGCACCTGTAGTGAATAATGACAACGAACTTGTAGGAATTTTGTCAGAAAAAGATTGCATACAAATTATGGCAAATGAGAGTTTTCACGATTTTCCTTGTGGTTTAGTGTCAGATTATATGACCGAACCCTGTAAAACTCTTCATCCAAATGATGATATTTATACCGCAGTTGATATGTTTTTGCATAGTATGTATAGAAGAGCACCAGTTTTAGAAAACAAAAAATTGGTTGGCATTATAAGTCGTAGAGATATTTTAAAAGCTATACAAAAAGCAACTGGAAATTTAAAAGAAGATGAATATCAAACCGGTTATTTAACTGAAGATATGAAGAAGAATTTGGAATAATTGAAGCAAAGAATTATTTTGTTTTAGTATATTAAAACTGTATTAAGTTTTGATATTGTCTAGGAGGATAGATTATTAAAAAGAGCGTTATAGGGTTGTTGTTTGGATTATCATTTCTTTTTGCTGAAGAAAGTACAATAGGATTCTTCCAAAAAGTAGATGATCAATCTTCAGTAAATTTAATTATTGATTCAGAATATGATATTTATGGTGTTCAATTTCAAATTAGATATAATCCAAATGAAATTATGTTAGATGAAATGTCTCCTTTAATTGACGGATTTACTTTTGAATTTGTAGAAGAAAAAAAAGGAACTATCAACGGATTTATTTTCAGTTTGAAGGGGATTGAACTTTTATCTGGTGAAAATACTGCAAATATTGTTAATGCTAAATTCTCCGGAATTGATAGTTTTACTGGAGTAAGTTTAGTTTCTTTTACTGAAACTATAATTGCAGGGCAACATGGAGAAGGTTTAGAAACTGAAATAACTACTCCTAGTTTTGAAATAAATATCCCAGTTACTTATCAAACAGATCTGTTTTCAGATTTTAGAACTGAGTTGTATCAAAATTATCCAAATCCATTTGACTATTCTACTCAGATTGATTACACAATTTCTACTTCTGGAATGGTAAAAATAACAATTCTTGATGATGATGGAAACGAAGTAACAACATTAGTTGACGATTTTATTGACAAAGGGTCTTACAGTGTAGTGTGGGATGGTATTGACCAGTACGGTAGAACTATGCCAAACGGAATGTACTTCTTAAAAATGAAAACAGATGATTTTGAGAAAATGAGAATAATGACACTTTATAGACAGTGAAATCTAAATATATAAACATATTATAACCTCCGAAATGGAGGTTTTTTATTTTACTGTAAAACTTGTTTTGTAAGAAAATATGTGAATAATATTGGGCATTGAACTTAGGGAAATTAGAATAATTACACTATGGAAAAAAAAGTACTCATAATCGGAGCTGGAGAAGTTGGATATAATCTTGCTAAAACTCTTAGTGGAGAAGATTATGAAATTACGATTGTGGATAATGATCCAAAAAAATGTGAATATGTTGGAAGCACGCTTGATGCTAAAGTTTTTGAAGGTGATGGTACTTCACAACGAGTTCTTCAACAAGTGAACATGGAAGAGATAGACATTCTTCTTGGGCTTACAAGAGTTGATGAAGTCAATATTGTTGCTGCGAGAATTGGCAGAAAACTCGGAGCGAAAAAAATCATTTGTCGCTTAAGAAGTACAGAATATTGCCATAAAGATGCAGTTATTACACCAGAACAATTTGGAATTGACCATGTAACTTATCCTGAAAGAGCCGCTCAACGAGAAATTGAACGATTAATTCGGCAGTCGTCAGCTGTTGAAATACAAGAATTCAGCGATGGAAAAATTATGATGGTTGGCATTAAATTAGAACCATCTTCACCCTTGATTGGAAGAACTGTCCAGAATATTGAGTTGTCTAATCCATTTATACATCATAAACTTGTTGTTGTAAATAGAGGAGAATCTACTTTTATACCACATCAAGATATAGTTTATAAAAAGAATGATATTGTGTATTTTGTGGGAAAAGCAAAAGATATTTCTAAAATCCAGCAAATGGCAGGTAAACCGGCGATCGATGTAAATAGTATCATTATTTTGGGTGCTAGTAAAATTGGACGATTATTAGCGAGATCTCTACAAAAAGATTTTAATGTAAAGTTGATTGAAAAGGACAAAGACAAAGCAATTGAAATGGGTATGAAGTATCCAGACACACTTGTATTAAATGGTAGTGGGACAGATATTGCATTTTTGGAATCTGAAGGTATTAATGAAACTGATATTTTCATTGCTGTTACAGATAATGAACAAACCAATATTTTATCAGCGATGCTTGCAAAACATTTAGGTGCTAAACAGGTATTTCCACATATTACAACAACAAGCTATCTCCATGCCGTTCGTAGAATAGGAGTTGATGTTGTAGTTAGCAAAAATATATCTGCGGTAAATGAAATAATAAATTTCATCCGTAGTGAAAAGGGAAAGAGTTATACAGTATCACGATTCGATGAACTTGATATTGAAGCACTCGAGTTAACAGCAGGTTTAGATAGTAAATATGTTCGTAAGAAATATGGGATTCATAAAATTCCTGAAAATGTTTCTCTTGGAGCTATAATTCGTGGAGATATTATCGAAATTCCAAACCCACATTCTGTAATTCAACCCAACGATAAACTTTTATTATTTACAAAACCATCTTGCGTACAAAAAGCAGAAAATCTTTTTCAATAGATTATGCATAACAAATTTATAGTTCATATCCTTGGGATTATTCTAATATTTCTTGGAGTTTTTATGCTACTGACTTCTGGACTTAGTTTACTCTATGGAGAAAATGATTTTTACGCCTTTATTCAATCTGCCATTGGAACATTAAGTATTGGAATTATTACTGCTTGGCTTACACGCGGAAAAATTGCATTATCAACCAAAGATGGTTTTGCTATAGTAACTCTTACTTGGGTCGTTACTGCGTTGGCTAGTGCCTTTCCTTTTTATCTAAGCGGATATATACCGAACTTTACAGATGCTTTTTTTGAGTCAATGTCAGGTGTAACTACCACTGGAGCATCAATTTTAGGTAATATTCAGACTTCACCACATTTAGAAAATGGGATTGAAAGCTTATCTCATGCAATTCTATTTTGGCGTTCATTTATACAGTGGATAGGAGGAATGGGTATTATTGTATTTACTATCGCAATTTTACCTTTGTTAGGAGTTGGTGGAGTTCAATTGTTCAAAGCAGAAGTTCCCGGTCCAGTTGCAGATAAAATAAGCCCTCGCGTTCGTGAAACAGCAAAGTATCTATGGTTGATTTATGTCGGTTTTACTTTAGCGGAAATATTTCTTTTAGGTGTAAGCGGTATGGACTGGTTCGATTCAGTATGCCATTCGCTTACAACAATGCCAACAGGTGGATTTTCTACAAAAAATGCGAGCATTGCTTTTTATGATAATTCTGTAATCCACTATATTATTATATTTTTCATGTTTGCGGCAGGTATAAATTTCTCTCTTCATTTTCGTGCTCTTAGGGGAGATGTGAAATCATATATAAAAGACAGAGAATTTCGTAATTTCCTTGGATTAGCTTTATTTGTTACAATGGTTATTTTTATAAGTAGATTAGTACAAACTCAAGAGTTTAATCACGAAAATATAAGAGATTCACTATTTCAAACTGTATCGATTGTAACAACAACTGGTTATGGATCAGCTGATTATGAGCTTTGGTTACCTGTAGCAAAATTCCTTCTTTTATCTTTGATGTTTATAGGAGGAATGGGAGGTTCAACTGGTGGTGGAATAAAAATTGTTCGTGTGATGCTAATCCTCAAATATATAGCAATGGAAACGAGGAGATTGCTTCATACAAGAGCAATTATTCCAATGCAGATTGGTGGGAAACATGTAAGTTCTGATGTTGTGCGAAATACACTTGGTTTTTTCTTATTCTACATTTTTATTTTTGCGCTTACTACTTTATTACTCACGATGATGAATGTTGATTTGATTTCTTCAATTGGTGCCTCGGCGTCAGCTTTAGGGAATATTGGCCCAGCACTTGGAAATTTCGGACCATCAGACAATTATGCTCTACTACATCCACTTGGCAAATGGCTATTGTCGTTTTGCATGTTGTTAGGCAGACTTGAAATCTTTACAGTTATGGTGTTCTTGAGTAGAAGTTTTTGGAAAAAATAAAGTTTTTCACAAACTAGCATTATCACTTCTTTGAGTTTACGAAATTTTATTATGAAGATCAATCTGATGTTTGAAGAAGTAGGATTAATTGTTGTAAATTTCGTTCTCTATAATACAACTATATATTTGTATTTCAATTCCCAAAAATAAATTTTACTAATAATGAAATCGTATAAATTAAAATAGAATAGGAGATAGCGTATGATAAAATTCAGTGAGAGACAGCTCAGAATTCCAAAGATGATGCGACCGGTTTATATGGTAACCGGTGGTATGTCTAAATTTGGTAGAGCAATTCCTGAAAAAAGAACAGAAGAGTTGGTAATAGATGCATTTACCGAAGCTGCAGAATTCATTGGTAAAACACCTGCAGAATTAAAACAATATATCCACAGTTGTTACTACGGACATTTCGCTGATCATTTTGGTGACCAATTATTAGGCGAGTCAGTAATCCACGACCGTTTAGGATTGGATCCTTTAGGTAATGTTGGTATAAAAACAGGTGGAGCAACAGGAGGTTCTACCCTTTGGGAAGCTTACAAAGCAGTTGCATCAGGATATTCTGACACGGTTTTAGCAATGGGTTGGGAAAGAATGGATGAAGTTCCTACAGACGAAGGAAACAACTATATTTCTTGTGCCGCAGATAAAGATTGGGAAACTCCACTTGGTCATATTTACACAGGTTATTATGCTGTGATGGCTCAGAAGTATTGGAATGTATTTGGGAAAGAAGAAGAATCATTCCGTAGAACAATGGCTGAAATTTCTGTGAAAAACCATGGTTATGCACGAATGAATCCACACGCACAGGCGCCAATGGATATTACGGTTGATGATGTTCTAAATTCACCTGTAGTTGCTTATCCATTACGAGCTTTAGATTGTTGTTTGATGAGCGTTGGTGCAGCTTGCACTATTCTCTGTGATGAAAAAACTGCTTATGAATTGACAGATAATCCATTAAAGATGTATGTTTCTGCAGGAAGCCACACACTAAGAGTTGCAGACCGTAGAGATATGGAAATTCCATTGTTACCAAATGAATCTGCAGATCAGTATAAAGATCTAGGAGACCGATTCCCTGGTGGTGATAGATATCCTGGATTTACTGGATTTCTAGCTGCTAGAATGGCTGCATATTATGCGTATCATATGGCTGGTGTTGTTGATCCAAATGTAGATTTCGATTTAGTTGAACTACACGATGCGTTCACAATTAGCGATATTCAAACTTATGAAGATGTTGGAATTCGCCCTTATGGTGAAGGTAGAACTTATGTTGAATCTGGTGAATGTTATCATACGAACCCACTAACTGGCAAACCAGGTCAATTGCCTGCAAACTTGTCAGGAGGTTTAATTGGTACTATGCACGCAGTTGGTGCAACTGGAATTATGCAAGCTATTGAAGTTGGACATCACATTTGGGGGCGTTGGTCTGAAATGCACGGAGACCAGAAAAAATGGGATGAGTTTGGTAGAGAAAAACCAAAAGATTGGAAAGACTTACAAGTGAAAGATGCAAAACGCGGTATGGCTATTAGTCACGCTGGAGTTGGTTCACATGTTACTGCTACAATTTTAGCACATCCTGATCATCTGTTAGAAGGAGGTAAATAATGAGTTGTGGAAAAGACAAAGCTACAGTAAAAGTTATTGGTGGAAAATATAAACCAAATGGACATTTTCACACAATCGAAGCAAATACCCCAATTTACAATGAATCTGATGTGCTTATGGGAGTTACAAATCCTAGAAGTCTCACACATATTCATGCTTACGGTGGAGAATCAATCTTCTTTGAATCTTTGAGTAAAGGTAAATTATTGGGTACAAAATGTGAAAATCCAGATTGTGAAGCTAATGGTTCAATATTTATTCCATTTAGAATTCATTGCCCAGATTGCTTAGCAAAGAATACTGTTGTGGATATGACAGAAGTGGCAAACAAAGGGGCTAAAGTTTATACATTTATGACAACTGAAAGAACAGGCGCTTTCAATACACTTGAAAAACCAATTCGATTTGTAAATGTAGAATTTGAAGGTGTTCCAACAATTCTGATGGGATACCTCTCTGTTGGTGAACCTAGAATGGGAATGAAAGTTGTTCCTATTTTCCAAACGAAGAATCCAACTTTTACAATTTTGGATTTATCGTGGGTGCCAGAAGGAACTAACGAATCACAACTTCCAGAAGGTTTCACTTTCGGATAATCAATTAGTTGATAATGAAACATAAACTGGCAGAAATTAAGATAATATAATATCTTGGTTTCTGCCTTTTATTTAACAAAGAAAATTAGGAGAATAATATGTCTGCATTAGTTAATTGGACAGTACAAGAAGATGGAATGGCTTTTATTACTTTAAATAGCGTTCCAGTGAATGCACTATCATCTCAATTTATAGCAGATTTACATTTAGCAGTAAAATCTGTAAAAGATAACAATAATACTAGAGTTGTAGTTATTTCTTCATCTCAAAAACAATTTTGTGTTGGAATGGATTTGAAAGAACAAACTGCATTATCTATTGAAGATGGAAATCAAGTTGTAGTAAAAATGAATGACTGTTTTAATGAAATTGTGTCATTTTCAGTTCCAACAATATGTGCTATTAATGGAGTTGCTGCAGGTGGTGGTGGTGAGTTAACTCTTAGCACAGATATTCGCGTTTGTGGCGAGAATGCTAGAATTGGATTTCCTGAAGTAGGATTAGGTTTAATTCCAGGTGCTGGAGGAACTCAACGGTTACCAAGGCTAATAGGAACTTCTAAAGCAAAATACTGGATATTCTCTGGACAACTATTTTCTGCAGAGGAAGCTTTATCAGATGGAGTTGTAGATTTTATAGCAGATGACAACGAATTATTAGAAACTGCAATCGAAATTGCAAGTGAATTTATAAAGAATGCTCCACTTGCTTTAGAATCTGCAAAAAAATCAATTGATGAAGGTATTAAATTAAATATTACATTAGGTTTGCAAAAAGAAAAAGAAGCGTTCGAATTTACTCAGAATACAATTGATCGAGAAGAAGGTATCAAAGCTTTTGTAGAAAAAAGAACAGCAGAATGGAAAAAGAAATAAAAAATACAATTATGTGATGTGGTTATTTGGAATAGTAAAATATTTTTGGTAACTTCGAACAAATCCTGAAGGAGGATTTACACTCAAAGATTTAATATATTCATTTTAATTTGAAATGAATTAGTTAACTAACAATACAGATGTAACAGAAGGAGAACATCTAATGAAAAATAAATGGGTTTTAATAATAGCGGTTTTTGGAATTACGCTTAGTCAGTTATTTGGAGCTGGAGTGCGAAATTATGCACCTGTGGCAAGTGATGATGCTTATGTAATTGAGGAGGATACCGAACTTATTGTAAGCGCACCGGGTATTTTGGGAAATGACAATGATGAGGATATGAATCCAGGCAGAGATATTCCGAATTGGTCAGTTCATCCTCCAAGCTACGAATTTAATGCAACAATGACTAGTGTGTTAATTTTTGATGGTGAGGAATCTGTAGATAGTAACGATATTCTAGCAGCATTCGTTGGTGCAGAATGCAGAGGTGTTGCTCAACCTACATTTTTTCCAGTAAATGGTAGATACACAGTAAACTTGATGAATTATGCTAACACAAATGGAGAAACAATGACATTTAAAGCGTATGATGCAAGTGAAGACAAAGTATATTCTGTAGCTGGATATTCTTACACATTTACTGCAAACGAAATGTCAGGCAACGATATGGTCCCTTTGGAAATGAACTGTTTTACAATGTCAGCTATTCTAGAAAGTGATGCAGAATATGGAGAACTTACTTTAAATTCTGATGGCTCATTCAATTACATTCCAATTGAGAATTTTAATGGCTTAGATTCGTTTACTTATGTTGCATTCGATGGAATTGACTATTCAAATATTGCTTCAGTTAATATTACAATCAACTCGGTTAACGATGCACCTTGGATTTCTACTTCTGATATCAACTTCGATGAAGATACAGAATTAAATCTAAGTTTTACAGATTTTATTGGAGATGTTGATGGAGATCAATTATCGCTGTCTGTTGAAGGTAATTCTCAAATATCAATTATCGTTAATGAATTTGATGTCTTATTTGGTACAATTACAGAAAATTGGTTTGGTTCTGAGGATGTAACTTTTACAGTTTCTGATGGGATTGATGAAACTTCAGAAATTATAATTGTTAATGTCCTTCCTGTGAATGACCCTCCTGTTGCAGAAGATGACTTTTTTGAAATAGACGAGGATAATTATTTTCAAGTTGTATCTCCTGGTGTTTTAGAAAATGACTTTGATGTTGATTTTTTAATCAGAGAAATTCCGAATTGGTCAGTTCACGCACCTAATTTTGAATTCAATTCTACATTTACAAGTGTTTTAACATTTGATGGTGAGGAATCTGCCGATGAAAATGATATTCTGGCTGTGTTTGTTGGAGAGGAATGTCGTGGAGTTGCTCAACCTACTTATTTCCCGATTACGGATAGATTTACAGTAAATATGATGATTTATGCTAACACAAATGGAGAAACAATGACATTTAAAGCGTATGATTCAAGTGAAGATATTGTTTATAGTGTTGGAGGATATTCTTACGAATTTACTGCAAACGATAATATTGGAAACGATATGAATCCCATTGAACTAAATTGTTATTCGTTAGCTGTGGAATTATATTCTGATGTCCAAAATGGTAATTTAAATCTCGATAGCGATGGTTCTTTCGTTTACACACCTTCATTAAATTATTTTGGTTCAGATTCTTTCAGTTATCGGGCATTTGATGGAACTGATTATTCCGGAATTGCTAGTGTTGAAATTGTGATTAATCCAGTTAACGATGCACCTTGGGTTTCTACTTCTGATATCAACTTCGATGAAGATACTGAATTAAATCTAAATTTTAATAACTTGATTGGAGATGTTGATGGAGATCAATTATCACTGTCTGTTGAAGGTAATTCTCAAATATCAATTGTTGTTAATGAGTTTGATGTCTTATTTGGTACAATTACAGAAAATTGGTTTGGTTCTGAGGATGTTACATTCATAGTCTCTGATGGTGTATTTGAAACAACAGAGGATGTTGTAATTAATGTTTTACCAGTTAATGATGCACCCACAGGAGAATCTGATTATTACGAAATAGATGAGGATATTACCTTAGAAATAGAATCACCTGGAGTGTTGGGTAATGATTATGATATAGATTTTCTGATAAGAGAAATTCCGAATTGGTCAGTTCACGCACCTAATTTTGAATTCAATTCTACATTTACAAGTGTTTTAACATTTGATGGTGAGGAATCTGCCGATGAAAATGATATTCTGGCTGTGTTTGTTGGAGAGGAATGTCGTGGAGTTGCTCAACCTACTTATTTCCCGATTACGGATAGATTTACAGTAAATATGATGATTTATGCTAACACAAATGGAGAAACAATGACATTTAAAGCGTATGATTCAAGTGAAGATATTGTTTATAGTGTTGGAGGATATTCTTACGAATTTACTGCAAACGATAATATTGGAAACGATATGAATCCTATTGAACTAAATTGTTATTCGTTATCTGTGGAATTATATTCTGATGTCCAAAATGGTAATTTAATTCTCGATAGCGATGGTTCTTTCGTTTATACACCTTCAATAAATTATTTTGGCTCTGATACTTTTAGTTATCGAGTATTTGATGGTGAACTTTACTCTGATATTACTTTAGCTTCAATAACGGTTAATCCTGTTAATGATATTCCTACAATATTATTACCAAATAATTTTACATTTGATGAGGATAATGCTCTATTTGTAGATTTCAATGAATTCATTGAAGATGCAGATGGTGATCCATTAATATTAACAGTTTTAGGGAATTCAAATATCTCAGTTGATATTGATGGTTTGTATGTAAATTTTGGAACAAATAACCAAAACTGGTATGGATCTGAAACTTTGACCTTCACAGTTAATGATAATGTTGATAGAACAGCTGTAAGTGATAATGTTCAGATAGATGTGTTACCTGTTAATGATGCTCCTAATGGTGTTACAGATTTTTATTCAACAAATGAAGATACTGAATTGTATATTGAATCTCCAGGTGTTTTAGAAAACGACTATGATGTTGATTTAATAAATAATAGGGAAGAGCCAGACTGGACTTGCAGCCCACCTGATTTTGAATTTAATGCAACTTGTTCTAGTGTTATTATTTTTAATGGCATTGAATCAACTGATGAAAACGATATTCTAGCTGCGTTTGTGGGTGACGAAGTGCGTGGTGTTTCTTCTCCATCATATTTCCCCATTTCTGGTCGATTTACCGTAAATATGATGCTATATGCAAACACAAATGGTGAAACAATGACCTTCAAAGCATATGATGCAAGCGAAGACGCTGTTTATAATATGTCTGGTTACTCAGTTACTTTTGTTGCGAATGATATTCACGGAAACGATATAGATCCAGTGCAATTTATGAATGTATCATTGCTTGCAGTTTTAGATGATGATGCTGAAAATGGTTCGGTTTATCTAAATGAAGATGGTTCTTTTAATTATATACCAAATCTGAATTACTTTGGAACAGATGTTTTTACATATAAAGTATTTGACGGTGAACTTTATTCACAATCTACAGCTGTTGAAATAGAAGTTATTCCTGTTAACGATTTACCTTGGATTGCACTACCAACTGATATTTCGTTTGATGAAGATACTTCTGTTGAATTTGAGTTTGGAGATTATGTTGGTGATGCTGACGGAGATGAGTTAACCCTATCTGCTAATGGATTTTCTGACATTTCTGTTGTTATTAGTGAAATGTTAGTTACATTTAGCACAACACAAGAAAATTGGTATGGCTCTGAAAATATCACTTTTAACATTGATGATGGTTATGATATTGTAACTGCAGATGTAGAGGTTAGTGTTTTAGCAGTAAACGATACTCCTGTTGTAGATGAAGTATCAGTTGAGACAAATGAAGATATTGAATTAGCAATTGAATTATCTGGTTCTGATGTTGATGGTGATGTGTTGACTTTTTCAGTAGTCGATTCTCCTCTTAACGGAATGTATTCTGACGGATTTTACTATCCTAATGAAAATTATAATGGAATAGATACATTTACATACATTGCTAACGATGGAGAGGTAAATTCAGAGATGGGAATTGTAACAATAACTGTCAATCCAGTTAACGATGCACCCGTAATTAATCTTCCTGATATTGTTACTTTTGAAGAGGATGGAAATTTGAATGTTGATTTTACCAATTATCTAAGTGATGTTGATGGTGATGAATTAACACTATCAGTTTCAGGAAATACAAATTTAACAGTTGATATTGATGGATACAATGTTGCTGTCAATGGTCCAGATAACTGGTTCGGAACAGAAGTACTAACCTTTACTGTAAACGATAATCAAGGAAGAGCAATCGCATCCGACGATGTTGAAGTAATTGTTGAATCTGTTAATGATACACCTGTTCTAAATCCAATTGGTAATTTAGTAACTGATGAAGATGTAGATTTCTCTATTGAAATATCTGCAACCGATATTGATATAGAAACAAATGAGCAATCACTTAATTTTACAGTTTCTTCAATAAGTGAAGGAATAGCTGAAATTACTATCGAACAAACTGATGATCAATTAGCTCAAATTAATATTGATGTTTTCGATAATCAAAACGGTATAGTTGAACTAACTGTTGCTGTAATTGATACGGATGGAGCAAGTGATGAGGAAATTCTCACTCTCACAATTAATTCGATCAACGATTTACCATTTTTCACAATGGAATCTATGGAGACTATGGCTGGTGTCGGAGATGCAGTATCAATTATTTTAGAAGCTGATGATATAGATTCTCCTGAGTTAACATTTGGCGTGGTCAATCAACCTGAATGGTTAGCTTTAAATGGTAATTTGTTGTCGGGTGATGCTCCTTTTGAAGGAGTATTTGTATTTGCAGTTGAAGTCTCAGATGGCGAAGATACAGTATTTTCAGAATTTGTTTTGGTTGTTCTTGAACTTAGACCGGTTATCACTGAGATTGTTGATATTCCTAATGATCAAGGTGGGCGAGTTTATGTGAAATTCGAACCCGCATATTTTGATGAACAACTAAGAACTGAATACTACACAATCGAGCGATTAGATGAAGAAGGTTGGGTTGGCGTAATGACTTATGTTGCTTACGGGCAAGATCTATATGTTGCTGAAGTTACAACTCTCCAAGATGCTACAGAAACAGAAGATGCTATTACACAATTTAGAGTGATAGCTTCGCTCGAAGAGGGTATATGGATTTCTGAAGTTGGCGAAGGTTTTTCAGTTGACAACATAGCTCCTGCGATTCCAACAGGACTTCTTGCAGATAATGAAGGCAATACTGTGATGTTATCTTGGGATGCTTCGACTGATGAAGATTTCCAATATTTCTCAATATTTAGAGATGGTGAAATAGTTGGTTATGCTACCGAATCACAATTTACTGAATTTGATGTATCTGCTACAGGAGATATTTCTTATTGTATAACTTCAACAGATATTCACGGAAATGAAAGTGAAAATTCAGAATCTGTAGTTGTTGTGCTTACTGTTCAGCAAGTTGTTAGTCAGTTAGCCGGTTGGAACTGGTTCTCGCTTAATGTAGAAATGGAAGATATGAGTTTGAATACTGTCTTGGCTACTCTAGGTTCTAATGGTATTATTATCAAGAATCAAACAGGATTTGCAACTTATTACGATGGTTTTGGTTGGTATGGACTTAATGAGTTAGATGTGATGAGTATGTATATGATTCAAATGTCAACAGATGCTACATTGTCATTTGTTGGATATCCCGTTGATGTTACTATTACACCTATCGATCTTATGGCAGGATGGAACTGGATTGGATATTTACCACAACAGTCAAATGACTTGAATGAAGCTTTAGCAACAATTGGTTCTAATGGAATTATCATTAAGAATCAAACAGGATTTGCAACTTATTACGATGGTTTTGGTTGGTATGGTTTAGCAATTATGGAACCTGGGATTGGATATATGCTTGAAATGTCTGAACCTGCAGAATTGATTTACCCAACTCCTAATGGTCTAGTTAGAATTGACAATGAAGTTATTGAACTCCATTGGAGCGTTAACCCACATCAATTTGAGCATAATATGACTTTAACTGCAGTATTTGAAGAAACTAACGAATTTGATGAATTAGTTGCATTTGTAGGTGATGAGGTAAGAGGAGTTTCAAAAGCTACACACTTCCCACTTACAAATAGTTATACAATCAATCTAGTGATTTATGGTGAAAATGGAGATGAAGTTAGTTTCAAAGCATTTCAATCTGGTGAAGTAATTGATTTAACAAATATAGTCACATTTGAGATAAATGCGAATTTAGGCAATGATTTTGAACCTGTGCTATTTAAAACAGAACAGAAACCTACAACATTTGGATTATCAAAAGCATATCCAAATCCATTTAACCCAAAAACAGTTATTGGTTATCAGTTAGAAGTTAATAGCGATGTTAGATTAGATGTTTACAATGTTCAAGGTCAATTGGTAGAAACTTTGGTAACAGGTCAAGTAGAAGCTGGTTATCATCAAGTAACTTGGAATGCAGATAATCAACCCAGTGGATTGTATTTTGTTAGAATGACTGCTAGTGATTATGTTGGAACACAAAAAGTGTTGTTGTTGAAGTAGTAAGAAATAAACAACGAACTGACGAAATAAAGCAAGTTCGTAATTTCGGCTTGTCCGCCAATGGTTTTCAGGTGGATGATTTCGTTGTGAAGGTTTAGAAACCAAAACCCCTTGGAGCAATCTGAGGGGTTTTTAGTATCTTTACAAATTCTCATTCACTTTATACAATATGTAGTAATTCTTTGTAAATTACACTCAATAATGAATCAAAAAACTGATAACAATCTAAATAAATTAATTCGAAACTTCGAGCATACAGTTAAAGATGACTCAAAAAATGCACAGGCAATTGCTCTAAAATTACTAAATCTTTCTTTATCAAAAAATGATAAGAATTTAGAATGCAATGCGAATAATATGCTCGGGCAAGTACATTTTGCGTTAAGCAAATATAACAAGGCGCAAAAATACTTTGAAAAAGCACTTGAGTTATCTGAAATGATTGGAAAGCACGAAGAACACGGTATAATTTTGAATAATTTGGGGAATGTTTTTCTTGTTCAAGGGAATTATCGCAGGGCAATCCAATCATATCAGTTAGCGATGAATGAGTTTGTTGTTAGAAAAAATAAAGTGTGGCAAGCAAAATGTTTGCTTAACATAGGTTCTCTTAGCGAAAAGCTAGAAGAATACGAAGATGCCAAAAAATCGTACCAATCAGCGATGAATGTTGCCGAAGAGATAAACGACAAACAATTAGCTGCGAGCTGTATGAATAATTTAGGTATTGTGTTTGCTAAATTAGGTGGTTTTGAAAGTGCATTGAAACATTTTCAAACAGCATTGAAGGAAAAGGAAAAATTATCAGACAAAATAAGTTTGTCAAAAACATTAATGAATATAGCAGGAGTTTATGAGACAACTGGAAAGCTTGATGAAGCCTATAAATTTGTGAAAAAGTCGCTTAAAATCAAAGAGAATTTGAATAATTATGAAGGTGTTTGTGTGGCACACAATCATCTTGGAAATATTTTTATCAAACAGAGTAACTACAAAGATGCAATCGTATCCTTGCAAAAAGCATTGGTAATCGGCAAAAAATATGGTTGTAAGGAGAGGATGAAATATTCTTTGGAAAAGCTTTTTTCAATTTACCAAGAGATTGGCGAACACAAAAAGGCGGTTGATTATCTTGTTCAATATGTAACGATTAAAGATGAATTGTTAAACATTGAAAAAAGTCGGTTTATCGCTGAAAAACAAAAAGCAATTGAGGAATTGAAAACAAATTTGGAAACCGAAAGAATTCTGCGAGAAAACGAAAGGTTACAGCTTGAGCTTGACCATAAATCAAGAGAACTAACTACAAAAGCAATGGCAATGGTTCAGAAAAACGAACTGCTTTTGCATTTTTCCAAGGATTTATTGGCACTTCAATCAGATGATGTGGAAGAAATTAAAACTGCCGCCAAACAAATTACTAAAAACATCCAAGCCCACATAAAAACAGAGGATAATTGGGAAGAATTTGAACAGTGGTTTCAGGAAATACATGAAGATTTTTTCGAAAAACTTTCTGTTAAATTTCCCAAACTTTCCCCGCGAGAGCAAAAGATTTGTGCTTTTCTAAAATTAAATTTGAACACTAAGGATATTGCCCGCCTAACATATCTACGCGTAGAGACGATTGAGAATTACCGCTATAGAATACGAAAAAAACTGAAAATTCCAAAGTGCGATAACCTCGTGAAGTTTATTTTAAACTTGTAAGTTGTTCTCCTATTTCTTTGTAGATACTTTATAAGGACTAAGGACACAGAAAAATGTGTCCTTTTTTTACGCAGTAGAGGTTTTGTAGAGTTGACAATTATTGTTAAAAGTAATAATTTTATATCAAAGAATATAACAAAAAATAGTTAAGCGGGAGAAAAATGCGGGATAGACACTCTTCATCCAAAGAGAAAAAGAATAAGTTTGATGATAGCATTAATAGCATCATTGAAAACTTGAAGATGAAAAAACAAATATTGGAAGATTTTTTGACGGAGAGTACGGATAATATAAATCAGGAAAAAGTTGAAAAAAATCCGTCGGAAAATGCGAAAAGAACAAACTAAACCGCTAACACCAAATTTGTAATTTATTAGTTTAATTTAGGAGGTTTTAAAATGCGTAGATTTAATTATTTTACAGGAATTTTGCTGATTGTTGCTGCAACCGGGTATGCTCAGGTTAATTTACTCACTAATCCAGGAGCAGAAACTGAAGATTTGTCAGGTTGGGGTTACGACGATCAAAACTGTTGGGGGATTGGAAGCGGTGAAACTGCCTATGAGGGAAATCATTATTTCAAATCTGCTGCTGTGCCAATGTGGACAAAGCGTTCGCAATCTATAAGTTGTGTTGCGGCAGAATTTTCCGAAAGCGAACTTGATGCTGAACCGCAAATCTTTGTTTCTGAGCAGATT
>JACNLC010000032.1 GCA_014381725.1 Fidelibacterota bacterium | reverse complement strand
TCGTTAGCAAACAAGAAAGAGAATTATGAAATCATTCGGGAATTTGAAAAAAATTGGTCTTCGTAAAATATGGGCAAACGAAGCATCAAACTTTACTCCTTGGCTTGCTGACAACATTCAAGCATTAGGTGAAGCGTTAGGAATGGAACTTGAGTTATTGGAGAAGGAAGCATCTGTCGGCGATTTTTCATTGGACTTATTAGCGAAAAATTTGAGTAATAACAAAACTGTTATTATTGAAAACCAACTTACGCAAACCGACCACGACCATTTGGGTAAACTTCTAACATATGCTTCGGGCTTTGATGCTTCTGTGGTTATTTGGATTGCAGAAAAAATAAGGGACGAACATAAACAGGCGTTAGATTGGCTCAACCACCATTCTGATGATGAAACAGGTTTTTTTGGCGTTACGGTTGATGTTTTTCAAATTGACGATTCAAACCCCGCCTATGTATTTAACCCAATTGTTTTTCCAAGTGAATGGCAAAAATCAAAAGGTGGTAGTAAGAAAAAAATAACTCCAAAAGGCGAAGCCTATCTGAATTATTACCAAGAGTTGATTGACATATTAAGAGAAAAACACAGATTCACTGGTGCAAAAAAGGCTCAACCCCAAAATTGGTATGCTTTTTCAACGGGTGTTTCTGGTTTAGTTTACAGTGCAGTCTTTTCACAAAAAGATGTTAGAGTTGAACTTTATATCGACCGTGGCGATTTTGATGAAAATAAAAAAATCTTTGATTGGTTAGAAGAATCAAAAGATAAAATTGAAACTGATTTAGGCTTTTCACTTACTTGGGAAAGGCTTGATGATAAAAGAGCATCAAGAGTTTATGTTCCGAATAATGGTTCAATTAATGATAAAGAAAGCCGGTTAAATGAATTAAGAGAATGGCAAATTTCTAACTTGTTAAAATTCAAAAAAGTGTTTGGACCATTTATTCAGGAATTTAGAAATGGGTGAAATTATTTGCTAACCCTCACTCCACCGGACGGCTAAACTTGTGCGGTGAATTTGAGATTTGGAGACAAAATGAAGATTTGTGTAACATCAAAATTTAGTGGAATGAATCCGCCGTCCGCCGGTGAGTTTATTCGTTAGAAGACTTCATAAATGTTAATATCAAAAACAACATCAGTTCAAATAATTGTTATATTATTTTCTATGGCATTTTTTGTTTCATGTAGCAAACATCCCCCTATTAATAAACAAAAACATATTTCAAGGTTTATTAAAGATGAATTTATTGCTTCTGCGCCTCCGATTGCCATCGACCAAGATTTAAATTATGTTACTATTTGGAATGGAGATTCGCTCAGTTCCTTTACAAAAATATATGATGATTCTCAAAACCTAACAATTGGATCATGGGGTTATGCAATGTGTAAAACCACCTACAGTGATTTAACGCACTCAAAAATATCCGAACATCGATATTATGGTCTTGATTCAACTCTTATTATTAGTAAATATGGTTATGCTATTCGTCAAATTTCATTGGGCGAGAATTACCGGGAACACAAATATTTTGATAATAATGAGAATTTGATGATACCACAAGGGAAGGGAGCAGCAATTAAACGTACGGTTGATGATATACGCGGCAATACAATATCAATTGAATCATACGGGCCTGATCAGGAATTAATTAATGATGAAATGAATGGTGGATATGCCATATGGAAAATGAAATACGACAACGAAAATAATAAAATAGAAGAAAGCTACTGGAATAGTAATGGTAATTTATTTTTCTATGATTATTATGGCTTTGCCTATAGAAAAACAAGATATAATGATTACGAAAAAGTGTTAATCGATAGTCTTTTTTCTGCTGATAGTACCTATTTAGGATATAAAATAATAACTTATGATTTGCTTGAGCCATTAACAAATGATAAAGGATATACTCACCAAATAAGATTACGAAATGTTACTATTGAGAAAGGATACTAAATCAGAGCATATTTGTCTTCTAACTCGCGTTCAACCGGACGTGGCAAACTGGAGGCATGGATTTGATGTTTTTACCAATAACGAATATTAATTTCGACAATGAATGTTCAGAATAAAATACTGCCACGCACGGTTAACTCAAGCGTTAGAGTGCATTAACAATGAAAGGTTTAACAAGGTGAACTATTTAAATAAACATAGTATAATAGATATCATATCATTATTATCATTAATATTTATTATTTCTTGTGTTCCTGTTGAAAAGCAAAGTGTTCCTGAAATTCCTGAAAATATTAAATTTAGTAAAAAATTGGAAAAATTTGGCTTAAAAGAACACGCTGAATATTTTATTAACGAATATAAATCTGGTCAATTCTCAAAAAAGGATAAAGCCGAATGGGGTTATAACGCAATATATTGGGGTTCTTTCCTTTATTCAGATTATAGAACAGTATCTAATAATTTACAAAATGATTTGAGTTTAAATTACATACAACACATCCCAAATATTAGTGGTGTTATAAATAGTCATTTGGGTGAATATAGCAAAAATTGGAGAAAAGCAATTCGTAAAACTAGTAGTGAATATGGTGAATGGTTCTATTGTGATTTTTCTACAGTATTAGCAATTTATGTAAAAGAGTTTAAAAGGTTAGGTTTATTTGAAAAAATTGACACAATAAAACAAAATATTAAATACAAAACAAGTGAATTAGATAAAGCACAGTATCCAATGACTTATGAAGTTTACGGTTTAATATCTCAATTAATATCACTAGCAGAAAACCCTACTGGGAGTTTAGTGACTTTTAATCAAACAGTTAACAAATTAAACAATGAACTAGTCAAGGCATTAGTATTAGCGGAATTGGAACATTGATGCACCATAACCCTCACTCCACCGGGCGGCTTAATCTGGCAGCGTGATTTTGAGATTTGAGACAAAATGAAGAATTGTGAATCAACTAAAATTAATGGAATGAACACGCCGTCCGCCCGCCCAACAAAATGGCGGACAAGCCGGTGAGTTTATTCGTTATGTGTATAGAATAAAAAAATAGAAAGGAGCAAAGGGATGAAAAAAGGTAAAGCCACAAAAACACAGGTAAAAAAAGAAAGATCGCCTAAAAAAGTTGAGAAAGTTATTAAAGCCAAAGGACCTCCAAGCGGAAAGTTGCCAAAAGGTAAAGAATTACATCATGTAAAGCCAGTTGCAGATGGAGGAAAGACCACTCCTAAAAATACTAGAGTTGTCTCAAAAGCGAAGCATAAAAAAATACATACTAACAGAAGAAAACGCGGTAAAATTTAGTCGCAGTTATGAATAGAACGCACAATATTAGTCATGCTAAGGAGGAAGTATGTCATCTGAAAAAATAAAGCATTTGGAATTCATTCAAAATGTAATTACCAGAATGAATACAAACTCTTTCCAGATAAAGGGCTGGAGCATTGTTATTGCATCTGCATTATTAGCTATTTACGCTTCCACAAAAGATAATTATTTCTTTCTCGTGGCTGTGTTTCCCACTCTTATATTTTGGTTTTTGGATGCGTATTACCTAAATCAAGAGAGAAAGTTTAGAGGTCTCTATAATGATGTTGCTGGCGTAACAGATGAGCCAAAAGAAATTATGCTTTTTGCAATGAGACCTGATTTGTATGTAGATGGAAAATATTCATATTGGAGTGCATTCTTTTCAATTGCGATTTTAAAAATGTATCTATCAATAATAGTTATTTTAATGGGTATTTTTTCATATTCTGAATTTTGCATTAATAAAGGAGGATGAGTTATGGCGAGAAAAGCATTTTTTAGCTTCAAGTATAAAGATGTTTCAAGGGCTATGGTTGTAAGAAATAGTTGGGTAACACAAGGCAAAGAAGCCGCAGGGTTTATTGACTCTGCTGACTTTGAGGCATTAAAACGGAAAGGTGATACAGCCATCAAAAACTGGATAGATAGTCAGTTACAAGGGACATCTGTAACAGTTGTTTTGGTAGGCGAAAAAACCTGTAGTAGTCGATGGGTGAAATATGAAATTAAAAAAAGCATTGAAATCGGCAATGGGCTTTTAGGAATTGATGTTAGCAAAATCAAAGACCTTCAAGGAAACACATCAGACCGATGTGGAAAAATACCAAATGGCTACAATTTTTATCTCTGGAACAATGATGATGGATATAATAATATGGGGGATTGGATCGAAGAAGCAGCGAAAGATGCTGGTAGATAAAACACATAACGAATCACTGCACTGGATTTTTACTCCGCTGCGCTTCGTAAAAACCAGTAAGTTAGGTGTTAAACGCAAAATAATAATTATGAGGTACATTATGAAAAAACTTGTATATTCATCATATTTATTTCTTGCTTTACTACTTTTAATTCAATGTAAGTCTACCACTACAGCAGAATCATCAAGCGAGCTTTCTTTTACACCACTATCAGTTGGTGATATTACACAAATCATTTTTACTTCGGATAGTTCTACCACTCTCTTTTCAATGATTGGTACGACAAAAAGAAAAGATGGTAAGGAAATAATTATAGGTACATTCAAATATGGTACCCAAGAACCAGACACTTTTTATTATTTACTCTCTGATGGGTATTTTATTACATCAAGAATTGATTCTGTTACATATGATTCATCTGTTGTAAACGTTAATCCATTTAGAGAGCAAAGACTAGCTAAATCCTATCCAGAGTCAGGTGATAGTTGGTTACATACTATTGGTGACCCTGATTCAATTTATTGGATTGCCGAAAAGCAAGATACATTCAGTTCTTATTTTGGTAATATTAATGATGTTTTTAAATTTACACTATATGAAAATATGTACAGTCCTTTTCTAAATACATATTATGCTAAAAATATGGGATGGATTGGTTCTACTTCCTTTGGATATGACTCAACAGAGTTTATGTTTAAGTGTTCCTATAAAAAAATATTAGGTAAAGTTTATGGCGAATTATGGCCAGAGAAGGATATTAGCGGTTTTAAAACAATACTAAACAAAAATCAATATCATGAATTTATTCAAACTAATATTCTGGGTGTTACAAGCAAAAGGTTTTAGTATAATTCAATCGGGGAGCGTTTAACAAATGTATCAACCGGATTGCAAAAAGTGTGGTAGTTTAAGTCAAGTTCGGTGGTTTCTTGAAAATAATTTGGTAAATTCAATAGCTCACCGGCACGTTTTGCAACCCGTTATACTGGTCCGTTATACCCTCTTTGGAAGTATATAATCTTTAACTTGGAAATATGATTTGAATAATTATCCCAAATATTTCGCAATAGACCTGATTACTGGAAGATGTAACAATCACTGCCAACATTGTTACTCTGACATTCCATTTGATATTGAAACACTACCATATAAGAAAATTGTAAGTCTTATTGATGAACTAGATAAATCAACCTTATCTGAATTCGTACTAGCACCATGGATGCTAATGCATGACCCCTTATTAGTCAAAAGTATAGATAGATTGGTGCCAATGCTAAAAAAGCGATTTCCAAAGGGAGTCTATTCTAGTGACGGATTAGTTAGCAATTTTTCAGTATTCAGCAGGAAACCAAAGCTAATCGAGATATTAAAGGATATGGGTATCCGCGAATATCAATTTTCTTTCTATGGGATTGGAAAGACCCATGATGATCATGCCGGACGAACGGGAGCTTTCGATGATATTATAAGTGTTCTTCCAATAATGAACAATCTGAATATAGATGTCAAACCAATAGTTTGGCTGCATAATAAAATCGGTGATGATTTAATTGAAATAAAAAAGCTTTTGCAGAAATATGATATTATGTCTAATGGTCGGGTACTACCGGCCTTTATTCCTGACCCTGTTGGTCGGCAACTTCTAAATGAAGACCTCAGACCTACTTATGAAGATTTGATTGAATATCAGGATTTAGTCCCAAGTTCCATCTTTAATATTATTGAGGGTGAAGTGTACCAAAAATATTTAAGTGGAAAGTTACCTGCAAAGAAAAAAAGTACTGAAAATAAACTTACTGAGAAAGAGCAACTTCAGAATATCATGTGTGCGTATACCGTTCTTCCAAGTGGAGATGTATATCCATTTTGGGAACCGATTCATCCCCTATTCAAATTGGGTAATCTTTTTGAGGATGGAATAGATCATATCCATGAAATTAATTTTGGAAGTCAAATCTCAGGGAGAACTATTATCAATAGCTATGATGAACAAGAGTTAATACGCAAATGGGGAAATCCCAATAGCAGAAAACTGTATAGCGATAGTGGATGGGTAATTGAAAGATACAAATTGAATGAATTCTATGAGCATAATCCATTATGATTCAGGACAAATCGTGAGGGGTATAACATGCTGCTTCGAGCGGACTCACACAAATGGATTGGTTAACTGAAATGATGT
>JACNLC010000050.1 GCA_014381725.1 Fidelibacterota bacterium | reverse complement strand
GTAATTACCATTATAGTTATTACGGTAACCACCAGGAAGGGCTGTGAAGCCACTTTCATTGGTGGCGCTGCTGTTTGGGCTGTCCCAATGCTCTGTGCCTGTCTCTTGCATCTTTCCAGCGGCTACACTCTCACCCAAGAAATCAACCAATATCTGCCATTCTTGATCTGATGGTATATGCCAACCTTCAGGAGCTATGTTTCGTCTGTCGTCCACGGCATACCAATTATATAAATAACCATAAGTATCTGCATTGGTCTCATTATTGTCATAAACTGCATAAGCACCTGTTTCTGTATCATCTAAATCTGACCATTCTGAATTACTATAACCTGTTAGTATTGCATCGCCATTGCGGTAGTGGGTTACTTTCAGGTTTGTCGTAGTCCAAATTTGGGTGCCAATTTGTATAGTTTGGTAGGTGTTGCCGTCTATGTCGGTCATTGTGTTACCATCACAGCTAACGAGCATTACTACTGCTAACACTATTATTGTTACGAGTTTTATTCTACTTTTTTTCATTTTTGGTTCTCCTTTTTCATTGTTTTCATGTTAAACTCCTTTTTATTGAAACGAATAATACTATTGAATTATCATATATAATATACAAACATTTTCTATTAGTAAAAAATACTAATAGTTGTAAGGTACTAAAACCGTAACTGGCGGAGAGGAAGAGATTCGAACCCTTGGTTCCGCCAAAACGAAACAACGACTTTCGAGGCCGTCGCATTCAACCAACTCTGCCACCTCTCCCTCTTGTTAATTTTACTTTCTCTTCTTTTGAAAGAATTGATCAAGAAATTCCATGCATTCATCTTCAAGTAATCCTCCCTGCACAACAGATTGATGATTAAATCGTGGTTCTCTGCATAATTGATATAATGAGCCACAACATCCTGATTGCTCATCGTAAACTCCAAATCCAACATAAGAAATCCGTGAATTCATAATTGCACCGGCACACATTGGACAAGGTTCTTTAGTAACATACAATTCACAATCGGTTAATCTCCAGTTGCTAAGTGTGTTTGATGCGGAGGTGATGGCAATCATTTCTGCGTGTGCGGTTGGATCTTTCAACTGCTCGCATTGATGTGTGGTTGATGTCATTAAAATATACTGAACTTGATGCTTGTATAGATTTCATTCTTTCTAAGTTATCTGTTATGGTTAAATTTCGTTATGGATAAAACCTCTAATCAAGTAAAAATAGGTGTAATTGGCGTTGGATATCTTGGGAATTATCATGTCCAACAACTTCAGCAAATTGAAAATTCTATAGTTGTTGGAATTTACGATTCGGATAAAAATCGATTATCTAAAATTAGTAACGATTATTCAGTAAAAGCATTTTCTGATATTGATGATTTGTTGAGGAAATGTGATGCTGTTTCGATTGCCACGCCAACAAGCACACATCACTTAGTAGCCCAAAAAGCTTTAAGTGCAGGATGCCATCTTTTTATAGAAAAACCTATTACTCAAACCGTAGAAGAGGCACAAAATCTCCTGGAAATGTCTAGTAAAAATAAAAAAATTATTCAAGTTGGACATATAGAACAATTTAATCCTGCATTTCTTGCGTTAGATAAACAGCATATTTCTCCTATGTTTATCGAATCTCACAGGTTAGCTCCATTTAATCCACGCGGAATTGATGTGCCAGTTGTCCTAGATTTAATGATTCACGATATTGAGATTGTTCTGTCTTTAGTAAAATCTAAAGTTACGGAAATTAGGGCAAGCGGAGTTAAAGTTGCTTCTACTTCGGAAGATATTGCAAATGCTAGAATTGAATTCCAAAATGGATGCATTGCCAACCTTACAGCTAGCAGAATTTCTCAAAAGAAAATGAGAAAAATGCGATTATTCCAAGAAAATACTTATGTAACAGTAGATTTTTTAGAGGGTATTGTTGAAATGTATGAAACGCATGATAAAAATATTACAGCTCCAAAAAACACACAGGTATTCCCTTTTGACGGACATGAAGAAAAGGTCGTTTGGTATGTAAAGCCAGAAGTAAAACCAGCT
Source organism: Fidelibacterota bacterium (assembly GCA_014381725.1). Taxonomy (GTDB): domain Bacteria; phylum Fidelibacterota; class Marinisomatia; order SCGC-AAA003-L08; family JACNLC01; genus JACNLC01. The sequence continues at coordinate 97,992 of JACNLC010000050.1, read as the reverse complement.
AATGCTCTTCGGCTGGAGTTGGAACATTTTATTGAATCAATTTCGCTTGAAAAAATTCCTGATGTTGATGGTAAAAATGCAACTGACGCTCTTCATTTAGCAATCGAAATTCAGAATATTATAGAGAAGTAATTTAAACTACGAAGTCTATGACACAAAATTATTTTATTATTGCAGGTGAACCGTCGGCCGATACACATGGTGCTTCTTTAATGAAGGAAATGTTGAGTATTAATTCGGATATAAATTTTGCTGGAATTGGTGGGCATAATATGAAAGCTCTTGGGCAAGACCAGCTTTTCAGTTCTGATCAAATGGCCATTATGGGATTTACTGAAGTAATTCGTCATCTGAAATTTCTAAAAAATGCAAAGAAAACTGTTGTTAAGCATATTATTTCTAATCCTCCTGATAAAATTATACTCATTGATTATCCGGGTTTCAACCTTCGGCTTGCAAAAGAGCTAAAAAAAATATCTAACATTCCGATTATTTACTACATCAGTCCTCAAATTTGGGCGTGGAAAGAAAACCGAATTAAGACTATCAAGAAGTATGTTGATAAAATGATTGTAATCCTACCATTTGAAAAAGATTGGTATCGTGAAAGAGGGCTTGAAGTAGAATATGTAGGGCATCCAATTTTAGATCAATATGTTCCTGCAAAACGAGAAGTAATCGCAAACGAACTTTCCATAGATCAAAAGAAACCTATATTAACTCTTTTCCCTGGGAGCAGAAAACAAGAGCTGCACCGTCATCTAAAATTGTTTTTAGATAGCGCATTGCTTGTTAAAAAAGAAATATCAGATTTACAAATTATACTCGGTTTAGCCAAAGAATTTGACCTAAATGAAATTTCTCAAAATTATGATTTGAGTAATATAAAAATCGAACAGAAAAACCCAATCTCTGCGTTAGAGATTGCAGATGTAGCGATTGTTGCTTCAGGGACATCAACACTGGAAGCAGCAGTTTATGAAACTCCATCAGTGATTGTTTATAAATTGTCAACAATATCTTGGTTGATTTCAAAACTTATAGTTAAAGTTCCTTTTGCTGGTTTGGTTAATTTAATTGCTAATAAAGAAGTCTTTCCAGAGCTTCTTCAAGATAATGCAACTACAGAAAATATTAGTAAAAGTGTATCTAAAATTTTATTAGATGAAGATTATCGAAACTCTCTAGCGGAGGAAATCCAAAATGTAAAAACTGCACTTGGTGGTTCTGGAGCTTCAAATCGGGTTGCACAACTAATTATGTACAATGAAAATTAAAGCAATTATTTATTCGTTTTTGGGAAGACTATTTCTTTCTTCTATATTTCGACTAAACAAAATTATTGTTGAAGGAGAGGAGCATTTAACTAAAGCAATAAAAACAGGCAACCCATTAATGCTTTGCTCTTGGCATGGTAGATTATCTTATGCGGCATTCTATCTATTTCGTGCAAATATTCGTCCTTGGGCAATTGCAAGCAAACATTTTGACGCAGAAATTGTGGCTAGAATTGTTCACAAATGGGGATTTAGATTAATTAGGGGCTCTAGTACTCGAGGTGGCAAGGAAGTTGTTAGAAAAATGGGGCAAATTTTCAAAACGGAAAACAATATCATAGCTTTAACAAACGATGGACCAAGAGGTCCCGCTGGAGTCGCAAAACCAGGATCGGTTGCTATAGCAAAAAAACACAATGCTTTAATTTTGTCCATATCTGGGACTTCTACAAAATACTGGGAATTTAAATCTTGGGATAAATTTCGTCTTCCAAAACCATTTGGAACTATAAAAATATCTATTGCCCCGCCATTAAATTATCAAAATCAAACAACTACACAAGAAGAAGATTCAAAAATTGTATCAGATTATTTAAACAATCACCAAACTCAGAGCGATAAATGGTAAGGTTTATTTTATTCAACTTGTCGCTTATTTACAGATTTATTGTGTTTTTACGAAATACAGCATACGATTTTGGTATTTTAAAAGTTAAGTCATTTGATAAACCTGTTATTTCAATCGGGAATATAACTACCGGCGGTACTGGCAAAACTCCAATGACAATTTTTGTTGCAGATGAGTTGATAAAATTAGGGAAAACACCTGGCGTTGTAAGTCGGGGTTATAAAAGGCAAAGCAAGGGGTGTGTCGTTGTTTGCGATGGAAACAAAATATGTACAGACTCAAGCATCGGAGGTGATGAACCTTATCTAATAGCAAGCTCTCTAAAAATACCTGTAATAGTTGATGAAAACCGCTCTCGAGGAATAGAAAAAATAATTAATGAATTTGCTGTAGATGTTGTAATTCTTGACGATGCATTTCAGCACAGAAAAGCTCACCGAGACCTTGATATTGTACTAATTGATACTACAGATGAGATTTCTCAACTTAAATTACTACCTTTGGGGAAATTAAGAGAACCACTACAAAACTTAAAAAGAGCTGATATTGTTTGCTATACGAAAACTGATTTTCCTTTAAATGATAGAATTTATAACAAATATCTTTCAAACAAAGCAATTAAAGTAAACAGTAATCACCATCCGATACTTCAAAAACACAATGAAAATGTTAATTTAGAAAAAGGGATTTTTGCTTTCTGCGGTATTGCAAATCCAAATTCTTTTATAGAATCTTGTAATAATTTAGAAATAATTCCGGACGAATTTATTCCTTTCAGTGATCATGTTATTTATACCGAAAAGAAAATTGAGTATCTAAATAACAAAATATTACAATCAAATTGTGATATTGTTATGACAACTGAAAAGGATTTAGTTAAACTACCAACAATCTTCATAAATAAACATAATTTATCGATAGTTAAGATTAAAACAAAAATGTCTGAAGAAAATAGAAAAACACTAATTTCACAAATTAGAAATACAATCCAAAATACATAGCTACCAAAAATAAATTCGATTCCATAGTTATGTATATTGTGTTGACTACTATATACCTACAAAGATAGAAATATAGTATAAGCCAGTTAGAACAAAAACAACACCCGCTATTATCCGTATTACTTTTTCTATTTTTGTAATTTCATTATAGAATACACCAACCTTCCCCGCGGTAAATGCTAATAAATAGGTGAATAAAATTACTGGCAACCCCGTTCCAAATGCAAAAATAATTGGCAAGTACAGTCCATCTGCTGACGCTATTGTCATCGGAATTAACATTCCGAAATATAATGCTCCGCTATATGGACAAAATGCCAACGCGAACAAAACACCTATTAAGAACGAACCTAAAAGACCTTTCTCTTTCAATTTCTCGGATAGTTTTTCTTGGAAGTTTGATTTACCAAAAAAGTTTAATTTGATAACATTTAACATGATTAATCCAATAATGATCAGTAAAGGGCCTAAATATTTTTCTCCATTTTGATTAAAAAAACGAGCAATGTGAAATTCACTTGCACCAAAATAAAGGATTAAACCAATTGTTGTATAACTAAATGCTCTACCGAGAGAATAGACTATTCCACTCAAAAATACTATCTTTTTATCTGAAATATTTTTTGAAATAAATGCAGTTGCAGTAATGTTGGTTGCTAAATGACAAGGACTAATGGCAGACATTAATCCAAGCATTAAAGCAGATAGAACTGGAATATTATAATTATCAACTAGCCCTTGTAGAAATTCCATTATAGCTTCTTCAATTCATTTTCTATTTTAATTTTTAATTCTATTGAAAACTTTTCTTGATTCTTTGCTTTTGAAAAACCAAAATCAGTTAAATCAATATGAGTTTCTTTTCCATCTTTTATAACATTTAAAAATAAAGCAGTCCCGTAAGCTTGAAACCTTTCTGCTATTGCATAGTTTTTGTCGTCATCTACATTAATGGTTTTAAAGATTACTATTCCTCTTTTTTGTTCGTCCGCAAAGTATGTTTCAACAGTGTATTTTGCATTTGATTCAATTGCTTTACAGGTTACACATCTATGTGTGCTGTGGAAGTCAATTACTTCTATTTTACTGATTGTACTTGTTACTGTTGATTGTTTTTCTTCTACTTTCTCTTTGCAAGAAAAAAGTAGAATGCTTAATGCAAAGAATAATAAAATTGTGAATTGCGCCATATTTGAAGTTTTTTTAATTATTATATTCATCTAAAATATTCCTTTTCTTTTTTCTTTCTACACATAATGCCTAGCAACAGTGGTGGTGTTACTCTCTACTAAGGCTCTTTTGTTAAGTTGTCCTCAACGGAATCTAAACTTCATAGTCTAAAACAGTTGGTTTGCATTTAGGATAATCTAAGTGACACTCGTCAAATATATGACATGTGCGTTTACATACTGAGACCAACATTAGCATAAGAGGAACTTCTATTAGCACACCAACTACTGTGGCTAATGCTGCTCCTGAAGATAAACCAAAAAGAATGACGGCGGTGGCAATGGCTACTTCAAAATGGTTAGAAGCCCCAATCAGGGCTACTGGCGCAGCGTCTTGATAAGAAAGTTTTAACCACCTTGCGAAAACAAAATAGCCAATGGTAAAAATAAAGATGGTTTGTATGAAAAGTGGAATAGAAATCCACAATATTGTAAGTGGATTACTGATGATAACTTCACCCTTGAACGAGAACAGTAGAATTAATGTTAAAAGTAGTGCAGTTATGCTAACAGGGGTAAGCCAATGCAAAAACTTTTCATTGAACCATTGGATTCCTTTGTATTTGATTATCCACTTTCTTGACAAATAGCCTGCTACAAGAGGCAGTGCCACATAAATTGATACTGAAAACAACATCGTTTGCCAAGGCACTGGCATAGAATTCACATTTAGCAATAAACTGCCTAATGGACCGTAAAGAAACAGCATCATTAAAGAATTAATTGCCACCATTACTAAAGTTAATCCATCGTTACCTTTTGAGAGATATCCCCACATTAAGACCATTGCAGTACACGGAGCAATTCCTAGCAAAATAGTTCCAGCAATATAACTACGCCATAATTCAACTTCTTCTCCATTTGCAAGTATTTCTACCCCAGGCAGAAAATCCTTAAATAAATAACCCAAAAAGAAATATGCGATTGCGAACATAGAAAATGGTTTGATAGCCCAATTTATAACCAAAGTCATAAATACTGGTTTGGGTGTTTTGACTGATTTTATGACTTGACCAAAATCAATTTTTACCATAATTGGATACATCATAAAAAATAAACAAATAGCAATTGGTATAGACACCTGATAAATTGAAAAATCATTAAGTGTTGTGGCAATTTTAGGGGATACTTTTCCCAAGACAATACCTCCTGCTATACATAGCAACACCCACAGTGTTAGATACCGTTCAAAAATTGTTAATTTCTTTCCTGTCATTCTATTTACTCCCTGAGGAAAACTGGATTGTTTCATCAATTACATTCTAAGGAACAATTAAAGAATCTTGAATTATTGGTTCAATAATAACATCTTCTTGTTTGTTATCTTGTTGTTCTGTTTCGTCTTCCCCACATTTATGACATGGGTTTTCTAGAACTTTTATATCGAATTTTTCTGTTGTTGTTAATCCAAAACGATCAATTGCTTTTATAGAAAAACTCTGTTCCCCAACATCAGAAGAATCAGGAATCCATAAAATTGAGTTTGTGGGTTTATCTAAAATAATTCGTTCTGAAGAAGGGTTTTCAACAGTAAAAGAAATATTGCCATCACCAGTAAAATCAGTAATTAACGGCTTGAATTTATATTCTAATCCCATAAATGCTTCTTTTGGTGGTTTGTTATTAAATTTAGGTAAATCATATATAAATAATTTTAACAACTGATTATCTTCCCCGCCTGGATGTCTATCAGAAACTTGTATGTTGATTTGGTGATTCCCTAGTAATTCGGTTGTTGGTGTCCACCGAATAATACCTTGAGTTGAGTCAAAATCAAATTCAATGGGAAGTTCAGCAATAGAATAAATTAGTGTATCGTTTAAATTAATATCCTCTACTAATATTTTATGAATAACTTCATTGCCAATTTGCACAGCAACACTATCATTTGATGATATTTTTGGTAGCGAATTTACGAATATGTTGATATTTTGTTCAGCAAAAGCAGCTCCATCACTTGCCATTATCTTAAAAGAAAAATCTCCAAATTGTGTTTGAGATGGCTCCCAAGAAACAACACCGTTACTATCAACTACCACACCTTCCGGTGAATCAATCAATTGATAATGCAGTTTATTTTGGACTTTCCTCCCAAGAGGAGATGTTAAGTTAGAATCTGCAACATTCAAAGAATAATTATACAATTCTCCACAAGTAGTAAAAACAGGTGGTTTACCAGTTATTTTTGGTGTGGAGTTTACATAAATATTTCCATTAAACTTAGTAGAAGAAATTCCATCGCTAAGTTCTATAGAATACTCAAACCAACCAAGAGAATCGGGATTAAATTTTAGTATCCCTAAAGAGTCAATAATCATATCATCAGGAGCATTAAGCAAATTCCATGTTAATACTGCATTTGAATTGGCATCAAAACTACCAAGAATAAACTCCCTTTCTGTATTGTTTTCAATAATTGTAACATCAGATGGTCGTGAAGAAATAATCGGCGCAACATTAACATACACAGAAACCCCTAAAGACGATTGAGTGTAGTCATCCGCTACGGAAACAATAAATTTTTGTGTATCAATTTGTGTTGAAGTTGGTATCCAAAGAATAGTCCCTTTTTGGTTTATTCGCATATTTTCTGGAGCCTCGTCTAACTCAAATACAAACTTATTTGTAATGTCGCCATTCTCTGGAGAAACAGAAATTTTTAACTCATCCCCAACATTAACATTGAAAAATATTCTATTGCTTTCTAATACAATTTTAGGATGAACAATTAAAGTGAACGAGGTTGTGTCTGATGCAAATCCATCTGTTACAACCAAAGGAAAGTTATTATTTCCAACTAAATCGTCTGTTGTTTCCACTCGAACCGAACCATCTTGAGACAGTTCTAATAAATTGCTTGTATCGGCAATAAAATAGAAACTCAAATTTGGATTAATATTGTGGTCCAACACATTAAATTTATATTCAAATAAATCACCTGACACTAAAGAAAATTCACTAAGATTGTTTGAGAAGACAGGTGGATAATTTACATATACAGAAAAACTATCAATTACAGTATAATTTTCTTCCTCAAGAATTATTTTTTGGATATTGTTAGAATTTATTTCTTTTAGATTGCCAGTTTTTCGGTAAGCAACACTATACAAAATATTCCTTAAATCTAACTGTGTAGTATTTGGTAGCCATGATATTGCAAAATTTTCTATATCAAATTTCATCCCATTTGGCATTGAATTGCTTTCAAAAGACAAAAATTTCGCTGAATCGTTTTGCTGTAGTTGAAATTCAAATAAATCACCATTGTTTACAACAAAATCAATACTTTTGTTTACAGAATCAACAGCAGAACTTTGTTTTTCTTCAATAACATCATCTTGGAGTTTGAAAAAGACAATCTCTGGATTTTTTTCGCCATGAGTCAAAACCAACATTTCAGATTGTTTCAGAAATAATGACTTAATGTTTGGAGTTTCTTCTGCAAAAAACAGCGTAGAAGCGTTCTCTGATAAATCTATTTTACACGCTTCTTCGCTTAACTCAGTTACAAAAAGAGAATCCGTCAATTGCACTTTAAATACTTGATCTTTAGAATTCGTAAAGGAAATATTACCATTGCCAGATACAGATAATGATATAACTTTACCGTGTGGGAAATCTATGGAATGGGTACTGTCAACTCCATTCAAAAATACTTGTCCTTCAGGCGAATTGCTGTTATTTATTAGAACGATATCGTCTAGTTTATCATTATTTAAGTCACCAACTGCAGATAAAATTGGTGAATAATTCTTAGCCAAAAATTCTTTACCAATCCGTTTTATTACTACAATTTCATTATTTTTGTAGTCACAGATATATCCGCACCGCTCCGGACTACTAACAATTATCAGAAATTCATCGCTTTCATCAGAATCCCATTTAATTTTATGAACTTTTGTTGGTCTAAGTGCTGAAATACTACTATTTGGGAATTTAGTAATTTTTTGAGGAACTGGGCCGAAACTATCACCAATAAGTTCAAAAATATAAAAAGAGTCAGACGAATTTTCTAAAGATGAAACGAGGATTAATTCAACAATACCGTTCCCGTCAAAATCTCCAATAATAGCATCAATCCAGAAACCTTCCTTTGCTGGAGAAAGCGAGTATTTCCAAAATTCAAATGGACCGTCGTCGCTTATTTCGTATAAATAAACTGTTCGATATAAACCATTTCCGCTAAACGCTAAGAAGTCTGGCTGACCATTTTTATTGATATCATTAGTATCAGTAATTGGGATAATTTGCGACTCAGTAGAAAATGACTGAGAAAATATCCAAAAAGTGGTAGATAATAGAAATATGATTGATTTTTTCATAAACATAGCCCAGTTTTACAGTAGTAATCTAATAGAAAAAACATACAACCCCAAACCAGAAATCTATAAAAATACTAAAAACCTCAAACAACACTTTTTAATACTCTATAAATCTCATTAGTTTTATACCCAAATTGGGAACAAATTCGGAGGAAGAACTATGAAATACATTGCAATTTTTATCACCACAGTAGTTTTAGCTTATTCGCAAACTATATCAGAACCATCTGACAAAGATGAAATGCACTTATATATTTATCATCCATCAAAAGCATTTATTGAAGAAACTAGAGAAGTTGTATTTTCTACTAAAGGTAATAATTTACTAAAAATTAACAATCTTCCGCTATCTACTAACCCTAAATCAATTATGGTTCAGTCGTCCAAGTTCGAAACAAAAACCAAAGAGCTTGTGTATAATCCCATTACGCAAAACACACTTTTAAAATCGTATTTAGGAAAAGAAATTACTGTTGAAAAATACAACGATAATGGAGAAACTGTATATTCAAAGACAGCAAAACTAATTTCGTTTAATGATAAACCTATTTTTAATATTGATGGGGAAATTATTACATCATCTGCGTTTGAATATATTTTCCCGGAAATTCCGAATAGCTTAAACGATATTCCATATTTGTTACTAAATGGTAGTGTAACCAAGAAAAAAACTGACATTACATTCAGCTATATAGCAAATCAATTTGGATGGTCTGCTGATTACGATTTATTGATAAATTCAGATGATACTGCGGAAATTTCAGGATGGTATAATGTTTGGAACCATAGCAACATAGACTATAAAAATGTCGATGTTTCTTTAATTTCTGGCGATATTAATCAAATTCCGAGTCGTCAACAAGGTGGCAGAAGCCAACTAGCATCAGCATCTTTCCTTGAAAAAAACTCTCAACGCGATGATTTTAGAACAGATACTCAAAAATTAGATGACTATGTAGTTTTTAACATCGACAATCCAATATCATTATCATCCGGTAGCGAAAAACAAATTATATTTATTGAACCTAAGGAATTACAAATTAAAAAGACTTATCATTTTAATCATACCCTTCAACGGAGAAATACAAAAAAGGAAAAATTTATTCCTGCTTTGGTAAGAATTGCGTTTAAATCCAAAGAAGTTTCCGACTATCATTTGCCGGCAGGATTGATAAAAGTCTATGAAAGGCAAAATGATCGATTATTTTTTGTTGGATCTGATGAAACTGGTGTAACTCATTCTGACACAGATGTTATTTTGAACATCGGTAAAACAGCAGATATAGTAGCGGAATTTATAACCGAACATTATGAGCATAGCAGAAAACAAGAAGAATTCACAATTTCTGTTAAATTTAAAAACAGTAAAGCAAAATCAGAAATAATTACTTGGAGAGAAAATGTTTATGGGGACTGGGAAGTTGTTGAAAACAGCCATGATTACAAAAAAATAAATGCAACTACTATAGAATTTATACTCACAGTTCCTGCAAAATCAGAAATAGAAGAAAGTTTCACTATAGAAATCAACAGAAAATAGAAATTAAACTATGAAATCAATAAAACAAATTATTTGGGACTGGAACGGAACATTATTAGACGATGCTTGGTTATGTGTTCAATCAATGAATAAAGTTCTTCAACGCAGGCAAATGCCTGAACTTACTTCTGCAAGATATCAAGAGGTTTTCGATTTCCCTGTAATTAAATACTACGAACTGCTCGGCTTCGATTTTAAAAAAGAGCCATTTACAATTGTAGGAACAGAATTTATAAACGAGTATTACAAAAATAGCCATAAACTTGATCTACAAGAAGGCGCTAAAAAAGTATTCAACACAATTAAAGAAAAAGGGATTTCACAATCTATTCTTTCAGCACAAAAACAGAGTTCATTAGAAAAATTACTTAAAGATTTTCAAATTGATAAGTATTTTGAACATATTATTGGTTTAGATAACCATTATGCTCACAGTAAAACAGAAAATGGTTTAAAGCTAATAGAAACTCTTCCGCAAGAGCCTAACGAAGTGTTGTTAGTTGGAGATACGGTTCATGATTTTGAGGTTGCTGAAAAGATGAAAGTTAAATGTGTGCTAATTCCATCTGGTCATCATTCTCGCAAGAAACTAGAAAATACTGACTCAATAATTGCAAATTCTGTAAACGATATTGTGCAGATGTTAGATTAACACAATAAAATTGTTCAAGCACATATTTCAACTTGCTTAGTTAGAGATTAATTTCCGAAGTTTGATAGGTGTTTTACTACAAATGTGTATAAATTGTGAATAATTATAATTATCACGAGAATTAATAAATTGCAGGTATCTGTTGGATAAAGATCAATTTTGGGGAAATTGTTTGAACTATATTCGGGATCGAATTCCTGAACAAGCATATCAAACATGGTTTGCTGGTGTAACAATTTCTACAATAAATCAAGAGGAAATTATTTTACAGGTTCCAAACCAATTTCACTATGAATGGTTAGAATCTAAATATCGTCATTTAATTGACGCTGCAGTTAAGGAATTTGCCAAGCATCCACTAATAATAAATTATAGTGTTGTTGTTAGTAAAAAATCTTCTGATGATATTCCTTCGCTTTTACCCAAGGAAAAACCAATTCCTCAAGGTTATCAAAAAAGAACACAGTTAAACGGAAAATACACATTTGACCACTTTATTGAAGGCAAGGGAAATCAATTTGCAAAAGCGGCTGCTATGTCAGTTGCAGAAAACCCCGGACAAACACCTTATAATCCATTATTGATTTATAGTGATACGGGACTTGGAAAAACACATTTGCTACAAGCAATAGGAAATTTTTCTATTTATCAAAATCCAACAACACGAGTTGTTTATTTTACAAGTGAAAAATTTATGTTGGATTTTATTAGAGCAATTCAATCAAACAAATCGCCTGAATTTTCATCTGCTTATAGAAATGTAGATGTTTTGCTTTTAGATGATGTGCAATTCTTCCAAAAAAAGGGACAAACTCAAGAACAATTCTTTCACTTGTTCAATGATTTATATCAACGAGGAAAACAAATTGTATTAACTTCTGATAGGCATCCGGACGAACTTGTTGGATTAAAAGATCGTCTTGTTTCTAGGTTTAAGTCTGGACTATTTGTTGATATCCAACCACCAGATTTGGAGACAAGAATTGCAATACTTATGGGAAAAGCAGAATCGGATAATTTAGAAATTCCATTTGAAATAATAGAATATATTGCCTCGGGTATAAAGGGAAATATTCGAGAACTTGAAGGAGCTTTGATAAGAATTTTGGCATATTCATCGCTTAGGCGAGAAGATATAAATATGTCTCTTACTCAGCGAGTACTCAAAGATATTTTAGGGAAAGCTGCTTTTGCAGAAGTTACAATTGACCATGTTGTAAAATTTGTAAGCAAGGAAATGCAAGTAACTGAACGCCAACTTGTTGGAAAAGGTAGAAAAATGGAAGTCGCCTTTGCAAGACAAACTGCAATGTATTTATCAAGAGAATTAACTGGTTCTTCACTATTTAATATTGGGATGCATCTTGGTGGTAGAGATCACTCTACTGTAATTCATGCATGTCGAACTATCGAGAAAAAAATAAGTGGTGATACGAAATTTAGTAACCAAATAGAAAAAATGAAAAAAGAGCTATCTCCTCCCGGTAGGTTAATAAACTAAATTGTGTTGATTATAATCAAGGGGATAAAATGTCACAGATAATATTAATTATAGATGACGATGAACAACTAACTGAACTCATAGAAGAATTTTTAGTATCGTTCAATTATGAGGTGATCTCTAAACATTTACCCGAGAAGGGTTTGGAATATTTAGATAAGAATGATGTTGACTTAGTTGTGCTTGATGTGATGATGCCTGGAATGGATGGCTTTCAAGTTTTAAGAAAAATCAGAGAATCTTCTGCTATCCCTGTAGTTATGTTAACAGCAAAAGGTGATGTGTCCGACAGAATAGTTGGGTTGGAGCTTGGTGCAGATGATTACATGCCAAAACCATTCGAACCACGAGAACTATTAGCTAGAATTCAATCGATATTACGAAGAAGCAAAGCTCCAGATTCTATGTTAGATATTCTTGAATTTACTGAAGGTTTGGTAATTGATAAACTTCGGCAGGAAGTTACATATAAGAGAGAACTTGTACAATTATCAACAACAGAAATAGAAGCACTTGTTTTGCTTGCTGAACACGCCGGAGAAGTTCTAAATCGTGAATTTTTAGTTGAGAGCATTCGAGGTATTCACTGGCAAGCATTTGATAGATCAGTTGATGTTTTAATAAGTCGAATGAGAACAAAATTAAATAAAGTTTCTAAAGCAGTAGAACTAATTAAAACTATCCATGGCATTGGTTACAAATTTGTAGGAACACATAAAAATTAGAATCCCATTTCTACAATTATTTAAAGAAAGACTATTTGTACGAATAGGTACTATTGTGGTCTCTTTTTCAATTTTACTAATATCCGTAATTTACTGGGTTGTTGCATTTTCCTATCAGGAACAAGATACGATATTAGATGCTCACGAATACTATTATTATTCCAAAATGGTGTCATCTTGGGAAATCCCTCCTGATACTATAAAAATAAAAGAAGATTTAATTAATCTAAAAATGATGTGCATTATTCATACGGATTCTTCCTTTTTTTGGAACTATCCTAAGGATTTTTTCCCAGAAAGATTAGATTATACAAGTTTCTCTGATAGTGAGTTTCTTGGAGAAATGTATGATATTGATATTTCACGCTATGTTTCTTTTGGTGAAATAGGAAGTTACACCGCAGCGTATATTGATAACGAACCATACCACTATTATCTTGCCATTGACTACACTCCGAAATCAGATTTGTGGATACGGTTTTTCCCTGCAGCTATTATGAATTTGGTTTTCATGATTATCCTGTATCTTGTTTTTAGACGATATTTGAAACCTGTATATCTTATGCGTAAAAGAGTAACAGCATTAGAGAAAGGAGATTTAGATTCTGAAATTCCTATTATTGGTGAAGACGAACTTGCAAGTCTATCAAAAACTATAAATAGAATGATCGCTGAAATAAGGGATTTATTGGAAAAGAAACAACTTTTGTTATCTGATATAAGTCATGAACTTAGATCACCTTTAGCTCGTATGCGATTATTGTCAGAAATGCTACCAGAACATAAAAATACACAAAAATTGAAAATTGAAATTGCATTCATAGATGATATCATTTCTAATATTTTATTATCCGATAAATTATCTACCCCATATTCAAATTTAGAGCTTGTAGAAATTAATATTGATAATCTTTTGGCTAAAGTAGTTGCAATGTTTCCAAATTCTCAAAATAATATTCTAATTACTGGAAAACCTTTGGATTTAACAATCCATTTGGACGAAACTAAAATTCGTTTAGCTCTTAGAAATTTAATAGACAATGCACTAAAATATGGCGGGAAAAACCAGCCAGTTGAAATAAGCATACTCACCTCTGAAAAATATTTAGAAATATCAGTAAAAGATTTTGGTAAGGGTGTTTCAAAATACGATATTAAAAAAATTACCGAGCCATTTTATAGACGAGAAATACATAAAGATAAAAAAATAAGGGGTTTTGGATTAGGGCTTTCTATTACAAAAAAAATCACTGAAGCTCATGGAGGGATGTTAAAGATAGAGAGTAAGCAAGGAGAATGGTCCGTATTTACCCTTTGTTTTCCAACCACACCGCTGTCAATTTAATTTAGATTTCTCCTAATTTAGCATTAATTTTACATCGTTCGCGATGTGATATATTAAGTTTTGAACATAGGTTTCTCAGTCCAGTTGACATTCCTTCAAAATAATTTACTTGCAGATAGAACCTAGTTATTGCTATCTTACTTAGCGTTTTTTATATTCAATTCAGCCGTCCAAGCTTGTACGAATTTTTTAAAACGCCAAAAGTAAACAGCTAATAACAAAAAGGAGATAATATGCAACGAAGTAGCGTAAACAAAGTCCAATTAGTTGGTCGCATAGGAAATAAACCAGAAGGCAGATTTACACCTAGCGGTTCTTCAACTGCCAGTTTTTCATTGGCAACAAACGAAACATGGGTTAATGCAGATAATCAAAAACAAGAACATACCGAATGGCATAATCTTACTGCATGGAATAAATCAGCGGATTTCGTAACTAAGTATATTCAAAAGGGTCAACTTGTTTATATTGAAGGGCGCCTAAGAACGCGATCTTGGAAAGACAAAGATGACAATCCACGAAAAACCACAGAAATTATTTGTGATACTATAACACCCCTTGAATGGAAGGGTGAATCATCCGAGGAAAAACCAACGACGGTCTCTGAACCAGGTGCAGAAAAAGGAGAAGAAGACCTACCTTTTTAAGGGTTGTTACAAATTGTTACAAATTTGTAGTTTTTCATATAAGCTTTATCTTGTATATTACTCTAGGCGTTAAAGGAGGGGAAAGGTATGCTTATTATGAAAAAAGGGTTGAAATACATTGTAATCTCGATGATATTTTTTGCTATAGGGTTTTCGGCAACAGCAAAAACATCATCTCAAACAACTGCGCCGGAACAATTTAGTGTTTGTTTAGTTTTCAGCAGTAATGCTGGAGTTCAGTTTATAGATAGTGGTGATCATAATTCTTCAAATTATGGGGTATTAACTGATGAGGTTATGAAAAAAAGATCTCATAAACGAAGAAGAAAAGTTCGACCTCCTAAAAAAGGTAGATAGAATTTATTAGGACAATTGAAAATGGCGTCATTGGCGCCATTTTTTTATATAACATAATATTCAACTAAGAAAAATGAATAATCCAACTTATAAAGATTTAGAAATTGTAGAAAACCAATATCCAGACAGAGATTACGAAGTAAAAGTGTCTATACCTGAATTTAACTGCGTTTGCCCAAAAACGGGTCTTCCTGACTTCGCTGAAATTAGCATTAATTATATACCAGACAAACACATTGTAGAATTAAAGTCTCTAAAACTTTATATCGTAAAATTTCGCAACATTGGGATTTTTCACGAAGAAGTAACTAACAGAATTATGGATGATTTTTACAAAGCAAGTTCACCAAGAAAAATTGAAGTAATTGGCAATTTTCATTCTAGGGGTGGTATAAGCACAATCGTAACAACTCGCAAGCCACAAAAATAACCCAAACATAATATTCTATACAAACGAAGTATCTTATTAATATTCTGATAATTGCCAGAATAACAAAATATTATATTAGAAACAAACCAACTGCCAGTATTAAATTTTGACATAAGATAAATACTTAATTTTGTTAAAAGGGGACAATATGTCAAAAAGAGATTTACAACATTGGATTAAAGTCGGTCAGCAAATGACTGCAGAACGAAGCAAAAAAATAAAAATCGCAAAAACACGAAAATTTGATACTGTAGCCGTTCACGGGCTTTATGATTTGCAAACTGCACTTGAAAGTAATGGAGGTTCGATAATGGAGCCAACTTACTTATCAACGGCTCAGGCTTATGAAAACTCTGCCGAAATGGAAGCAGGATTGTCATATCAAATGCCAAACTGGTGTTATTCAAGAATTGCTAACCCATCAAACTTTTTCTTAGAAGAAACCACTGCACTTTTAGAAACTTACGGAACAGATATTGAAGCATCTTGTTGCGCAACTGCAAGCGGAATGAGTGCAATCAAAACTGCCACTGATCCATTTTTAGTAATCGATGATAAATTAGGTCCAATGAACTTTGTAGCATCTGCTAAAGTATATGGTGGCTCGTTCCAACAATTTTGGATTCGCAGACGAGAAGAGCAAGGCATTGAAGTTAGGTGGGTAAAAAATCCTACTGACTTGAACGAATGGGCATCACTCATTGATGAGAACACACGATTTGTGTATGGTGAATTTCCATCTAATCCAACTGTAGATATTTTCGATATCGAAAAAGTTGCTGACTTAGCACACGAAAATGGAATTCCACTTATTATTGATGCAACTTGTGCATCTCCTGCACTTACTAGACCGTTAGAATTTGGTGCGGATATTGTCGTTCAATCTGCTACAAAAGTAATGGCAACCAACGGCACAACAATCGTTGGATTAATGACTGCACGGAAAAATATTGTGAGTAAAGTTGGCTCTGATGAAATGAAAGCAGATTTCGC
Organism: Fidelibacterota bacterium; assembly: GCA_014381725.1. GTDB lineage: Bacteria > Fidelibacterota > Marinisomatia > SCGC-AAA003-L08 > JACNLC01 > JACNLC01. The sequence continues at coordinate 81,345 of JACNLC010000050.1, read as the reverse complement.
AATTTGGGCAAAACTATGGCCGTATCGTGATAATGGTCCTGGTTTACATCCAATGGGGGCAATTTTGACTTTAAACGATATGCGAACACTTCGTTCTAGAATGGCTCAAATGAGCGAAACTGCAATGACTGTTTCAAAATGGTTGGAGAAACATCCAAAAGTTGATAGAGTTTTTTATCCTGGATTAGAAAGTTATCACGCTCACGATTTAGCAAAAAAATATATGAAACTCGTTGACAGTGATAAAAATGCGTATGGATTTATGCTTTTGGTTGAAATCAAAGAAGAAAATGATGATGACTCCGTAAATGCTCGAAAATTCTATGATGGTCTGGAAATGACTTGGCGAGCAACTGATCTAGGTAGAGTGAAAACGGTAGCAACGCTCAATGCAATCTCAACTCACCAACAACAAGGTGAAGAAGGACGAGCATTAGCATCACTCAAACCAAATGCAATCAGAATTGCGGTTGGAATGGAAAATGTGGAAGATATCATCGCCGACTTTGAAAAGGCATTAGATGCTATCTAACCACAGATTACACGGATAACACAGATTTTGAAAAAAGAAATATGTTATAAAGATCTAACATACAAAATAATCGGCTCTGCTATGGAAGTGCATAAAGTATTAGGATGTGGCTTTTTGGAATCGGTTTACGAATCTGCGTTTTGTGTGGAATTGGAGAAATCAAATATTCCATTTCAAAATCAAGTTGAATATCCTGTGATTTACAAAAATGTCAATGTTAAGTCATTTATTTGCGATTTGATAATTGATAGGAAAGTGGTGGTTGAATTAAAATCCAAAAAAAAAGTAACAGAAATTGAGCGAGCACAAATTTTGAATTATCTCAAAGTTACTGGTTTGAAAGTTGGATTGCTAATCAATTTTGGTAGAAACTCTCTTGAATATGAGAGATTTGTTTTATAATACTGCATTTATACGATTTAATCAGTGAAATCCGTGTAATCTGTGGTTATTAAAGGAGAAATAATGCAAAAAATAGCACTTATAGGATTTGGAACTGTTGGGCAAGGTTTATGTGAAATCTTACGCGATAAAACAGACGAACTGAAACAAAAATATGGTTACGAATGGAAAATCGTGGCTGTGTCTGATGTGATGAAAGGGTCGGTTTATTGCCCTGAAGGTTTAAATGTTGATAAATTATTAAAATTTGCTCAAGATGGCAAATCGCTTAATGATTACGATTGCAAATGCAAAGCCGATATTTTGGAAACAGGTTGGGATGCATTGAAAACTATCAAAAAGTCGAATGCTGATGTGATTTGTGAACTCGCATTTACAGATTTACAAACCGGTGAACCTGCAATTTCACATTGCAAAACGGCATTTGAATCAGGGAAATCCGTTGTAACCAGCAATAAAGGTCCTGCTGCATTGGCATATCAAGAAATGTTGAAATTGGCGACTGCAAATAATGTAAAATTTATGATTGAAGGCACCGTTGCAAGTGGAACTCCAATTTTGAATTTGGCTGAAGGTCCATTGGCAGGATGCAAAATTTCATCTGTTAAAGGAATTTTAAACGGAACTACAAACTATATTCTTTCTGAAATGGAAGGTGGAATGAGTTACGATGATGCCCTTGCCAAAGCACAAGAACTTGGTTATGCTGAAGCCGATCCAACCGGCGATGTTGAGGGTTACGATGCGCGTGCAAAAGTTGCAATTTTGACCAATGTAGTAATGGGCCAAAGTTTTGGAATTAATGATGTGGCTTGTGAAGGTATTACAAAAATTACATCAGATGATATTGCAAAGGCAAATTCTGAAAATGCACGGTGGAAATTACTCGGTTCTACTGAAATAGTTGATGGTAAAGTGGTAGCATCAGTAAAACCAGAAATGGTAACAATGAGCCATCCTCTTGCTGGAATTATGGGCGCGACAAATGCACTCACATTTTCTACGGACTTGATGGGTGATGTAACCATTGTGGGTGCAGGTGCAGGAAGAATTGAAACTGGATTTTCAATTTTAACAGATTTGTTGAGCATTGATCATTGATTATTGTATGGTAAATGGATGGAGTTTATAACTGACGAAGGATTAATTGAAGAGACTTTAGTTAAACCATTGTTTGATGAATCAGTTGAACTAACAAAAATTTCATGGCTTCCAGACATACAGCGAAGAAAAATAATCAATGATTAATAATCAATTTTAAAAAAGGATAAAATAAAAATGAAAAATTATACATTTGCAATAGTTGGTGCTTTAGGAAATGTTGGCACCGAAATGAGAAATATTTTAGAAAACAGTAACTTGCCCATCGGAGATTTAGTTTTGATGGATATTGCTGAAAATGCCGGCAAAAAAGTGACTTGGAGAGATAACGAAATTACTGTTATTGAATCTAAGCCAGAAGCTTTTGCAGGTATAGACTTAGCCATTATGAGTGCGGGCGGAGGAGCATCATTACAACTTTCACCTGAGGCAGTAAAACGAGGTTGTGTGGTGGTTGATAATTCCACAGCTTTTAGAATGCACCCCGACCATCCATTGGTGATTCCCGAAGTTAATGCTGAAGCATTGGAAAATCACAACGGAATTATTGCGAGTCCAAATTGCTCAACCATTCAAATGTTGGTGGCGTTGAAACCCATCCACGAAAAGTATAATATCAAACGAGTAGTAGTAAGCACCTATCAAGCAGTAAGTGGTTCTGGGCAAGCAGCAGTTGATGAGCTTCATCAACAAACAAGAGCATTTGCAAACGGTGAAGAAATTGTCGCAAATGTTTACCCACATCAAATTGCTTTTAACGCACTTCCTCACATTGATGTATTTATGGAAAATGGATATACCAAAGAAGAAATGAAAATGATTGAAGAAACTGCTAAAATTTTGGATCCAAGCATCAAAATGACAACCACCACGGTTAGAATGCCTGTTGTAAACGGTCATAGTGAAAGTTTGAACATTGAAACCGAAAACCCATTTGAAATTGAAGATATCAGAACTTTAATGGACAATGCTGATGGCGTTGTTTTAGAAGACGAACCTATAAACAATATTTATCCGTTAGCGATAAATGCAGCAGGAAAAGATCCTGTTTATGTAGGGCGAATTCGTCGAGATTTCTCTGCAGATAATGCACTCAATATGTGGTGTGTGTCTGATAATTTGAGGAAAGGTGCTGCATTGAATACAATCCAAATTGCTCAAGAATTGGTTCAGCGAGGTTTAGTAAGAGTTAAGTAGGTTATAGTTTGAATAATGATGTAATCTAAATCATAAATAATATGACTAACAATAATAAAATTCTTCAATCTAAATCAAACATTATCGTAATGAAATTTGGCGGAACTAGTGTTCGTGATGATGCATCGCGTTTTTCGGCAATGAAACATATTCAGCAAAATGTTGATAATGGCAAAAAAGTGGTGGTCGTTGTGTCTGCAATGGGACGACAAGGCGAGCCGTATGCAACAGATACGCTCATCAGTTTACTCAAAAATGTTGAAGGCAATGCTTCAATTTGTCCACAAGAACTTGATTTGGTGATGAGTTGCGGAGAAATTTTGAGTGCATCGTATTTTTCACATTTGATTAATCAACACAACCTACCCGGAATTGCATTTACTGGTGCTCAAGCGGGAATTCTGACAGATGATAATGCGGGGCAAGCAGAAATTCTGAACATTAATCCTATGCGAATTTTACAAGAGCTTGACAAAGGTAAAATTCCTGTAGTTGCTGGATTTCAAGGAGCAAATTCTGACGGGGATGTGCGAACACTTGGCAGAGGTGGAAGTGATACAAGCGCAGTAGCATTGGGTTCTGCACTGAATGCAGAAAAAGTAGAAATATTTTCCGATGTTGATGGGATTGCAAATGCAGACCCTCGACAAGTTGAAAATGCAGAGTTTTTGAGTGAAATTTCGGTTCAGCAAATATTGACAATGGCAGATGAAGGGAGTAAAGTAATTCACCCTCGTGCGGTAAAAGCATCGCTTAAAACTCAAACTCCAATAGTGGCACGAAATACTTTCAACAATACAAATGGAACCACTATTTATCACGGAGATGCAAAGCAAAATACGGTTTCAATTGCTCATCGTGATAATTTGGTGATGGTTGAATTTGAAAATTCGGTTGAAATTAGTAATATATCTGACATTATTACAATAAATGATAATAAATATCTTATAGCAGACGATGTATATCTAGAAGAAAAACTTGGAATGATGAAAAGTTTGAATCAAAACTTCAAAACAACAAAGCAGTGGGCAACTATATCTGTGATTTTTGGGCAATCAAAAATTGGATTTGTTGAAATTGCGAATGCAAAAATTATCAACTCGAATAACAAAATCATTCGCTATCTGTTAAATCGTACTAATTTGACCGAATCAATTTGTAAATTATTTAATCACTATATTAAAACTAAATAAGGAAAAATAAAAATGGTAGAGAAAAGATCGTGGGCAGAACCGTGGAAAATTAAAATGGTTGAACCCATCAAAATGACAACCAAAGAAGAACGACTGGAATACATCAAAGAAGCAGGTTACAATACCTTTTTGCTTAAATCTGAAGATGTGTATATCGATTTACTCACCGATAGTGGCACAAACGCAATGAGCGACCGTCAATGGGCTGGATTAATGATGGGAGATGAAGCGTATGCAGGAAGTAGAAATTTCTATCACTTAGAAAAAACTATAAAAGAATATTATTCATACAAACATTTAATTCCAACCCACCAAGGGCGTGGTGCGGAGCATATGCTTTCACAAATAATGATAAAGGAAGGTGATTATGTGCCGGGCAATATGTATTTCACTACAACTCGGCTACATCAAGAACTTGCTGGAGGTAAATTTGTTGATGTGATTGTTGATGAAGCACACGATACAGAATCACTTCACCCATTCAAAGGTGATGTTGATTTAAACAAAATGCAAAATCTAATTGATAAAGTTGGTGCAGAAAATATTCCTTATGTGTGCATTGCTACAGCAGTAAATATGGCAGGTGGACAACCAATTTCTCTTAGTAATTTAAAAGATTTACGCAAACTTTGTGATAAATATAATATCGATATCGTCCACGATATGACACGAGTTGCAGAAAATGCGTATTTCATTCAAGACAGAGAAGATGGATATGCTGATAAATCTATAAAAGAAATTGTATATGAAATATGCTCATTAACAGACCACGCAACTATGAGTAGTAAAAAAGATGCTCTTGTAAATATTGGTGGTTTTTTAGCAACTAATAATGAAGATGTTTTTGTTAAAGCACAAAATATGGTTGTAATGTATGAAGGTCTTCACACTTATGGTGGTATGGCTGGTCGAGATATGGAAGCAGTTGCGATCGGAATCAAGGAATCTGTGGAAGATGATCATATGAAATCACGAGTAGGGCAAGTGTTGTATTTGGGTGAGCGATTAATTGATATGGGAATTCCAATTATTCAACCTATTGGAAGTCACGGTGTCTTTTTGGATGCGAAGAAATTTTTACCTCATCTTACACAAGATGAACTACCAGCACAAACTTTAGCATCTGAAATTTATATTGAATCTGGTGTGAGAACTATGGAACGCGGCATTGTTTCTGCAGGACGAAACAAAGAAACGGGTGAACATTACCGTCCAGCACTAGAATTGGTAAGAGTAACAATACCTCGACGAGTTTATACTCAAGCACATATGGATGTAGTTGCAGAATCAATTGCTGATGTATTTGCAAGAAGAGATAATATCAAAGGGTTAAAATTTACTTATGAACCTGAATACTTGCGATTTTTCCAAGCACGGTTTGAGCCATTACAATAGAAAATAGCAAGAAGCAGGGAGCAAGGAGTTGATAGCTTATAGAAACACTCCCTGCTTCTTGCTCCAAGCTAAAAACTAATTATGGATAAAACAGACAAAAAAATATTAATCGAATTACAAGAAAATGGCCGTATTACAAATGCGGAATTAGCGAAAAGAGTAGGGTTATCCCCCGCTCCGTGTTTAGAGAGAGTGAAAAAACTCGAAAAACAAGGAATTATTAAAGGGTACTACGCTAAACTGGATACTGAAAAGATTGGAATTGGTGTAGAAACTTTCGTGGTGGTTACTCTTTCGCGACACAAGCACGATGCAATTACTGAATTTATAGATGCTATTCAATCTGTACCTGAGATAATTGAATGCTCTTATATAACTGGTAGAGCAGATTTTATACTTAGGGTTACTGCTGAAAACATGAAAGCTTATGAAGATTTTCTCCTCCATAAACTTAGTAAATTACCTGGGTTACAACATGTGGAAACAATGATGATTATGTCAAACATCAAAGAAACACGCAAATATCCGATAAATTCTGATAAAAGCAAGGATTAATAGTAATTTAAAAAAACAACAATACTAGATATTGTAGAATATATAGGTATATTTTCAACTCATACCACAATATATAGTGTTAAAGTATTACTTTAAATAAATTTCTTGCCTGATATTATCAATTAGTCCGAAACTTAGTCCAAGTTAAAACAGGGATAATTTATTATTTACTTTAAACATATCAACAACTTTTCTGGGCTGACGCCAAAAGGGCATCACGCATCTTATAATTTTCATTTAAATATAGACGAGTAAGCGGAGTTTTTCTAATTACATAAATTTCTAGTGGCTAGCCATAGAGGGCTAGTTTTAGAATAAACCACAATAAAGTAAGGAGTAAAAACATGGCATTTAAAAACATAACAACTCAAATAAACGATATCATCAGTGGCATAGTCGCTTTGATTAAAGGGCTGGTGGTATTTTTTGTGTTTGCCAACATTCTGTTCACAACAGGATTTACACCAATTGCAGGAATTATTTCTTTAATTAATGCATTCCTTGGTGCTGGCTTGGTTGGATTAGTTGCTTTGTTGATCTTCGTTTCATTTCTTGATAAATAAAGATCACAACAACACTATGTTAGGAGGTACACAATGAAAAAGGTATTATCCACAGTTTCTGATTGGATAGCCACTATTACCGATTTTTTAAAGGGTATTATTATTCTCGGAGTAGTAATTGGTATTTTATTTGACGACTACTTTGGAGTAATTGCCGGTATTGGTAAATTAATGGGCGAATTTGGGCAATCTGGATTAGCAGGGTTAGTGGCATTAGTGTTGGTTGTTGCTTGGTATAAAAAGCAATAAGTACGAAAAATCCTCGTAAGTCCGAGGTTGCTCGGACTTATGGGGTAAAATTTAATAACCATCAATCGGATATCGAAAGATATGGATTGATAACAAATAACAAACAAAAGGAGTAAGTTAGATGAAGATAGTTAAAATGATAGTAATGTTGTTAGCGTTTGGTGCAGTTTTATTTGCAAGCGAGCAAAGAATAGAAGCACTTGGTGGTAATGCTGGTTTTTGGGCAGATGATGACCTAAATATTGCATTATTCCCACACACAATCAACAACTGGAACATAGCACAAACAGATGGCGCAGACTTTGGTGTTATCTGGGGCGATGAAACGAAATGGGGATTTTCAGGCGGAGAAGCAAATGACCTAGTAAATCTCTATTGGGGTAACGGCACTTACGGTGCAATGTTTGGCTTAAATATGACACCAGAAAACACTGAGGTTGGGACAGAGGCAGATGCATACAATGAATTTGACTTCGGTTTTGGTATGGAATTCATGGGTGGAGAAACAGGACTATTTTACAGCATGGATAATGATGAATCTGCCTTTACTTTCAACTGGAGAAATGCTTTTAATTTCTGGTTGTTTGAAAACTATATCACAACTTTCAATTATGTGATGCCAGAAGCTGAGGGTGTAGATGCAGAATATATATTTACACAAGATTTCTTTACTGGAATTGATATTGCTGAAAACACTAAAGGTATCTTCGCAATGGGATTTGAGTATGGCAATGCTGGTGATGGTTATGGTGACTACAATATGACATTTGGTGTTGAAACAGCAATGAATGATTGGGCTACACTTCGTGCTGGTTTTACTAAAGGTTATGATTTAATCAATTCAGTAGGTTATGATGTTGACGCAGCATTTGGATTAGGGTTCAATTACGGTGGTTTCTTACTAGATATGAATATTGGAACAGACTTATTCACAAACCCTGTACAAAAAGTTGTTGGATTTGAAGCACTTGGTGCAACTGCATTTAATATCACTTATACTTGGTAATCTTTTAACAAACAATAGATTACAAAAAGGGCTCCAACGGAGCCCTTTTTTTGTAATTATACTTTTTCAATTCAACTAATGGATTGGATTTAGCTTTCAAAGACATTTATTTTTAGCTTATGGCATTAAGAGATAAACAAGGATTTCATCAAGGCTCATTTCAAGATTTAATGATGCATCGCATCCATGAGATTTTATTGGTTGCTAGCCAGTATGATGCGTTCATCCTAGAAGAAGATGGACGATTAACAGAGCAAATCCTTTATGAGTATGTTGGAATGAATCTAAGTTATGCTCCACGGGTTTCGCAAGCATCAACAGCTACTCGGGCTATGGAAATGCTCGAAAATCGTAAATTTGACCTTGTAATTGTAATGCTTCGTATTTCTGATATGGATCCACTAACATTTGGTTCTCGAGTTAAAGAGCAGTATTCTTCAATGCCAATTATATTGTTGGTGTTTGATGATTCAGAACTGAAACAATTACCAGAAATTATTCCAAAATCTTCAATTGATACACCTTTTGTTTGGTCTGGCAATGCCAGTGTTTTGCCTGCAATTATTAAACTCTTTGAAGACCGGCAAAATGTTCGTAGGGATGTCAGAAAAGGGAATGTTCGTACGATTTTGTTGATTGAAGATTCTCCGAGACATTATTCCGTTATGCTTCCACTAATCTACAAAGAAATTTTATTCCACACACAAAATTTAACAAGTAAAAGTTTAGATAATGCTCAAAAACTTTTATATATGCGCACGAGACCAAAAATTTTACTTGCTAGGTCTTATGAAGAAGCAGAAAAATTGTATAAACGCTATCGCTCTAATATGCTTGGAATTATATCAGATGTTGAATTTGTACGAGAAAATGAAAAAGATTCAAATGCAGGGGTAGATTTCGTTAGGTGGGTTAGAAGGCTAGATCCATCAATGCCTATTATGTTACAATCCACAGAAAAAAAACATGCAATTAGAGCTAAAGAAGTACGCTCTCATTTTTTACATAAAGAGTCAACTACTTTGCTCCAAAATCTTAGAGCTTTTATTGTTAATAATTTTGGATTTGGTGATTTTGTTTTTAGAACTCCAGAAACACAAGAAATCGTGGCAAAAGCTTCTAATCTAACTGCTTTAATTAGGGAATTAAAAGCTGTTTCGGAAGCATCATTAATATATCACGCTTCAAGTAATCATTTTTCAAATTGGCTTGCTGCACACGGACACTTTAATTTGGCTTCTGTAATCGGTCCAATGCAAGTTGAGGATTTTGAAAATATCAGATTAATGAGAGATTTTCTAACAAAATCTTTATCTCAAACTCTGTCTAAACAACAAAAAGGACGGATAGTAGAATTTTATGAGGATACTTACGGCTTAGAAGTAAATTTTGCAAGAATATCAAAAGGATCTTTGGGTGGAAAAGCCCGTGGTTTAGCGTTTGCAAATAAGATGATCGAAAACTCTAAAATATCAGAAAATTTTCCAGAAGTCAACATTAGAATCCCGAGAGTTATTGTTATTGGCACAGAAGAATTTGATAAATTTATGGATACTAACGATCTTTGGGACAAATCAATGAACATTGATGACGATCAACAGATTATTGAATTATTTCTAAAATCTCGCTTGACAAGAAAATTAGTTCAATCTCTAAAAAAATACTTATCGGAAGTTCACCATCCGTTGGCTGTTCGGTCGTCAAGTTTGTTGGAAGATTCTCAATATCAACCACTAGCTGGAATGTATTCTACATTTATGTTACCTAATTGTACAAAGGACAATAAAGAACGATTGAGTCAACTCTGTGAATCTGTAAAGAGAATTTATGCATCTACATTTTCACAGGACACGAAATCTATGATGAAAACTTCCATCCAAAGGTTGGAAGAAGAAAAAATGGGAATAATTATTCAAGAGTTGGTTGGACAGAAGCACGAAAATAGATTTTATCCGACATTTAGCGGAGTTGCGCAAAACTACAATTACTATCCTGTTTCTTATATGGAACGAGAAGAAGGTGTTGCATTTATAGCGCTTGGGCTTGGAAGAACAATTGTTGAAGGAGAAAAAGCACTACGATTTTCTCCAAAATATCCTTCCTTGCTTCCACAATTTTATTCTGTAAAATCTACAATCAACAATTCTCAAAATAGTTTTTATGCTTTAGAGTTATCTTGCGATACAAATCCTCTACGAAATGGAGAAATGGAAAATTTACAAAAGTATTCATTAGCAACAGCAGAAGCGGATAAAACACTAAAATATGCTGCAAGTGTTGTTTGTGCACAAGATGGAATTATAAGAGATTCACTTTCATATCAAGGGACTCGAGTAGTTACTTTTGCCCCCATTTTAAAATGGGAATCTTTTCCACTATCAGATATTATAAATGAGCTTCTCGATATTAGCAAGGTTGCGCTTGGGTGTCCAGTAGAAATTGAGTTTGCAGTAAATATTTTTGAAGATAAAAATAAAAAACCAGAATTTTGTTTAGTGCAAATTCGACCAATGGTCATTGAAAGTCATTTAAAAGATGGTAAAACTACACTAACAGATAAACAAAATATTGTAGCTAAAAGTTGTGTTACCTTGGGCAATGGAATTATAGATAATCTCAAGAATATTATTTTCGTAAAACCTGAGGTATTTGATGAATCGAATACTCAGAAAATTGCTGATCAAATTAGTGTGTTTAATCAAATGTTAGGATTAGATAATCAGTACATTTTGGTTGGTCCAGGGCGTTGGGGTACTGCTGATCCTTGGCTGGGTATTCCGGTTCTGTGGAAACAGATTTCAAGTGCAAAAGTAATAGTAGAAATTGGATTGGAAGATTTCAATATTGACCCATCATTTGGTAGCCATTTTTTCCAAAATGTAACAAGTTTACGAATTGGTTATTTTACAATAAATAGAAAAAATCCGGATGATTTTCTTGATTGGGATTGGCTGAAAGAACAGCCTGTTGAACAAGAAACTGAGTTCTTAAAACATATCCGTTTAGACTACCCACTTCAAGTTAAAATTGACGGACAAACGGGAAATGGAGTAATCATAAAACCTCAACCTAATAAGATTGAACAGATGGACGAGGATGAATCAACTGGGATTTGATTATTAAAAACCCTAACAAACACCTTATTAAATCAAATTTCTACAAACTTCAACTACACATTCCCCTAAAGCAGATAAATCATAACCACCTTCAAGTCCGAATAGTATTTGCGGATTTATCTCAATGAGAGCTTTTGTCATTTCTCCAAAATCTCTTGATTGTAAATTCAATCCACATAATGGATCTTTTTCGTGTGCGTCAAATCCAGCACTAACGATTAATAGTTGTGGTTCAAAATTGCGAATAAATGGCATTACTTCATTATGAAATTGGGATAAATATTCGTTACTTCCTGTATTAGCTGACAAAGGAATATTTAGAACATTATTATATTTTCCAGTTTCACAAGCTCTTCCCGTTCCAGGATAATGTGGAGATTGGTGCATAGAACAATATAAAAATCTTTCGTCACCTTCCAGAATATGTTGAACCCCATTCCCATGGTGAGCATCCCAATCAAAAATTGCAATTCGTTCAATATTTTTTTCTTCAACAGTATAAAGTGATGCAATTGCGCAGTTGTTAAAAAGACAAAATCCCATTGCATTATCGTTTTCGGCATGGTGCCCGGGTGGTCTAGAAATTACGACTGCTGATTTTCCAGAGAGAACCTCATCAACTCCATCTAACCAAGCACCAGCACTAAGCAACGCTATTTCATAACTTTCATATCCGGCGTGTGTATCTGGATCAAGATAACCTCCACCTGTTTCACAAACTTCTTTAATTTGTTGGATATGTTTGGTGGTGTGTGCTCTAAGAATATCCGAAATTTCTGCAACACGAGGGCTTAACCATTGCAATTTGTCCAAAATATCCGATGTTTTCAAGGCATCATTACACGCAGTTATTCGTTCCGGTCGCTCTGGATGTCCAACACCTGAATCGTGTAACAAATATCTGTTATCAGTTATTATAGATATCATTTGTCTTTTATAATACTTGTTAAATTAAGAACATTAGTCATTTTCTAACTTTCAAACCCTAACTACTAAATCACCTAAATTGTAATCACTGAATCGGATTTCGTCATAACAGACACAATATCGTGCATTGTACTGATTTGCCCAACATTAATTTTTTCATCCAATTTGTAAGAAGTTATACAAGTTCCGCAACCAAGGATTTCAACACCATTATTAAACAGTATTTGCAATTCGTTTAAAATGGGTGAATCTTTACTCATTAATTTTACGCCTGAATTATATAAAAGGATAAAGTCAGGTTGTTGGTTTAACAACCCAAGTTTTCTGAAAAATGAAATAGTTAATTTTGCTCCAAGCTTATCATCTCCTATTCCCATAAATTCACTATTAATTATAAATGTTTTCATAAATGCCCTTAATCTATACATTAAATTTAAAGAAGATAATATCTCCATCTTTGACAATATAATTTTTACCTTCTTGTCTAATTTTGCCATGTTCTCGCAGAGAATGTTCAGATTCAAATTGCTTAAGATCATTAAATTGATAAACATCCGCTTTTATGAATCCGTGTTCAAAATCTGTATGAATTTTGCCAGCTGCATGTGGAGCTGTTGAGCCCTTGGATATTGTCCAAGCTCTAAGCTCTTTTTCGTTATGCGTGAAGAATGTTTCGAGATTTAACAACTGATATGTGGACTGAATTAATTTATCTATTCCCGATTGAGTTAAACCGTATTCTTCCAAAAATAGTTGTTTATCATCAGGTTCCATTTCTGATATTTCCATTTCTAATTCCCCGCATAAACGGATTGCTAAATTATTTTCATCTTTAGCATACTTTACAACAGATTTAGGAAGTTCTCCGCGGTTTGATGATGCAATTTCGTTTTCATCAACATTGGCGATATAAATTATTGGTTTGTCAGTTAGAAGTTGCAAATTATTTATAACAAGATACTCGTTAGACTCTAGCTCAATATTCCTAGCTAAAATTCCATCGTTAATTTTTGGAAGAATTTTATTTAATATTTCAAGTTCAGTTTTAGACTCTTTATCGCCAATTCGTGCAGTTTTCTCTAATTTTTCAATGCGTTTTTCGATGGTTTCCAAATCCTTGATCAACAATTCAGTTTCGATAATATTTATGTCTCGAATTGGGTCAATACTAGATTCTGTGTGTGTTACATTCGGATTTTCAAAACACCTAACAATATGCAGAATTGTATCTACATTTTTAATATGAGAAAGAAACTGATTCCCTAATCCTTCGCCCTTGCTAGCACCCTTAACCAAACCGGCAATATCAACAAATTCTACATGTGCATGAACAACTGAAGGCGAATTGAATATATTAGCAAGATGATTTAATCTGTCATCGGGGACCTCTACTACTCCAATGTTTGGATCAATTGTACAGAATGGATAATTCTCAGCAGGAACACTGGAGCCAGTTAGTGCATTGAAGATTGTTGATTTCCCAACATTTGGTAATCCTATAATTCCACACTGTAATGCCATATTATAAATTACCTATATTATACTAAAGTCCTGCAAAGAAATTTATTTTAAACAAAACAAGGGAACTAGTCCCTTGTTCGATATTGCGTATATGTACAGACAATCTATTTCCCGAAAACTAAAAATCCACCTAAATGACCCATAAAGGCCATCAAACTAATTGAAATGAGTTGTACACAAAAATACAAACAATTTTCTAAACCAGATAATGGTCCGGAGAAATTTCTCAACACTAATGCAAATCCTAGTAGAATAAACATAATCACCGATAATCTAATTTTTTTTGTAATAATTTGGTATTTTCTACCTCGATATTTTCGTTTCCAATCTGTCCAGCCTGTTGCAAATGTAATTAATCCACCTAAAAAGGTAATAGTTAGTAGAATAAATCCAATTTGTTCAAATTCGATTGCAGAAGATGTATAAATTCCGCCTTTGAACCAGTTTAGAAAAAATGAAATAATTTGAGCAAAAATAGCTAACGGTAATAATCCAATAGAAATATGCGTTGCCATTGTGTGTAGCCGGTATAATGGCTGTGGTCTCTTAATTTCAACATCATGGATAATAGGAATTTTGTGTCCAAAAACATCAACAACTTCTATGACAGCGCCACATACAGGACAAACAACAATACCGTTTTTGTCAACATCGTGCATTGAAAGTTCCAAGTGACAAATTGGACAGATAAATTTATTCTGTCGATATTTGATTTTGGATTTTCTCATTATCTTCCCCTTAGTAAACTGGAAACAATAATTGTTCTTTGGATTTCACTAGTCCCTTCATAAATTTGAAATATTTTTGCATCGCGCATCAATTTTTCCATTGGAACTTCCATTGTATATCCATAACCGCCCATTACCTGAACAGCATCTATTGTAGCTTTCATACAATAATCTGCAGCATAAGCTTTTGCCATTGCTGATTCCTTGGTGTTGGATAATCCTTGATCGTACAACCAAGCAGATTTCCAAGTAAGTAACCGTGCAGTTTCTACATGCGTTGCCATATCAGCCAGTTTAAAACTTACACCTTGATACTTTATGATTTTTTTGTCGAAACATTTTCGTCGTTTTGCATAATTCGTTGCAAGTTCTAACGCAGTTCGTGCTACTCCTACAGCTGCAGCAGCTACTAATGGGCGAGAATAATCGAATGTCTTCATCGCAATTCTGAATCCATCACCCTCTTTGCCAATCAGATTTTCTATAGGTACACGAACATCTTCAAATGCAACTCGAACAGTATTTGATGCGTGCTGACCAAGATTTTCTTCTTTTGGTCCTCGAACAATTCCTGGAGAATCTGCAGGAACTATGAAACCCGAAGCACCGCCTTCTGCTTTTGCTAAAACAAAATACCAGCTTGCAACTCCACCCCCTGTTATCCACCATTTCAATCCGTTTATTGCATAAGTTTTATCGTCAATACGAGTTGCAGTGGTAGATAAACGAGAAACATCAGAACCTGCATCTGGCTCTGTAACTGCATACGATGCAAACATTGCCTTTTCCGTCATAGGTTGCAAAAATCTTTTCTTTTGGTCTTCGTTGCCAGCAACAATTAATGGACCTTGAGCAAGTGCATTTGCATCGAGAGCAATCCCAATTCCGCTACAAGCAGCAGAAATTTCTTCTGCAATAATACAAGTAGCTAAACTTCCTCTTTCTGGGCCACCAAATTTTTCCTCAACATGAGAATTCAGAAGTCCTTCTTTCCAAGCCATTTTAGCAATTTCGTAAGGAAATTCACCTGAACGATCATGTTCTGCTGCTGCTGGTGATACTACTTCTTTAGCGAATTTTCTTGCTTTCTCTTGAAGTTGTTTATGCTCTTCGGATAGATTAAAATCAATCATTTTCGTTTTCCTTAATTTTGTTTACAGTTAATTCTTTAATATCAAAATCTGAGGTGTTTTCGATATCCTTTGCATACGATAAACTACCGCCAAATCTTCCTTGGCTAGAAATTATTCCAATTATCATTATCCAAATCACCAAAACAGGTTGAATCAGTCCAATAGAAATGCAGTTAAAAGCAGAACTACTTGGATATGAACAAACAAAAATATTTCCAGAAACTGATAACAGGCTGACCAGAAGAATAATAGAAATAATAAATTTTCTCTTGAACGACGGAAACCAATTTGCATGTTTGTGTGCTCTTTCAATAACTCCTGTGATGATGCTAATTACTACAGTAACAATCGATATTGCTAATAGAAAATTAGACATTGTAAAATACAAGTGTTTCCCTCCAGATACAAAGAGTATGTGAAAGATTGCAGTCAGTGGAATTGTTACACAGGGTATGTGAACAATCATAGAATGTAAATGCAATTTTTTTATTTTTTTCATGTTATCGCCAATTATTAACTAGATAAGATTATCAAGAATTCACGCTATTTTTACTTAAATTCCAGCTGGTAAATTATTGTGAAGGGAACGAAATAAAAAACAGAAATTTATGTATGATTTATTATCTTTCGACAACAGTTCAAGGTTTGGGAACTTTTTCTTTTTCAGGTTTTTTTTGTTTCCCTTGAATTGCTTTTAGAATTTTCCTATTATCATCAGTTGGGTTGAGCTGAAATGCTATTTTTGCTTCGGATTCAGCTACATCATACCACTCTTTTTTTGCATAAGAAACAGCCAAATTATGGTGTGCTCGCGCAAGGAGGTCTCGTTCATTTATATCAAGTTGATGTTTGTCCTCTTGAAGCTGGTAAACTATGTAACTAAATTCTTTGATAGCTTTATCAAAGAGGTTCCACTCATAAAATTGAATTCCTCTTTCCATTGCCAATTCATTATCCGTTTTACCGCAACCGATAAGTATCAATAAACTAATGATTATTAGATAATTTTTCATTTTAAACTCCAGACATTGCATTTTGCATAATAGATTCCAAGTGGAATTTCCGAGCATTCATAAACTAAAATCAAGTGAATAATTAGTTTATTTCCTTTAAAATCCCTAAAAGCAAGTAAGCAAAGGAATCTTTAACTCGTTCAGATGTTTCTAAAACTTCTGAATGAGTTAATGGTTGATCTGATAATCCTGCTCCATAATTTGTTAAACAAGAAATACCTAGAATATTTAATCCTAATTTGTGTGCAATCTCAATTTCAGGAACTGTTGACATCCCAACGGCATCTCCACCAAGTTGTATTATTTCCTGAATTTCTGCAGGAGTTTCGTATGATGGACCTAAGGTCCAGCAATAAACCCCCTCTCTAATTGTAATATTATTTTGTTTTGCAATGGATTTGGTGGACTTAATTAGGTTTTCGTTAAAACAAAATATCTCTGACATTATTTTAGGATTTTCTCCACTTTTTCTAAATGTGTAGTCTAATAAACCGTTTATAATCATTAAGTCACCTAAATTCCAATTTCTGCGTAAACATCCAGCAGCATTTGTTATAATCAAAGTTTCACATCCAAGCGAATGAAACAATTTTACAGGAAATTGCACGATGTCCATTGAATATCCCTCATAATAATGGAATCTTCCTCTTGTGCATAATACCGGTAAATCGTTTACATATCCAAAAACAAATTCACCAATATGGCCCGTTACTGATGGTTGTAAGTACCCTGGAATTTCATTATAAGGAATTGAAATTGTATGTTTTAGATTATTAGAAAAATAACTCAATCCTGACCCCAAAACAACAGCTACTTTTGGAGATTGTGGTAACCGGCTTTGTATAAATTCTGAAATTTGATTTAGGTTCATTCAATCTCCATTTGTTTTGTTGCTAACTGCCCACAAGCTGCATCAATATCTTGACCTTTACTCCAGCGAGTAAGTACTCTAACTTTCCCTTGGTTTGAAAATAGGATTTGCATAAAATTATCAATTGTCTGTTCATCCGGTCGTTGATATTTCCCACCCATTTCGTTGTATGGAATAATATTGAGTTTGCAGTCTATATTTTTTAATAATTTTACAAGTTGTTGAGCATCTTTTGATGAATCATTGACATCTTTTATCAACACATATTCAAACATTATTTTTCGTCTTTTCTGATTTGAATATTTTTTAACAGCTTTAATTATCTCCTCTATTTGCCATTTATTGTTAATTGGCATTATTTTAGAGCGTATTTCATCATTTGGTGCATTAAGCGAAACAGCTAATTTGTATTTTCTGTTTTCATCTATAAACTGTTTAATTTTTGGGACGATTCCTCCAGTAGAAATTGTAATTCGCGTTGATGCTAAGTTAAATCCTTTTGGATTATGAAAAATATCCGCAGCAGTCATCACTCGTTTGTAATTGAGAAATGGTTCACCCATTCCCATAAACACTATATTTGTAATTGGTTGTTCAATATATTTTCTAATAAATATTAATTGGTCAACAATCTCTCCTGCAGATAAATTTCTACTAAATCCCAAAGTTGCAGTTGCACAAAAATCACACTCGAGATTACACCCAATTTGTGACGAAACACAGACAGTATGCCTATCATTTTCGATAATACTGACGGTTTCGATAAATTGTCCATCATTAAGTTGGAAAAGAAATTTTTGAGTTGGCTCAGTTTGAGATTTGCTTATTTTTTTCAGTTTTAGTGTGGAAAAAGTGCAATTGTCAGAAAGAAAAGCTCTAAACGATTTCGATATATTAGTCATTTCTGTTGGGTTGTCCACACCTTCACGATACATCCATTCAAATAATTGCGTGCCACGAAATCTAGTTTGTCCGACAGATATTGCCCATTTTTGCAATTCTTGCAAAGACATTCCTTTTAGAATAATATTTTGTTGCTCCTCCGACTTATTTTTGCCGGAACTATTTTCACTGATAATCATTGAGTGAATATTACGCGTTTTCTTGATGTCACAACAAGGAAATTCGTTGTGTAACTGTGAAGAATCCTTTAGATTCAACCCCGAAATTATTAGGAAAACTATGGATAATATTAAACTTGTAGAAAAATTACATCAAACAAAAACAGAACTTTTCGACGAAATCGGTAAAGTTATTATTGGACAAAAAGGAATAATTGAGCATTTGTTTATAGCTCTATTGTGCAAAGGACATATTCTTTTGGAAGGTGTTCCTGGATTGGCAAAAACTTTGCTTATCAAAACTTTATCAGATGTTATGGATTTGAAATTTAGCAGAATTCAGTTTACTCCTGACTTAATGCCATCGGACATCACCGGAACCGAAATCATTGAAGAAGACACAGCAACAGGAAAACGCTCGTTCAAATTTTTCAAAGGACCCGTTTTTGCAAACATCATTCTCGCAGATGAAATAAATAGAACCCCCCCAAAAACTCAATCTGCTCTTTTGGAAGCGATGCAGGAACATAAAGTAACAACTGGCGGAACTACTTACACTCTCGATGAACCGTTTTTTGTTTTAGCAACACAAAATCCAATTGAACAAGAAGGGACATATCCGTTACCTGAAGCGCAACTTGACCGTTTTATGTTTAATCTTAAAATTGATTATCCGCTTTCCAGTGAAGAAGTTGAAATAGTCAAATCCACAACAACTGGTGTTTTGGAAAAAATTGAAAGTGTGATAAGTCTAACAGATTTAATAGCTTTCCAACAATTAGTACGAGATATACCAGTAGCTGATAATGTAATCGAATATGCTGTAAACATCGTTGGGAAAACTAGACCGAACGAAGAGATTGCTCCACAATATATTAAAAACTGGTTGGATTGGGGAGCTGGACCAAGAGCCAGTGCTTATCTTATTTTAGGAGCAAAAGCCAAAGCTGTATTGGAAAGCAGAACCACTCCAGATATTGCTGATGTTAAAGAGATGGTGAAACCTGTTATGCGACATCGCATAATAACTAATTTTAACGCAGAAGCTGACGGAATCAACACAGATAATATACTCGACAAACTCATAGCAGAAGATGACTAAATCCCAATATCTGACTCCGGAGATAATCTCCCGTTTAGATAATCTATCTCTTAAAGCAAGACTGGTTGTTGAGGGGTTTATTGTAGGATTACATAAAAGCCCATATCACGGGTTTTCCGTTGAATTTTCGGAGCACCGAGCTTACGGCCCAGGAGATGAAATTCGTCATATCGACTGGAAATTGTGGGGGAAAACTGAGAGATATTATGTAAAGCAATTTGAAGAAGAAACGAATCTTCGGGCATATTTATTAGTTGACCAAAGTAAATCAATGGACTATCGTTCAGATAAGGTCAGTAAATTAGATTATGCTCAAATTCTTTCAGCATCACTAGGATATTTAATGCTCAAACAACAAGACGCCGTTGGCCTTTCACTATTTGATTCTGAGATTCGTGGGACAATCCCTCCTCGGTCAAAATCTAGTCATTTGAATGTGTTGATTGGTGAGATGTCAAAAATTCAACCTGGACCAGAAACAAAAATTTCACCCGTTCTTCATCACTTTGCTGAAGCCATCAAAAAGCGAGGATTGATTATTTTGATATCTGATTTGTTTGACAATCCCGAGGATATATTATCAGGATTAAAACATTTTCGTCATAAACGACACGAAGTGATTGTTTTTCATATTTTAGACCCGCAAGAAATGAAACTTGATTTTACGAAACGAACGATGTTTAAAGATATGGAAACAGGTGAGAAAATTGTAACTGAACCTTGGCATATTCAGAAGGATTATCAAAAAACAATGAAAGATTTTAGCGACTTTTTCAAGAAGCATTGCAGACAAAACAATATAGATTATATACCAATTACTACAGATAATCCTCTTGATATTGCTTTGGGTGAATATTTAATAAAACGCAAAAGAATTGGATAAATTATAAAAAATGTGATATAAGTCTCATTTTAATTATAAAATTCGATATATATTTAGCCCAAGTTTGATAGGGAAAAAGTTGGAGGAGGAGCACCGGATATATTTCCGGTAGAATAAAAAAGGGCTCGATTAGAGCCCTTTCCCTTTTAAAAGAATCTGTCTATTCATCCATCATTTTTCTTACAGCAGGGATAAATAAATTGTCAATTTGGTTTATCATCTTGTCTATTTCTCGAACAGCATCAGCACTTCCAATTTCTTCGGTTTCCAAATCTTTTGCTTGTAAAAAGTAATCTTTTGCTTCTGAAGAATAACTCCTTGCTTGAGCAAATTTATTAAAAAGTAATACTAGGGCATTTTTATCTCTATTATCGTCATTAGATATTTTATTGAATAAATCTCTCGCAGGATCAAACTCATTTAATGCTAATTTTTGGTACAGCACACCAACATTGTAATAAATATCGGGATCGTAAGGATTTTCTTTTAGGGCCAACATTGAATACTCGATTGCTTGAGTAAAATCATTCAATTCGATGTAAAGAAAAATTAGTTTCTGCATCACTGGACCTGGTTTTTCAAGAAGCTCAATTGTTTTAAGATAATATTTTATAGCATCCTCTAACATATTATTTTCTACCGCAATATCTCCTGCAGTTTGTAAAACACCTACATTATCTCCAGCATTTGATAGACCTTGTTCAATAATGGTACTCGCTTCACTAATATTCCCCGCATTTAGATGCAGAGAAGCTAAAGTACTGTAAGCATTACCATCATTAGGAACTATTCTCATTGCAAGTCCAAATAATTCAATAGCTCTGTCAATTTTCCCAGCAGAATAGTGTTCTACACCTGAGTTATAAATTTTACCCCACTCTTCTAAACTATAAACCCGAATTGCATCCTCAATGGTTTTGACATAGGTTCTATTATCTGTCATAAATGGTTTTTCGATTATTGTTTCCGGGTTTCTTCTCAACGCTTCATCAAACATATCTACCATTTTACTCCACCTTTTTTGTGGGCGATAAATTTCCGTTGCCATTATGTATGGAATTAAAGCATTATTAGGCTCCACTTCTAAAGCTTTAATAAACCATTTTTCAGCTTCCTTCACATTTCTTTCGCTACGCAAAGTAGTTTTTGCAGTTGTAAATTCCATACTGCTTGAAACACAGCTATATCCAATTAATACTAAAATTAAGAGTGCTACTATTTTACTTATTGATTTCATTTTATTCCTTTCTATAATAATTTTTCTATGGTTTTACATCTTTTTTTAATTTGTTCTAAATCTGTTTGTAATAATCCGTCTAATCCAAAATCGCTAACAGTAAATGATGCAACTGAAGCTCCTGTTATTACAGCTTTTAACAAGTCATTTGTTCCGTGTTTTGCAAGATGACCAACAAACCCACCAGCAAAACTATCTCCTGCACCTGTTGGGTCAAATACATCTATGTCTGGAACTACAGGAACTTGTATTTTCTCATTACCGTGTGACAGTAACGCTCCGCTTGCTCCTTGTTTTACTACTACGGTTTTGGGGCCGAATTGTTGCAATTTGTCTGAAGCTTTGATTAAATTTTGTTCTCCGGTAATTTGGATTGCTTCCTCATCATTTAGCAGAAACACATCAATTTTCTTTAGAACTTCTTTTAATTCCGGTAAGCATAGATCAATCCACAAATTCATTGTATCGCAGATAATCATTTCAGAATTTGATATTTGTTTTATCACTGACATTTGTAGTTCTGGTTGAATGTTTCCCAAAAACACGAATGGATGTGTTTTATATGTTTTTTGAATTGTCGGCATATAATTCTCGAAAACACCGAGCTCTGTAGAAAGAGTTTCTCTCGCGTTGTAATCGCGGCTGTATTCCCCGCTCCATCTAAAGGTTTTACCTTCATGAATTTCGAGATTTGTTATATCAATTTTATGAGATTCAAACAATTCTATCCCGGATTTTGGAAAATCATTTCCAACCACTCCAACCAAACTAACAGGTGCAAAATAGGATGCCGAAATAGAAAAATAAGACGCTGAACCACCCAGGATGTTTTCCCTGTTTCCCTTTGGAGTGATTAAACTGTCCAATGCAATTGAGCCAACGGCAAGTATGGATTTTTGCTGATTCATCAGACGGAAAGTTTACCGTAATTTTTGCATTAAAACCAAGTTGGATTCGTCGCAACAAAGTGTCATTTTTGTATTTTTTTAATTTGTATTATCTTATAAGTAACGGGGTGTAGCTAAATTTTAGTGAGTAAAACATTACTTCCCGTTTTGAGAATTTTTCAAAGTTAATAACAGTAATCCAGATAATGTCACCAACCCACCAACATATAAATATGCTTGAGGAATTTCATTTCCACCAAAAATGATTGCACCGAAAATTGTGGCTAAAATGGGCTCTCCCAATGGGAATGTCGCAACAACCGTCGGTGATACATATCGCATCGCGTAATACATTGAATTATGTCCCAAAATTGTGGGAATGATTCCCAGCATTAACAAACCAAAATATTCTTTATTGCTAAAACCCGTAAGAGAATCTCCGCTAAACAATATAAGAATCAACAATGTAAATGCAGATACAAAATAGAGCATTCGAGTGTAAGGAAGAGTTCCATCTTTGGTTCTAATATTTTCTGAAATTACCATTACAATTGCCAACCAAATTGAACATGTGAGTGCCAAGATATTCCCGAGAGTATTCTCTGCAGATAAGTCAAATTTATATCCCAATATGATTCCCGCTCCAATTAATGCGAGAATAATTCCAAACATAGTAGGTGAGTTAAATTTTCGTTTTAAATAATTTCGTTCAATAATAAGTGTAAACACAGGTGCAAGTGTGCCCAAAAAAGTAGCATTTGCAATGGTTGTATATTTCAAAGCACCAAAGAAAAATGCAAAGTGGATTCCCAAAAATATACCTGCAACAATTGTTTTGTTTCGTCCCGATGAACTTAAATTAACTTTGGGTTTGAATGCACTGTATCCCCACAATGCCATTGATGCAAATGTCATTCTCCAAAAGGAAATAAGTAATGCCGGGACAGAATCCAACCATTTTGCTAACAATGGTGATGTGCTGACTGATAACATCGCAACAAAAAGTAAAATGACTATTTTAGGGGACATTATCCTATTTCAATAAAATAAGTTTCTGTGTTTCATTAAATTCATTTGCTATCAATTTTACAAAATAGAATCCTGTTGCACAATTAGACGCATCCCATATTACTTCGTGATATCCTAAATCTTGATTTATATTTACTAACTGCTCAACCAATTGACCATTAATATTGTAAATATCTAATCTCACAGAACTGTTTTCCATTAACTGATAATTGATAGTTGTTTTAGGATTAAATGGGTTAGGATAAATACTGTTAATTGCAAACCTATTGGGGATATTGCCATCATCAATAGAATTTACTGCGTTAGAAGAATGAAAGAATCCAGTTCGTTCATAATTCCCTCGATACATATTCCAGTTATTATCTTGGGAATACGTGTAGTGCCTATTATACCGATTTTTAACATCTATTACATCAATACCGTGGGCAGTACCTATAATAATTTCCAAATCTCCATCGTTATCAATATCATTTATTGCCATAGAACTGGTATATATATAGTCAGAGTTAAAAGAAATAGCACTTAATCCAATAAAAGGAGAACTATTATTAATATGTTCTTCATAAAACAGTTGGCTTTGTGATGCTGTAATAAACCCTTTGTTCGGCAAATCACTCAGCTGTGCAACTATTGGGCTGGAAACAATATTGGTACCTAAATCGAAAGCATTGTAATTAGTTGAAAAAACTCCTGAATTGAAAACAAGACCTGACTCAGAGCCAAAAAATACAGTTGCGTCATAATCTAAAGCACCAATTGTAGAAATGCTATTTGAAACCGATATATTTCCATCTGTTTCAATGACTGAATGCAGAGAACCGTCAACATTTACAGTGTAAAAATTGTCATCTTTAGAACCTGTATAGAAAACGAATACACCCGTATCATCATCTCTGTAAATTGTAGGTGCCGTTCTAATATCGTCACCTGTAACAAATGGAAATCCATCTGCAATTTCTGCAGTATCATAAATCAAATATAAGTTACCATCATCCGTTCCGCAGACAATCTCAACTTTTCCATTGCCATTTACATCTGCAATTGCCACTCCAACTTTCACCTTTTCGCCTAATTCAAAAGGAAACCCTTCAGCGTCAGTTCCATCAGGATTTACTGCAAATATTTTGCCGGGAGATGAATATCCACCAAATATGATTTCTAGGTCAGCATCGTCGTCAATATTCCCTAATGCAGGTGTTCCTAAAAGATATTGATCGGCTTCGTACACCATTTCTTCATCACAGACGCTATTTAGTACAACCATCTTCTTACTTTTGGAATTAATGACAATCTCTAATTCTCCATCACCATCAATATCTGCAATGGCTGGAGAACCCCAAACTTGATCGGTGGCATTGTAATTACATTCAGGTTCACCGTATTTGTCAATAATATGCACCCAACCACTATAATCAGCAAAAATCACTTCCTTGTCTCCATCACCGTCAATATCAATCACAGCGGGAGAAGATATTACTTGTTGTTCGGTATAATACGGCCATCCATCTTGATATTCTGCCAATCCGTATTCTACTTCTAATTCAATTAAGTTGTTTTCGTCATCCATTCCGATAAAAATGGGGTCAACTATTGTCAAGTCAAGAGAAGAAGAAAAGTCAGTTTCAAGAATCATTAATGGTGCTTGGGCTTCAATAGGAGGAATTGAATTTCCATCCATTGAAAATACCTTCAATCGATTGGTTGCATCCATAAAACACGTAAACCCATAATCATTAACAAGACCATTTATGGAATTTACTACATAAGATTCAATTGTTTCATCACCATTTGAAAATTCTTGATTTACAATATCATAAGCCACTCCTTCTACACTTGTAATCAGAGTAAATTGAAATCCATAAATATGTTGGTTACTGGTAAGATAAATATTAGACCCACTTGCATCGTGATTGGTTTGTAATGTTACATCATTTGAAAACAACACACTAAATGTAAATATAATTATTAATAAATTTTTCATAACTGCTCCTAATAATAAATAACAATGTAAGATGACATAATAATTTCGGCTAAATATCCACTCGGATTTGTAATGATTGGCCAATCATCGTGACAAACATTCCCTTGTGATGCCCAACACATTTCGTATTGCATTACATTCTCATCACCCAGTTCAACAAAGTCGGTAATATCTTGGATAAATGGGTCAACATCTAACCCAGGACACCAACCAGCTCGACCATATCCCCACGTTCCATACTGATTGGGAATAACACCTTCACGAATTCTTTCAACCGACTGACAATCCGCAGATGCACCTGCTTCTGGATGAGATTTATCAAACTCAAATACACCTCCGTTTAGTGTAAAAAAATGTCGTGTATTGCAAAATTCAGCACAATTATCAGAATCACTCGCTGAGCCGTGGCCTGTAATATAGGTTACAAACTCTACTTTTGTTGCATTTGATGGAATCTCAAATATTTTGGGTTCAATATTATCATTGTAAACAGGTTCACCTTCGCTATAAAATCCACCTCCTGACCATAAAGGAATTATTTCTTGAGGAGTATGTTCAATACTTTCATTTTGATATAAATGTAACTTCATAAATACAATATTATTCGGCCAACCATAAATTTGAAATTTGAATAGTTTATTTCCTCCCGGTCGAAGTTTTGAAATAAACGGTGTAATATCTGTTAAATGATGAGGTTGTCTATCAAAAGGGGTTATCCATCGTGCAATTTCATTACAATTGGAACCATCTTCGTCACATACCCTGAGTATAGCTGTTCGGTCGTAATCATCGCATCCACTATCAAGATAATCGGCACAGGGTCTAAAAAGTTCAATCTCCATTTTTTCGGTATTTGACAATATCTCATCACTTGGAATCTCGACAATTGTTTGGATAGTCGATGCCCACCAACCATCATACAGCACGCTGTCGAAAATTGCAATTTCGATATAATCATCCGAAGATACGGAGAATTCTTCTTGCTCATAATTATAATACTGTGCTTCATGAGCTAGATAACTCATATGTGTTCCTGTAAAACCATTTGGATTTCCTAAGTAACCTATTTGTTTCAACTGTTGAAAGGTATCAATTCCAAGTGCATATTTATCGGATAGCGCATCAGATAACCAGTTTTCTAAATCTGATATTTTGGTTGGGACAAAATGTAGGTGATTCCTCCAATGCTCTTTGTCTTCGTCTGAATAGTTTACCAACACTTCATCGAATTTGGATTTCATCGCAATAACATCATTTTCAGCACTGGTTCTGTTGGAAACGAAAAAATAATGCACATTATCAGGAGATTTATCCAGTAAATCTGATTGTGTATTAGATGCCCAAAGACCTGCAGAATTACTAACATCTTGGTTGTAACAAATGAAAATATATGAATCCAATCCGTTCCAAGAATCTTCATAATTCCACTCGGAGTACAGTGGGTTGTCCGACGAATTTACAATAGTGACCAAGTCAATGTCATCTAGTAACCCATCTGAATTTACATCTGCAATTTGGAATTGTTCGTCAGATAATTCAATGGTTCCAGCATTGGCTAGTGTGATTATCAGTATATCTGAAATGTCTAAATTCTGATCACTATTTACATCACCTTGCATTTGAAGATTGATATCTAACACTGAAAACGGACCTGCAATATCATAGTATTCAGTTCCATAAGGCCCTTCATTGAACTCTTGTGAATAAATAATTGATAATAAAAAAGGTAAAAACACTTTTACTAACTTCATAATATCTCCATATTCTATGTATGAGTTTACCGTAAATTCTGCATTAAAACCAAGTTGGATTCGTCGCAAAATCAACCTAATTTATGGCTATGGCATATATGGAATACTGTTCAAATTGCGGAGAGAAAAATTCCGAAATGTTTGTTGAAGGACGACATCGTTACTATTGTAACCATTGTGATACCGTTCATTATGAAAACCCAAAACCAACGGCAACATTGATTTGTCCAAAAGGAAAAGAAATCCTTCTCGTTCGTAGAAAATACGAACCAGCAAAAGGTTTTTGGTGTTTACCTGGCGGATTTATTGAGCTTGGCGAAACTCCACAAATGGCAGCCATTCGTGAGCTAAAGGAAGAAACCAACTTAAATGGAAATATAGAAAAACTATTAGGACACTGCTCACACTTTAACTCATTGTTTGGAGATGTTCTTCTGCTGGGGATGGTTATGAAAATTGAAGATTTTTCCATAATGCAACCGGGTGATGATGCCGAAGATGTCAAATTATTTCCATTAAATAACTTACCAGTGTTAGCATTTCGTTGCCATACGGAAATTGTTGAAATGTATAGAAAGGAAATCAGTTAATTATGAAGATTCTAATATTACACGGACCAAATATGAATTTGTTGGGATTGCGCTCAACAAAAGACGGTTCTCGCATTACATTGGATAAAGTCAACAGAACACTTCGACAGCAAGCTCGGAATACAGATATTGAACTCAAAATATTTCAAACACACGACGAGGGTGAAGCAGTAACTTTTTTTCACAGAAACCGCAATAAAGCTGATGGACTTTTATTTTCTCCGTGTGCGTGGCATAATTGTGGATTTGTAATAGCGGACACGCTAAAATTAATCAATTTACCGTATATAACTATTTCGCTGGACAAGAACAAAACATCTGTTTATTCCGGAATTGCAGATGTGCAAAACTCAAACGCTATTGATGGATATTTGGAAGGACTAAAAAAGTTAATCACATATCTGAACAAATAAGAAAACCTTTTTGATAGCTTTCGTAGTTAGAAATTTTCGATATCAATCGTAGCAGAAAACAAAATAGTAGCCGGGCCTGTTAGCCAAACATTTTTCCAGTTTTCATCAAATTCTACTAATAACTCGCCCCCCCGAACCTTTACCTTTATTGGGCTCTTAAATTGATGATTTTGTGAAGCATGATAGGATGCTGCAACAGAACCCGAACCACAAGAGAGCATTATTTTTTCAATTCCTTTTTCGTAGGTGATAACTTTTATAGTTGATTTGTCTAATTTCTCGTAAAAATTAACATTAATCCCCTTTGGAGCAAACTCAGGTGAATATCGAATTTTCGGTGCAAATTTCGTGGCTTTTTCTAATGAAAAGCCTGTTACTTCAGTTGCGAAATGTCTGGCTCCTGAATCAACATGCCGACCTGAATAACCATCAATATCCAAGATTTCAGATTGATATGAGGGCGGAATCATCTTTAATCTAACTAGTCCATTTTCTAAAATTTCAGCTTTATGGTGTCCGTCACCTGAAACAAATTCTGTGATTTTTCTAATTATTCCTTTTTGAAACATTAATTTAGTGGCGCATCTTGCTCCGTTTGCACAGAATGTCTCCCAAGAACCGTCTGAATTATAATAATCCATTTTGAAATCATAATTATTTTCGTCGGATAAAATTAAAACTGCGTCTGCACCTATACCTGTTCTTCGCGAACAAGCTTTCTGAATGAAATTACTGTTTGAAATAATATCGGGGCATTCATTTTTGATAAAAATGATAAAATCATTTCCTGTACCGTGTGCTTTTGTGAATGGAATTTTCATTTTAATATCTATAACTATCAATAAATTTATTCGGGAATTTACAAAGATAAGTTAAAAGAAAATAGGACGAATTGTTTCATTCCTTTATTTTGTTACCGTAACTTTTGAGCATAAACTTAGGGAGTTTTTCAAAAGTTGAATAACAAAATTAACATTAGAAAAGAAATTCAGGAAATTGCAGAATCAATTATTTCAACACGGCGAGATGTTCACAAACATCCTGAGTTGGGATTTCAAGAATTCCGAACTGCTAAACTAATTGCTACACGATTAAGAGAATTAGGAATAGAAATTCAAACTAAAGTTGGCAAAACTGGGGTAGTTGCTACAATACAAGGCATAGAGTCCGGACAGACAATAGCTTTGCGAGCGGATATGGATGCTCTACCGATTCAAGAAAATTCAGATATAAATTATAAATCTGTTAACGATGGAGTTATGCACGCCTGCGGTCACGATGGTCACATTGCAATGTTACTTGGAGTAGCTGAAGTATTGAAAACAAAATCCATTAGAGGAACCGTAAAACTCATTTTCCAGCCTGCCGAAGAAGGTGAAGGTGGTGCTAAGTTTATGATAGAAGACGGCTGTCTTGACGGAGTGGATGAAATATACGGCGTTCATTTATGGAACTATCAGAAATTTGGAACAATCGGCATTAAGTCAGGTCCTGTTATGGCGGCAGCTGATGGTTTCAAAATTGATATTAAGGGCATTGGCGGACACGGTGCAACCCCACAAGGAACTGTGGATGCCATTGTTGTAACATCACATTTGATTACTGCACTGCAGACCATTGTTAGCAGAAATACAGATCCTCTTGAAAATACCGTTATTACGGTTGGCAAAATTGAAGGTGGTAGCAATTTCAATGTGATTTCTGATTCTGTGCATTTAGAAGGAACTGCTCGTGCGTATACTGAAGAAAACCGCATTATGATAAAACAGCGTATGAAAGAAATTATTGACGGAACTGCCAAAGCTTTTGGGGCGGAAATTCTATTTGAATATAAGGACGGCTATCCGCCAACCATTAATCATCCCGAACCAACTGAAACAATGAGATCTGCGTCTGAAAAGATTGTCGGAGAAAATGTAGGGAAACCGTTTTTGTCTATGGGTGGCGAAGATTTCAGTTATTATGCGCAGAAAATTCCGGCAAGTTATGGATTTATCGGCTCAACCCCAAAACACTTGAAACCAGAGGATATTCAGCACCACAGTTCGCACTTCAATTTTGAAGAAGATGCGATGTTAATTGGAGCCTCGCTGCTTCTACAAATTATCGACGATAAAATGGTAATAAAGTAGAGTGATGCAGTAGTAGTGAAATGGAGTAATTGAGACAAGGCGAGTATGCTCCCTTGATAAACTTAAAAATGGAGGATTTGATGATTAAAATATATTCTACTGATTGGTGCCCGTATTGTGTAAATGCTAAGCAATATTTTGCAGAACACAATTTAGACTTTGAGGAAGTTAATATCGAACAAGAGGAAATGAGTAGGCAGGAATTGGCTGAAATCACTGGTGGTTCTTCTGTTCCACAAATAGTTATTAATGATAAACCAATTGGCGGATACACTGACCTAATGGCATTGCATCATTCTGGGAGATTACAAGAGATGTTAAAAGAATAATCATTTACAAAAGAGGGATAATAATGAGTTTGCAAAATAAGAAATTTCTGATAATTGTTACTGGCTCTATTGCGTCTTACAAAGCGTGTGAAATTATTCGCATTTTGCGAAAGGAAAAGTGCGAGGTTCAGGTTATGATGACCGAATCTGCGCAAAAATTTATCGGCAAAGCTACATTTTCCGCACTAACCAATAATGAGGTTTTAACGGATATGTTTCCCGACACTCCCAAAGCAGGATTAGAACATATTGAACACGCACTCAATATGGATGCGATTCTGGTTATTCCTGCAACTGCAAATATTCTAGGGAAAGTAGCAAGTGGAATTGCTGACGATTTGGTTTCCACTACGCTATCTGTGTGTGAACAACCCACATTATTTGCTCCAGCTATGAACTATAGGATGTGGCAAAATCCTGCAACAATTGAAGCTGTAGATAAGTTGCGAAATAGAGGTAAATTAGTGCTAAATCCAGAAGTTGGTGCTTTGGCAAGTCTGCACGAAGGAGAAGGCAGATTACCAGAAATTTCGGATATTATGAACGGAATTAGAGAACTATTTGAAATTTCACTACCACTTAAAGGAAAAAAAGTTTTAGTAACTGCCGGCCCAACTCGTGAGGCGATTGACCCTGTTAGATTTGTATCAAATCGCTCAAGTGGGAAAATGGGATATGCAATTGCAGAAGTTGCGAGAAATTTTGGAGCTAATGTAACACTTATATCCGGTCCTGTAAGTTTACCTCCCGTTCCGGAAATCGAAATGATAAAAGTTGAAACCGCCGATGATATGCTTTTAGCTGTTCAAAATTGTTTAGTTGCCGACCAAAATTCAATTGATTTTCTATTTATGGTTGCGGCTGTTTCAGACTATCAACTTGAGAATATTGAACAACAGAAAATTAAAAGAAGTAAAGAGGAATTAAACCTAATATTTATTCCTGCACCAGATATTTTGAAGTCAATCAATGGAAATATTCAAGGAAAGACAATTGCATTTGCGTTAGAAACAGAGAATGGCGAAGAATACGCTCTACGGAAAATGAAAGAAAAGGGTGCCGATTATATTGTATTAAATTATGCAAATGAACAAGGTGCAGGATTTGAATCCTCAACCAATCGTGTAACAGTTTTTTCAAAAAGTGGTAAGAAAATAGATTTAGCAAAAAATCGCAAAGATAGAATCGCAAAACAGATTATAGAATTTGTGCTCAATAATGAATAGTTCCAACATCAACAATACTCATAGTGCCGGTGGAGTAGTGTTAAATCCAAACGGAGAAGTTTTGGTAGTTAGCCAGCACGGGACTTCATGGTCCTTGCCGAAAGGGCATATTGATGCTGGTGAAAATAAAATCCAAGCAGCACGACGAGAAATTTATGAGGAATCCGGTGTAGATAAGCTTGAATTAATAGAAGAGTTGGGTTCATATAAAAGGTATAGAATTGGATTAGACGGAAATAATGATTTATCTGAATTTAAGACAATATATATATTCTTGTTCAAAACATCGCAAACAAAATTACAACCAAAAGACAAGGAAAATCCCGAAGCAAGATGGGTAGTAAAGAATGAAGTTACGAAATTACTCACACACCCAAAAGATATCGAATTTTATAACTCGATTATAGAACAGATTTAGAATTAGTCAAATTTTAATTTTAGTCCAACCGGGCGATGATCAGAAATATAGCTATCATATTCCGACCAATTATTAAAAAACTTATCAACCAATATTGTTTGAACATCGGATGAAGAATTTTCGAACTCGTTAAAAAGTTCGTTAGTTATTAAAATGTGGTCAATGTGACTTGGCCAAGTAGGATAAGACCAATCAGATTGTATGTTTGCAGCTATTTCCATATCTATAAATACGAAGTTATCTGAATCATCAATAAAACTCCAAAACACATTTTGTTCTTCTGCATCTTGTATTTCGTCATTAAAATCTCCAAGAACAATTACATTTTCGTTTTGTAAATATGTGTCAATATATGATTTTAGAGAAATACTTGCTTGTTGGCGTATAAATTCTTCATCATCACTATAATTGTCTATTGTTCCATTGCCGCAACATTTGAAATGGTTGTTGATGATACAAATATCATTTCCGTTCCAACTAAAAGTCAACATCAAAGGGGTTCGAAGCAGATAATCATTGTCTAATGAGTGTATTTCAGAAATATCTTCAATGTCAATTTCTGAAGTGTAAATGAATGCCAGATTAAGATTCCAGCCAGCTGAGTTTGCCCTAAAACCATACCAAGTTTTTAAAGAGTCTGTATCATTTATATCATCAATCAGTTGATCAAAATAAGAACTACTTTCAATCTCTTGTAGAGCCAAAATATCAACATGAAGTTCGTAAATAATTTTTGAAAGGTAATCTGTAGTTGTGCCGTATTGCTTTGGAAAATTTTCTATATTCCAAGTTATGATATCCAGAGTTGAATCAGAACCGAAAGGTGTGATTTCTGATAACTCTTCATTAATGTAATTAAAACCATTTGGATTATTCTCAGCGCAAGTTAGAAAAAAACAAATCGAAATTACAAATATCATTCTATAAACCATGTTCAAAATTATCTTCTTTTGTGATCAGTTAGCAAGTAGAATAAAAGAGCTTGTTATATCGGTTCAAAGCTCTGAGAATGGGTAGTAACAGATGATTCTATGGCGTTTTTTATTTTTAATAGTTCTTCAATCATTGCTGCTTTAAATATCGGTTTGCAAAAAATATCGATTAGATAGTTTTCTGTATTACACTCAAGTGAATATTGCAAAGTGGTAAAATTATCCTCTGGATAAAGAGAAAAAGTTGTACGGTGATTAAGACCTGGTTTTTCTTTTTCTGTTTTTTCATCTAGCGTA
Organism: Fidelibacterota bacterium; assembly: GCA_014381725.1. Classification (GTDB taxonomy): domain Bacteria; phylum Fidelibacterota; class Marinisomatia; order SCGC-AAA003-L08; family JACNLC01; genus JACNLC01. The sequence continues at coordinate 47,575 of JACNLC010000050.1, read as the reverse complement.
AATGATTCATTTGGATTCCAATCATTTATAGCTATTTTCATCGGATGGGTACGGAACAGAAAACGGTGTTGAATATAAAATATATCATTTACTCTCTTTGCCATCCCAGGTGTTGATTCAATTTGTCGATGAAAACGATTGTATGATAGACTACGAGAAAAGTCTTCCATAAAAGACCAAACGACCTCATTATTTGCCTTGATTAACACATTTTGATGTAATTTGAACATATTTTAATTTAGTGTAAATAGTACAAATATTCAGAAGAAAGTTTTATAGAAAATCGGGGTCTACATGGGACGGCGCTGCAGACCCCGATTGGCGTTCCCTTGAAGGAGTGTATATAAGGAACTGATTTTGGAACTGCCTAAAACTACAATGAAAGACTTACGAATGCAATTACTCTGTAACAAATTGTGGAAATATTACGAAATAATTATAAATTTAGATACAACTACTAACTTATTGTTATATATATGGTTAGGGGTCTATTAGGCGTATTACAGGTATTACTTAATGGATTACTGAATCAAAAAAAGGGGGCAATAAATTGCCCCCTTTGAAACAGAATTATTTTGGTTATTTCATCAATAGTACTTTTTGTGTAGTAAAATATTTATCTGATTCAATCGTAACAATATAAAGTCCACTCGCAAAGCCTTCTGCATTCCAGACAACAGAATGATAGCCAGCCTTTTGCATTGACATTTCCACAAGATTATCAACTATTCTGCCTTGAACATCAAAGACAGAAACAGATAGATTTACATCAGTTGGTAGTTGATAACTGATCGTCGTAACAGGATTAAATGGATTAGGATAATTTTGATTTAGAACAAAATCCGTTGGGATTTCATGTTTTATTCTTAATAGTTTCGGTTCAAAATCATCTCCGATTATTCCGTTAATTTCAAATTCAATTGATTCGAGCACATTAAAAACTTCGTTAGTGTTTTCATCAAATATTTTGAATGATATATCTTCACCGATAGCACTTCCATAGATCGTTAAATTAACTGTATTTCTGTTTTCCGGAGGGAAATAGGTAGGTTTAGCTACACCACGAATTTCGTCTCCCACAAAAGCCGCAACAACAAAATCATCACCATTTTCTACTATACAAGTCAAGGCCATGTTGTACTCGTATTGATGTGGGTTAACAGTCCAATTGTAGTTATTGTGCTTATCTGTTTTTGATAACCTAATAAAAGGGGTCGGATAAATGAGCTCAGAAACTTCTCCCACAAGCAACATATACCCTCCGCCCGGCTCCATCACCTCTAATCCGTACCAACCATAATATGCGTAGTAATTTGCATAAGCAAACTGATTTTTAATAAAAACACCATTTGGCTCAATGCTATTAAGAGCATCGTCTAAGCTTAAAGAATGTTGTGGAAAATAACTTATCCAATTCCATCCTTCGGACAAAGGAATGTAATTTTCCTCAAGATTAATAGGATACCCGTCAAACGCAAATCCAGTTGAAGCATTAACCAAAATCATATACATACTCATCGAATCAAATGTTTCCAGTCCATACCAACCATAATCATCATAATAATTTGCATAACCATCTTGATTCTTGATAAAACTTGCGTTACTACCAAGCGATTCCAAAACCGTGTTAAGCGACATATCTTCATTAATCAGATTTAAAGAAAACCAATTCCAACCTTCAGAATATTCCATACTCATCGTAATCGTTGAAACAGCATGAATTTCAAATGGCTCAAGGTCATTTCCAATAATACCATCTGCTTGGAATTCCAACGCTTCGATTACATTCTCATAAACAATACTTTCTGAATTATCAAATGCTTTAAATGAAACTAATTCCCCTTCTGTCAGATTACTGTAAATCATCATGTTAACAGTGTATCGTTCTGTTAATGGGAAGTATGTTGGTTGAGCAACTCCGCGACATTCCTCTCCTACAAACGCACCTAGTAAATCATTTTCATCGAATGATTCTTCACCGTCAAAATAAAGCAATCCAGCCAATGCCATGTTAAACTCATAAGCATGAACATCAACTACCCAGTCTGGATAATCTGATATTGGAGTTAAGAAAACATCAAAATTCGTTTCCTCGCCTGGATAAATCATTATATGTTCGTGTTCGTAGTGTTCATAGCCATCAGCAAAAACTTCAATTGTATATTGGCCTGAACATATATCTTCAATAAAATAATATCCGTTGTCATCTGTTGTAGTATTGTATCCACACCAATTATCTTCACCAAATAAATTGACTTCTATTCCAGGAATTGGAGAATCCGTTTCTTCTTGGTAAACGAAACCAGAGATAGAACCATTATTTTCATAAAGTGGCGACATATTGATATCCACATGAGTTTCTTGATTAGGATAGATTTCTATCAAATCTGAATAATGATAATCCTCAAATCCTTCTGCCATAACATGTAACTGGTAACTACTATAACCACCAGCAGGAGGTAGCATTACCTCGAAATAACCTTCATCATTTGTATGGATTTCCGTTTCAAACATTGCATTATGCACATAAACCAATGCTCCAGAAATAGGTGGACAGTCCCACCATTCTGGCAAATCGCAGACAGATCGCACATTGCCTGTTAATAAACCAAATTGTGGCTCTTCGCCAAAAATGAAAGTAATTTGCACTGGTGCTTCATGAACGAAAACTTCTTGAGATTGAGTAACTCCTTCTAATTGACACGAAACAACATATAAACTATTCGGGAAAACGAGCATTTCATAATGGCCGTTTTCATCTGTAGTTGCTTCGTATATTTCACCACTTTCTGAACAAGTTGCGATTATTTGAGCTCCAGATACAGGCTCTACATCTCCGTTTGGTGCGGCAATTCCAACAAATCCGAATATACTTGCTTCCATTGGTGGCTCTTCACCAAAGATAAAGTTAAGCTCGGATGGCTCATATCCCACAAAAATCTCTTGAGTTTGGGACCATTCCATTTCAGCAGTAGAAAAAGAGCAAACCACAAAATAATGAGTATTTGCAGTTACTTCCATAGCATAATGTCCATTTTCGTTACTAAATGCTTCAAATCCAGAGTTAACGCTATCGGGATACGCAATGATATGTGCATCAGCTATGGGTTGATTACCGTTAGGAGTTTGCCAAATTACATTTCCGAACAGCTGACTAAATCCATTCTCTAACAACAGAATGAAATTAAGTTCGTTTTCTGTATTTGGTTCAATGTGAATTGTATGAGTCTGTGATGGAAACTCAGGATGTTCTGCTGTTACAACATAGTAACCAGCAGGCAATTCAAGTTCATAATTTCCTTCTTCGTCTGTTGCTACACCAAAAACAATATCACTATTTTCAGCAAATACTGTTATAGTTGCACCAGCCAAATCGTGCCAATCATCACACTCCCAACAAGAGCCACCGGTTACATGTCCATATAAAACACTATTTTCAGGTGGATCTAGAGTTACACAAGCGATGTTGCTTGGTTCTGTTTCTAGATTAGTGTCAAGTTCAACAGCTGTAACTTTATAGCAAATTTCACCGGTTATATTTTCTCCTGGTGTCATTAGATAATGTACAAAATTTGTTTCTTCTGCAGTGCCTATAAATAGCCAAGGGATGTCAGAATCTTCACCTAAATTTGCATAAACATTAAAGTGCATCAATTCACTGCCTGGGAAATCATATTCATATTGCCAATGAAGATAAACAGCCGCTTCATCGTCCATTAATGTTGCAGTTAAATCGAACGGTGGTGGAAATTCCTGTTCCCACGCATTGAAGTGAAAATTCAATTCCGTAACTTCATTTGGCTGAATTACAGCAAACTCTTCTTGGCTGCCATATTCTGTTGTGCAAAATACATGCCAAGGGGCTTGGTTTGCCCAAAGTTCTATCTCGTAGTAACCATTTTCATCAGTTGATGTTTCAAGCCACGGCTCAGGTCCCCAGGTTGGGGTTGCACCCATTATTGCACCAACTACTGGGAATTCCGGCCCCATTGGAGAAATTTGTGCTGTTACGAATCCTGCTAAAACACCCTCCCCCGGTTCTTGATACGGTTCTAAAATAAAATTCTGTTCGATTTCGAGAGAATTATCTTCAGGGAAAACTGTTACAGATTGAGTATAATATCCATCTGCTTCGCAAATAATTGTGATTGGACCGTTCCACATCCACGGGAATTCCATTTCGTAAAAACCATCGGTATCGGTCGTTGTATGAAAATAATTCCCCGCTTCTTCCGGCACAGCGATATAAGCACCCTCAATTGGAATCATCTCACCGTTTTCACTATAAGTCCCAACCAAACCGTGCAAGAAAACAATGGTTTCTTCATTTTGCTCAAGATAAAAATCCATCGTAATTGGCCAACATCGTCCTGTATTGCAATCAATTTGAGGTATTTCCATTTCTTGAGTTACATAACCAATTGCACTAACTCTAATCCAAGTTGCCGAACTAGCAATTTCACCAAATTCATAATATCCTGTTTCATCTGTGAAAGTATCAGCGTAAAGATCCGATGAATTATTATCAAATATTTCTACATGTGCTTCGCCAATTGGAAACATATTACTTGCATCGTCTGATGCTGAATAAACATGTCCTAACAGATATGCTTCAAAATCACTAATTGGTTCGAGGTAAAAATCCATAATAACTGGAAACTCAGTATCATCATGTATAATTTCTTGTAACTGAGGATAATATCCTTCTGTAGAAGATCTAAGTGCCAACCCATCATAAATCGCAGGAAATTCCATTATTGGAACTTCGTAATATCCAATTTCATTTGTTTCCGTTTCCCAAATATATGCCCATTCACCATTTAGTAATCCCAATAATTCTACTAATGCTCCAGGAAGAGGAAATGGCTCATTTGGATTATCAGGATCATTTTCTCCCAACCCAAAAACTGTTCCAGAAATCCAATGAGTGTTGTAAGAATGCTCAAGCATAAAATCTAACTGAGCTGGAGCATTACCAATTTCAATGCCTTCAGATTGAGGAATTAATCCTTCTTTAGAGCAAGTAACCGTATAAAACCCCGGTTCGAGTTGCAATTCGTAGTAACCGTTTTCGTTTGTTGTTGTAAAGAATACGGGGTCAGTTTCACTATTTTCCAACAACGCTTCAATAGTAGCGCCAGGAACTGGCATTTCAATTCCCCAATCATTTGTCGCCCACACATTGCCAAAAACCCCTGTTAGTGGCTCAGGGTCAATAACTTGAAAATGCTCTTCCCCTGTAATTGTGAATATTGGTTCAGCGTTTCCGTTAGGGTCATATTGATAATAATCTGCAGTAACCATAATTTGAAATTCTCCTAATGACAGATTCCCAATTTCATTACTGACTTCAAACTCTTCAACAATATCATAATTCCCGATGTAAACATTAGTCAAAATGAATATATGATTACCATCTATAGCAAAAGTTGAATTTGCTTCGACTAAATTAGACGGAGTCAATCCGCTAATTGTAATTGTAACTTCGTCGTTTATTGTGGGATTATCAGGATTGACATCTATTGAAAGCTCTATCCAATCTTGCGTAGAAGCAAAAGACATCATAAAAATAATAGAAACAATAGTTACTAAGCGGTTTAGTGATGATTTTATGAATAACATAACATTCTCCTTTTAAAGCTTAATTTATATACATAGATACAACTTCGAAGTTAACTAACAATCTTGTAAAATCCAACGAAATACGGGAACTGTTACAAACTGTTACAATCTACAACAGTAGAAATTTCATTTCAGTCTTAGACTTTTAAAAATGCTTTCCTGTGGACAGTTACGATTATAGATAATAATTATTTTATACTCTTTTGTTTTAATTTGCACGAAAGTGGATGCCATGTGTGTAAATTTGACTGGCAAACCTTAAAAAACATTTGGAATCACAAAAATAATAGTGTTAAACTTAAACAAAGCAACTTTGATGAGTTTTACAAGTTGAACAAAAAACTCATAAGTAACTACAAGACGGGGTATGACAATTTATACATAAGAAAAAATAAATGCTATATGTTGTATATACAGATATTACAGCTCATTAGCGTAGAGAATGTCGCTCAATAATTGATTCATTTGAGCTAAAAAGAGTCTTTTTATGAGCTAAATAATACATTATGAATATTGAAAGTCAAATAAATCCGACCTTAAAATGCCTGAAGGTCTGCGTGAAGCACATCGCCAAAACGATATAATCATTGAAAAATGTTATCGAAGCACACAATTTAATAGCGATGAAGAGCGATTGGAGTATTTGTTTAAATTCTACGAAAAAATGATGGCAGAAGAAAAAGAACAAGGTGCTTTGTTTGCCAAAGAAAAGAAAACCCGAAAAAAGAGGAAATAATATGCCAGATAAATCAAAAAAAGATCAGCAGTTAATCCGCAATAGCACAGCCGAATTTTTGATATTTACTTCTCAGGAGGGTGAAAATAGCATTGAAGCTCGTTATGAAGATGAAACTATTTGGCTAACTCAAAAACTTATTGCAGAACTTTTTGAAGTTGATATTAGCACTATAAACGAACATCTAAAAAATATTTACAAAAATAACGAGTTAGATGAAATATCAACTATTGGGAAATTCCCAATAGTTCAAAAAGAAGGTAACAGAAATGTAAAACGAACTGTAGCATTTTATAATCTTGATGCTATCATTTCGGTTGGGTACAGAGTTAATTCTATTCGAGCCACACAATTCAGGCAATGGGCTACAAAAGTGTTGCGAGAGTTTGCAATAAAAGGTTTTGTACTGGATAAAAAACGCTTGGAAAATGGTACTTACCTGAACGAAAATTATTTTGAAGAGCTACTCGCTGAAATAAGAGAGATAAGATTAAGTGAGCGTAAGTTTTATCAAAAAGTAACAGATATTTATGCTACCAGCTTTGATTATAACAAAGATGCCCATACTACTCGTGAGTTTTTTGCAAAAGTGCAAAATAAACTGCATTATGGTGTACACAAACATACAGCCGCTGAATTAATATACAAAAGAGCCGATAGTACGAAAGATAAAATGGGTTTATCATCTTGGAAAAATAGCCCTGAAGGGAAAATCCTAAAAACAGATGTTTCTATTGCTAAAAATTATCTTTCAAAAGATGAACTGGAAGAATTAGGACGAATTGTAAATGCTTATTTGGATTTAGCAGAAGTACGAGCAAAACGTAACATTCCAATGACAATGCAAGATTGGGCAAAACGACTTGATTTGTTTTTAGAATATGATGATAGAGCTGTGCTTAAAAGTGCAGGAAGTATATCAGCAGAAATAGCCAAAGACAAGGCCGAAAGCGAGTTTGAAAAATACCGCATAGTACAAGACAAACTTTTTGAAAGCGATTTTGATAAAGAAATTAAAAGAATTTTTAAGGATAAATGATTAATTGTTAACGAAAAGTATGAATAGAATAATTTTGTAAGGGATAAAAGTTTTGGATTTGCAAAATAAAAAGGAGATTATCTACAACAGTAGAAATTTTATATCGGTCTTAGACTTTTAAAATGCTTGTCTGAGGACAGTTACGATTATAGATAACAATTATTTTATACTCTTTGGTTTTAATTTGCACGAAAGTGGGTACCATGTGTGTAAATTTGACGAGCAAACTTTAAAAAACATTTGGAATCACAAAAATAATAGTATTAAACTTAAACAAAGCAACTTTGATGAGTTTTACAAATTAAACAACAAACTCATAAGTAACTACAAGGCGGGGTATGACAATATATACATAAGAAAAAATAAATGCTATATGTCTGTTGTGGCAAATATTAAAACGAGATAAATTATGCTATGGAATAACGATGATAAATTTTTAGAAATTCCTTATGAAAAGGAATCAGAACTTGAAGATGCAGTTAATGTAGTAAAAGGAACTTTATTTGGTTCAACACGAATTTACCTCGATGACAAAAAGAAGATTGGGAAAAAGGGGAGAACAAATAATTTACCAGATGGATATTTAATAGATTTAACAAATAATCAAGACCCGAAAATATTTGTTGTTGAAAATGACCTTGCAAGTCATCAACATTTAAAGCATATTGCTGTTCAAATCTTAGAGTTTTCATTGTCATTTGAGACTTCAAAAGTTAAAGTCAAGAATATCATAAAGGAGATGCTTCATAAAAGACAGGAAGAATGGAATAAATGTGAAAGGTTTGCATATAAGAACGGTTTTGAAAATGTTGATTATTTGTTGGAATCAATCATACATAAAAAAGATTCTTTTAATGCCCTTTTGATTATTGATGAACTTGGAGAAGAATTAGAAACTGTCCTTATAAGTAGATTTAAATTTCCAGTAGAAGTAATAACCTTAAAACAATTTAAAAATCAGAATGGGAAAATACTCTATAAATTTGAACCTTTCCTTAATGAAATTAGTGAAGATATAGAAAAAATTGATTTTTCTGATATTGATACAATTGTAATCCCGGCAAGAGAAGATGGTTTTAAAGATACTTTTATTAATGAAAATTGTTGGTATGCTATCAGATTAAATTCATTTATGATTCCTAAAATTAAGTACATTGCTGCTTATCAAGTTGCTCCGATTTCTGCAATAACACACCTTGCAGAGATTAAATCAGTTGAACAATGGGAAAATACACATAAATATATTTTACATTTTACAGAACCTGCTGAAAAAATCAAAAAAGTTCCTCTTGGAAAAGGAAAGGGTAAAGCACCTCAGAGTCCAAGATACTCTTCAAAAGAAAAAATATTGAATGCAGATAATTTAGACAATGTGTTTTAAGAAAAAATACTAACCACTACAATGTATATAGTTTATGGCTGGTGAAGTGCTAAATATGAGCGATTTAACAATAAATTAAAATCGGTGTAAATTGAAAGATTTGTGTTTCAAAAACCGCCACAAAGCCATATTCCAACCGTTATATGCCATTAATAATTTAAAGACAAAACAAGAGGAGACGAAGATGATAGAAAGCACAAAAAAAGCAATTCATAAAATTGAACCAGGGCTAAAGAAATACAAGACTATTATGGATAACTTCTATGAAGTTGATGTTTCTCAAGACATAGAATTTCAACGCAAATTCAATGGGTTTTATCGCATTAGACAGCGACCAAAAGATTTCTATCAGACATATTATTCATTATTGGAAGAATGCAAAACAAAACCTTTAGAATTTAATGAAATATTAATAACTCTAAATGAAAAGCTTGGTAGAATTGAAGCTTCATTTTCAAGTAAACTATTAGCAACAATTAATACATCAATGCCAATCTGGGATGTATTCGTACTAGAAAATTTAAAACTAAAAAAACCTGCTCAATATAGTAAAACAAGAATCGAAGACACAGTAAAATTATATAATCGAATTTTTTGCTGGTATAAGAATATGACAATATCCTCAGAAGGAATTCAAATGCTAGAAATCTTTGAGAATGAATATCCAGAATCTGGAATTTCTGATATAAAGAAAATTGATTTTATATTATGGCAAATAAGAAACTAAAAAATATTTTAAACAGCGCATAAATTTCTCTTCGCTAAATAGCAAAGATTCTAGTTTTACAATATTTTTGTGTTAATTCGTGGTTTGTTTATAAAGTGTTCTCTAAATTTCGTAATGGTTCACGATACAATAAATTTTATTAACGGTAATGTTATCACTTTGAATGTTGATTATCCATTCGCTAAATCGGTTACTATTTGTGATGGGAAAATTATTTCTATTGACAACACTCAAGCCAATGCAAAAAATATCAATCTTGATGGTGCTACACTCCTCCCTGGATTTGTCGATGCACATTTACATTTATCAGGCATTGGTAAACAATTAGAATATCTCAATCTTCGTGGTTTTACATCTCCACAACAAATCGCAGAAAAAGTTATAGAGCAAACACGAAAATTACCAGAGAATAAATGGATTTTCGGATTCGGCTGGGACCAATCAAAGTGGGATAATCCGGGATTTCCCTCAGCTCAAATTTTAGATGATTGCACTCCAAATCATCCGGTGTATTTAACTCGTGTTGATGGACATTCAGCGTGGATTAATTACAAAGCACAAGAAATTTCTGGACTAAATTCTTCAATTATTCCCGATGGTGGTCGGGTTGTAAATAATTGCATCCTCATTGATAATGCAATGGATATCATAACTGATATTTTACCCAAACCATCACTAAATGACATAGAGCGATGGCTGTTGTCTGCAGTTAACGAAATGCCAAATCGAGGGATAACTGGTGTTCACGATGCTTGGCAATGTGCTAAAACGGTTATAGCAATGAAAAAAATATCCAATAATCCTGAGTTTCCGATTCGTTGTTACGGAATGCTTGGAGACAAATATACTGATTTACTAAATGAATATTTTCAGCAAGGTTTTTTTGAATCTGATTATTACACGATTCGTTCTGTAAAAACATTGGGAGATGGAGCACTTGGAAGTCGCGGAGCCGCTTTATTGGAGCCGTATTCTGATGATCAAGATAATAGAGGTTTGTTATTATACGAAAAACAAGAATTTGAGAATTTAGCCAAAAAATGTAGAGATGCAGGATTTCAGCTAAACACTCACGCCATTGGAGATAGAGCTGTTCGTGAAACTTTGAATATCTATGAAAGCACACTGAACAATACCAAAAATCATAGGTGGAGAATTGAACATTCTGAAATGATTGCAGACGATGATATCTGTCGATTTGCAAAATTAGGCGTTTTACCATCGATACAACCATCGCACTTTATTTCTGATATGAATTGGTTAGATAAGCGAATTGGCACGCATCGCACGCATCAAATATCACGACTGAAAACTTTAATTGATATTGGGTGCCAAATACCGGGTGGGTCTGATTGCCCGATTGAAGAAGGGAACCCGATTTTCGAGTTTTACGCAGCGGTTACTCGAAAAACTTCTAATGGTTTCCCAGAAAATGGTTGGCATCCGGAGGAATGTATCTCGCGAAGCAATGCTCTCAAAATGTTAACTACTTGGGCATCTTATGGAGAATTTGCTGAACATCGAAGAGGACAAATTAAACTTGGATATGACGCTGATTTTACGATTTTATCCAACAATATTCTAACTTGTCCAGAAAATGAAATTTTGAAAACAGAAGTATTAATGACTGTAGTTGCTGGTAATAAAACTTTCAATAGTTTCTGAAAATAGTGATTTTATATAAATGTCAGTAATAAAACAATGAAATTTGGCGAGAAACTAACTTACATTCTATCTCTCACGGCATCTCTAACTTTATCAATCCCAACGCGGACTTGTTGCATTGTATCTCTATCGCGGAGAGTAACGGTATCATCATCCATAGTGTCGTGGTCAACTGTAATTCCAAATGGTGTTCCTGCTTCATCTTGCCTGCGATATCTTCGACCGATTGAACCACCAGCATCATAAAATGCGCTAAATTCTTTTCGCAACTCGTCAACAATTGTTTGTGCTTTTTCCGGTTGCCCTCCTTTATTCATCAATGGGAAAACAGCCACCGTAGTTGGTGCAACTTTTGGTGAAAATTTTAGGACAGTTCTTTTTTCGCCGTTTACCTCTTCTTCTGTAAAAGCATCTGCTAAAATAGTAAGAACAGCTCTGTCAACTCCAGCAGAAGTTTCAACAACAGCTGGAATGATATTCTCATTATTTGGTTGGTCAAAATATGTCATTTTCTTCCCGCTGAATTTTGCGTGTTGGTCTAAATCGAAAGTTCCCCTGTCGGCGATTCCTTCTAACTCTGACCATCCAAAATCAAATTTATATTCCACATCATAACATGCTGTAGAATAATGAGCTAATTCGTCGCTACCATGTGGTCGAAGCCGTAATTTACTCTCGTTGATACCCAAAGATTTAAACCAATTTAATCGTTCATTAGACCAATATTCTAACCATTTCCCAGTTTCATTTGAGCGACAGAAAAATTCCATTTCCATCTGTTCAAATTCACGAGTGCGGAAAATAAAATTTCCTGTGGTGATTTCATTCCTGAACGCTTTCCCAAGTTGTGCAATTCCAAAAGGAAGTTTCTGACGAGAAGTGGATTGAACGTTCGGAAAATTAACAAATATTCCCTGTGCAGTTTCAGGTCGGAGATACACAACAGATGCTGAATCATCAGTCGGTCCCATATGTGTTTTGAACATAAGATTAAACTGGCGGAGATTCGTCCAATCACCAACTTTTTTAGTATGCGGGTCAATGAGACCAACATTTACTAGAGCTTCAGCACTATTGGACTGGTTTTCGTTCAATTTACCAACAATTGATTGAAATTTATCTTCATCATCAGCAAATTTCGGGATTGTATCGCCATAAAATTTAACCAATAATTTCTCGATGACTTCTTCAGGTTGTTCTTCTAATAAGTGATCCATTCTATATCGTTTTTTGGATTCTTTGTTGTCCACTAACGGGTCGTGAAAATTGTCAATATGACCGCTTGCTTCCCAAACTTTTGGGTGCATTAAAATGGCGGCATCCATACCAACAATATTTTCTCGTGAAGTTACCATTTCCTGCCACCAGAAATTTTTAACATTTCGTTTTAACTCTACACCCAACGGGCCATAATCCCAGGTTGAACCCAAACCACCATAAACCTCACTGCTCTGAAAAATAAAACCTCGTTGTTTAGACAGAGAGGTTAGAGTTTCTAATATTGTCCCATCACTTTTTATATTTGCCATTATTTATCCTTTTTGTTATCGCTAAGACGCAAAGCAAAATCACATCTTTTTAATCACAGGTTATTTACAATTCTTGTTATTCCATCTTTAATTAATTTTTCATTGAAATTTATTAATAATCCAAACTTCATATTTGTCAACTTCAAATAAGTTCGCAACTAAGTCTTTCTTCATAAACTGACTCAAATAATCCAGGACATAATTTAATATGAATGTTGTAGCAAACATCCACCACTATTTTGGCTATTTCATTTTCGGATATCATTCCCATTTAGATGTTTTTCTTTGCATCTTAGAGACTTTGCGTTTTTACTTTCTCTTCTTAAACCGTCTTTTTTTCGGACCTTTGGCTTTCTTTTCTTTTATCAATTCGATTGCCGTTTCAAGAGTTAATGTATTTTGGTCAGTTCCTTTTGGTAAAGTTGCATTAATTTTCCCATCAGATACATAAACACCATACCGCCCATCTTTTAGCTCGATAGTATTTTTAGTGTCGGGGTCTGTTCCGAGCTCTTTTAACACAGCCGGTGCCGAACTTTTTTTGCTTGTTGCTAAAATCTCAATTGCCCGTTCGAGAGTTAAATCTATAATGATATCCGGAGCCATCACTTTTCGAGTTTCTTTTCCGCATCTGATATATGGCCCATATCGCCCAATATCTGCTGTAATTGTCTCGTTATTGTCAGGGTGTTTACCAAGTTCACTAGGTAGAGCGATTATTTTTTTTGCAATATTAGGAGTAATTTCATTTTTACTGAATCCAGGAGGTAGAGATTTCATTTTCTTTCCGGATTGTAAATATGGTCCATATCGCCCTTCCTTTAGAAAAATAGTTTCATTGTTTTCTGATAATCCTAATTCCTCAGGTGATTCATTTTTCTTGTCAAAATATGTTTGAATAATTTCAGGATTTAACTCACTTGGAATTGCATCATCTGGAAGCGTAGCATTTTCACCATTTTTCTGAAGATAAATTCCATAACGACCTATTTTGATAGCAATAGGATTTTCGGAATTTTCTTCTAATGTCAAAATGGTTTTGGAAACAGCTTTGTCAAATTCTTGTTCAATTTGATTTTTCAGACCATCGTGCTTATCGTTTCCAAAATAAAATCCGTTCAAAAAGTCAGAATGGCTTAATTCTTTTCGAGATATTTCATCCAACAAATCTTCGAGTTTGGCAGTAAATTGTAAATCAATTAAATCGTCAAAATACTTTTCGAGAAAATGCACTATTGCATACGCCGTTAATGTCGGGATGAGAGAACCCTTTACTCTATTCACATAGCCACGCTTCTGGATGTTCGTCATAATAGTTGCATAAGTGGATGGTCTTCCAATTCCCAGAGCTTCCAATTCTTTTACCAAAGTTGCTTCTGTAAATCGAGGTGGCGGTTTCGTAAAATGCTGACTTGGTAATAATTGTTCGCAATGTACATTTTCGCCCTTTGATAATGAAGGAAGCGTTTTCTCTTTGTTATCGAGTTCGCCGCTTGGGTCGTCTGAACCTTGCACATAAGCTTTGAAGTAACCAGGGAATTCTATAACTTTTCCTTTTGCTTCAAAAATCGCATTTCCATCGGACACTTTAATTGTTGTCTGAAGCAATTTTGCAGAAACCATTTGGCTGGCAACTGTTCTTTTCCAAATTAAATCGTATAATTGCCATTCTTTACCTGACAATTTTCCGCTTAAACTTTCTGGTGTTCTGAAAGTTGCTCCTGCAGGGCGGATTGCTTCGTGAGCTTCCTGTGCATTTTTAACTTTACTCTTAAATGCTCGCGGTTTAGATGGCAAATAATCACTTCCATACAATTTTTGAATAGCATTTCTAGCACCGTTAATTGCTTCTGCTGACAATGAAATAGAATCGGTTCTCATATAGGTAATGTAGCCGTTTTCATACAATTTTTGGGCTGACATCATCACCTGCTGTGAACTCATCCTAAGTTTTCTAATTCCCTCTTGCTGTAAAGTTGATGTTATAAAAGGTGGATACGGATTTGAAGTTATCGGTTTTTGCTCTATAGAATCAATTATCCAAGAATTTTCTTTAAGTTGTTTGGATAGAGATTCTGTTTTTTCTTTATTGAGAACCGTGATATTTTTTTTGGATACTTCTCCGGTGTTTTTATCGAAATCCTTTCCCGATGCAATTTTATTGTTATCTAATAGAGTCAAACGGGCATCAAATTTCCCTTTTTCGGCTTCAAATGTTCCGGTTAAATTCCAATATTCGCCTTGCCTAAACGCCGACCGCTGTTTTTCTTTGTTCACAATTAATTTTAGAGCAGGACTCTGAACTCTACCTGCTGATAGTCCGCCTTTTACATTAAGCCAAAGTTGTTTGGAAACCAAAAATCCGAATAGTCTGTCTAAAATTCTACGAGTTTCCTGTGCATTGACTAGTGAGCGGTCAATGTCGCGAGTGTGTGAAAACGCGTCTTGGATTGCCGATTTAGTAATTTCGTGAAAAGCTAATCGCTTAATCGGGATTTTCGGTTTTAGTAGCTCAATGAGGTGCCACGATATTGCTTCTCCCTCTCTGTCCGGGTCAGTTGCAAGATAGAGTTCGTCGGCATTTTTCAGTGCAGATTTTAGCTCAGTAATAACTTTTTGCTTGCCAGATGAAACAACATATTTCGGTTTGAAATTATTGTCAACATCTACACCGAGTTCTTTATCTGGTAAATCGCGAATATGCCCAACTGATGCTTTTATAGTATAATCATCTCCCAAAAACTTTTGTAAAGTTTTCGTTTTTGATGGAGATTCTACAATGATTAGTTTATTTATGTTTTTTCCCATATACTTTAAATTTACCTATATCGTAATCGTATAAAGCAAATGTTATTCTGTGTTTTTATTTTACTTTCAGCAAACTTAAATTTTCGTATATGTTTTCTGAACATTTATATTATTCTTACTTAGAAACTGGTATCTTGGGGAAAAATCTAAAATATCTTCCCAAAACAGAATCCACTAGTAAAATTATATGGGACTTGGTTTCTTCCAATAATGCAACAGAAGGAATGGCTTCTATAACAGACGACCAAACTTTAGGGAAAGGACGCAGAGGAAATAAATGGTTTTCGCTACCTAACTCTAGTTTAACATTTTCTATATTACTTTATCCTAATTTTTCAATTGAGAAATTGGGATTAATATCTCTTGTCGCAGGAATCGGTTGTGTTGAGGGTATCATAAAATCTACAGAGATTAAAACAAAACTCAAGTGGCCTAATGATATTATTTATCAGAATTCCAAATTGGGCGGAGTGCTTGCTGAATGCCATAAAATCAAAAATAAAAATGTTGTGGTATTGGGAATTGGGATAAATGTCAACGAAAAATTGAACGATTTTCCTACATATCTCCAACATTCGGCGACATCTTTGCGACACATTTCTGGTAAAAAATACAAACGAGAAGTAATATTAGCAGAAATTATTAACCATCTGGAAAAATCAATCAATAGTGAATCCACAATTATAGAAAAGTGGAAATCCTATTGCTCACATCTAAATACTGATGTAAAATTTCACTATGGAAATCGACTCTTAAACGGTCGGTTTGTGGATTTAAACAAACAAGGGCATGCTCTTGTTAAAATCAACGGGGATATTCAGACTTTTTCAACAGGAGAAATTCAGATTTAATGTTACTTACAATTGATATTGGAAACACTAATGTTGTCTGTGCGGTTTTTGATAATGATAATCTTGTTGAATCCGTGCGGATTGAATCTGACCTAAATTTTTGGAGTGAATTTCAACCGTTATCCGAACATCAGATTGATGGAATAGTAATCAGTTCGGTTGTCCCTTATCTCACCAAAATTTACTCGGAAGCTTCCAAAAACATTTTCGACATTTTTCCGATAGTTGTTTCTGTAGAAAATTCCGGTTTGCTTTACAATGTTGATGATCCATCTGAAGTCGGTGCCGATAGAATTTGTAATTGTGTAGCGACGATTGAAAATATCGGTTCACCTGCAATTGTTGTAGATTTTGGAACTGCAACAACCTATGATGTGATTGACGAAAAACAAACATTTATTGGTGGTGCAATTGCTCCTGGGATTGATGTATCTGCACGATATTTATTTGAAAAAGCCGCATTGCTCCGTGATACTGCATTTACATTTCCTGAAAAAGTTGTCGGCAAAAACACCAAAACAAATTTACAATCAGGAATTATGTTTAGTGCAATTGACGAAGTTGAAGGAATGGTTAAACGAATAAAAACTGAAATGGAATGGAATGATGTCAATGTCGTTCTTACAGGTGGATTTGGCAAACTCGTTTCGCCTAAATTAACAATAAAACATTCGCTTGTCCCGTCATTAACTCTCGATGGAATGCGATTAATTTATTTCGAGAATACTAGCTCAAACTAGAAGAGATATTGTAACCTCAAATTAAAATCTGCATCTAATCTTTATAAAAGAGAGGTTAAAATGTTTGGATTATTTAAAAAAAGAGAAAAGCACATTGTAGAATTTACCGACGGCAACTGGGACGAAGAAGTTCTACAATATCAAGGAGTAGTTCTTGTTGATATTTGGGCTTCTTGGTGTGGGCCTTGTAAACTTATCGGACCAATTGTCGAAGAAATTGCAGATGAGTTTGCTGGTAGGGCAAAAATTGGGAAGCTAAATTCTGAATATAATCAAAAATCTAAGGAGCTTGGGATACGAAGCATTCCAACACTACTATTTTTCAAAAATGGAAAATTGGTTAATAAAATTGTAGGAGCACAACCAAAAAATAATATCATAGAAAAAATTGAGAAATACTTATAGACTTGTTAGTAAAAATCTAACGTAGAAAATTAACTCAATGATAGGTTTGCATTTTACAATTTCCTTAATTTAAGGGGTATGCTAAATGATGAAAACAAAATTATTTCTCTGGCAAAACAGGGTAACAGGAAAGCACTCGGCGAGTTGGTAACACATTATTCACCTAAAATTTATAACCTTGGGCTTCGATTAATGCGGAATGAAACTGATGCCGAAGATGTGTTGCAGGAAACATTTTTGAAAATGGTAACAAAAATTGACACTTTCAAAGGAAATTCATCATTATATACTTGGCTCTACCGAGTTGCTACTAATGTTGCTTTGGAAAAAATGAGGGACAAGCATCATATCAATTTAGCTTACTCGTTGGATGACCCAGATTATCCGGAAATGGGAAGTAATGAGTCGTTTTCTATCCCGGAACATCTTGAAAATAAATTATCAGATAAAGAATTTAGAAAATATTTAGATACTGCAATCAAAGAACTGAATGAGAATCTTAGGACAATTTTCATTCTGCGTGATATCGAAGGAAATTCAGTTTCTGATACTGCGGAAATATTAAACATCTCAGAATCTAATGTAAAAGTTAGACTAATGCGTGCCAGATTATCACTCCGTGAAAAATTTGCAGAATATTTCAAGAATGAGGGATTAGTATGAGTCATCATAAACATAGCAACGAACTTAAAAAACTAATCTGTCAGCAAATGGGTGAAGATATTGATGCCCCTATTTGTGATGAAATTGTCAACCATCTCGAAGATTGTCCTGAATGCAAGGTTCATTTTGATTCCGTAAAAAAGTTGGTGAAAATTTATCGCATTACCGAAGAAGAACAGGATGTCCCCGAAGATGTGTCTCATCGATTATTTAAAATACTCAATTTAAAGGAAGAATAAATTATGAAAAATATATGTATCCCGGCAGAAGCTCCGGAATTAACTTCAAAAGTTGACAACCATTTTGGACACCCAAATTGGTTTTTAATTGTAAACGAAAATGGAGAACTAGTTCATAAAATTGTTGGTGATGAAAAATCTCATCACGCAAAAATCTTTGCTAGAGCTGAAGAATTAGGGTTTGATTCTGCAGTAACATTCCATATGGGTCCAGGAGCTTTTAATGTTGCAGTGGATTGTGATGTAAAGATATTTCTGCTTGAAGACATTCCAACGGTGCTGGAAGCCATAGACCGCCATAAAGATGGGAAAACGACTCTACTAACAAGTGGCGAAGGATTATCCTGTGGAGGAAACTGCGGACATTAAATAAAACTCCGCAATCAAGGATTTTACTGTCTAAATTTTTCTTTTTGTTGTTGGAAGTATGTGTTTTCTGGTTCGATTGCAATAGCTCTTTCGATGGCGTCAATTGCTTTTTCTGACTCACCCAATTTCCATAATATTTCTGCTTCAGTATCAATAATTTGAGCTTGGTGTTTTGGGTTTTGGTTCGCTAAAACTACTGCAAGCCTAGATTTTTCGAGCGCATCTTCGAGATTAACTTCTAATTCAGACATTCTCCAGGCATATCCATTGAGCACACTTGCATCATTGGGATACAAAGAAATCCAATCTTTAAACGCTTTAACTTCCTTCGTTGTATCCTTAATAAATCCAAAATATCTCACAAGTTGCTCATAAGCATTGTAGATAAATTGCGAAGAAGAATGCTGTTCAATAAAACTAAACAAACCATCAGTACTTCCGTTAAGAAGTGATTCTGATGCAACAAAATATCTTGCGGAATTTACTACTTCAGACGAATCGTTTGGATAATGTTCTACAACACTATGGTAAATATTACTTGCTTCTTTTATTTTACCAGAATTTTCATGCTTTTCTGCTAATGAAATTGCTACTTCAAGATCATTCGGATTTCGGGCATAACGATTTTGTAAATCTATTATGGTATTATGTCCATCTAGTATTTCTTGTTGTCTTACAACAAATTGTTCTGGAGGTAAATACCCAGGAATACGGTCAATTTCTTGACCTTGTTTGCTAATAAACACTATAGATGGGAAACCCGACACATTATATTGTTTTGCAATGTCAACTCCTGCCCCGACTTCAGCATTAATCTTAATATTCACGAATTGTTTTGATAGTTTGATAACAGCTGGGTGTGAAAATGTGTCCTTATCCAAATTTTTGCACCAAACACACCAATCAGTGAAAAAATCTATCATAATGATCTGGTCTTCCGGCTTATCAAGTGCTTCTTGAAAACTTCCTGGGAACCAATTAATAGATTGCTCTTTACCACAGCTGAGCCAAAACAACCCTAATAATATAATTACAAATATATTTTTCATTTTACCTCAACTGAATTATGAGAATTTTAATTAAGAATATCTACGAGTTCTACTTCAAATATTAAAGTAGCGTTCGGTGGGATTACTCCACCAGCTCCTCTTTCACCATATCCAAGATCTGGAGGAATAATCAAAGTTCGTTTTTCACCTTTTTTCATTAAAGCAAGTGCTTCGTCCCATCCTGCAATTACTCTTTTTGCACCAAGTTGAAATTGAAATGGTTTATCACGGTCATGAGAACTATCAAATTTCTTTCCTGTAGCCAACATGCCAGTATAATGCACAACAACAGTTTGTCCGTCTTTTGGTAAATCGCCAGAACCTTCTTTGTGTAGAATCATTTTTAGACCAGATTCAGTATTGACTTCTTTACCGGGTAGAGAAAAATCAGTATCAACAAAAGCTTCTTCAACTTCAAGTAATTCAACTTCAAAAATTAAAGTAGCGTTTGGAGGAATTACTCCGCCAGCACCTCGTGCACCATATCCGAGTTCCGGTGGGATTGTTAGTTTTCGTTTTCCGCCTACTTTCATAGACATCACGCCTTCATCCCAACCTTTAATAACTTGTCCAACCCCTATAGTAAATTCAAATGGTTGATTTCTATCAACTGAGCTGTCAAATTTGGTGCTGTCTTCTAAAGTTCCTGTATAATGTACTGTTACTTTGTCTCCTGCTTTAGGTGAAGCTCCTGTTCCAATTTTGTCGTCAACATATTTTAGTCCTGTATCTGTTACCATTTCTTTCCCTTCGATATCTAACTGATTTGCAGATTCTTTGTCTGTTTCTTTTTTACCATTGTTACATCCAATTATCATAAATAGTCCAATTGATAAAATCAATACTAAACGCATATTATTCTCCTAATTTTAGTGCGTAAACTTATGAAATGTTTTCAATTAAAAATTAGGATTTATTGTAGTGCCAAACAAATACTCATAGATCATAAAATTCTAAAACAAAAAAAGCCCTACCTAAGTAGGGCTTTTACATTGAGATAGGTTTAATATTATTTCAGTAGAATCATCTTTTCGGTTTTGATAAAATCACCGGCTATAATTCTATAGAAATAAACACCACTTGATACTGACATTCCAGAATAATCCAAACCATTCCAGGTTGCATGATATGTACCCGGAGTTGTGTGTTCATTAAACAGTGTTGCAACCTCTTTACCTAATAAGTCATAAACTTTAAGTTGAACATCTGTTGCATTTGGAATATCAAAACTAATCATCGTTACTGGATTGAAAGGGTTCGGATAGTTTTTATGCAAGGCAAAGTCAGAAGGTATCAAACCTACATTATCACTAATACTTAATACTTCAAACCAATCAAGAGCTTTTTTCAAAGTACCAGCATCACCTGCGCCCCACCAATCATAAGTTGGTGCTGAATTTAATGATAATGGATCAAAACCAAGATACATTGTTTTGTTGCCATTTGTCCATTCTTTATAAACTCCAACAGCCAAATCAGTAGCTGTATGATAAATTGTTGGGGTTGCATCTTCCGTAGCAACCATTCCATCAATCCAGTTGTAGTCTAATCCGATTTCATAGAGAGGGTCATACATTAGTTCGCTACCATCTCCAAGGTCATTAATTCCAGCAAATAAATCACCAGATATCAGATCATTCTCAACTGCATATAAGGGTGAAGTTCCTGAATATTCATCTGGATAGGATAAATCACTGTGGGCTTCAGCAATTCCTAAATCGTTAAAGAATGTTCCTGCTTCTGTTGCCCCGTCAACACCTAGCATGTAGAACAATTCATCGCCTGCTAATACATAGTTTTTATTTCCATCTTGCAACCAAGCATGGACAACATCATAGTGATCGTAAAAACTATCGTATGTGTTTGTAGTTGCAATTTCAAATACTGTATCATAAAAGTCAAGTAACTCAGGCACAACAGCACCAACCCAAAAATCTGGCATTAAATACAATCCACCAGTTGCTGAATTATAGAAGTAATACAATCCAGGATATCCCGCTGGGTCCATTTCATTGTTTAACACAAACAAGACATTTGAAGATGGAGAATATACATCATAGTTATAAACTTCGGTTGTATAAGATGCTCCTGTGTCATCTGTCGTAACAGCAAAATAATCAACAACAGCACCGCTTCCTTGTCCTGGAATTGTGCCCGTAAATGAGCCATCTCCATTATCTATAGTGGAGACAACTGTCGTTTCGCCGTCATTCACAATATATGATAATTCAACCGTAAAAGCATCACCGTCCGGATCTTCAGCACCAAATGTAACAGTTTGGTCTTCCTGGGTGAAAATATGCCCTGTTGGCCCATCAACAAACCAAGCAACAGGAGGTGAAGTTACTCCAAAGTCAGTTATAATATAGTTCAATAAGGTTCCAAACTGATCGTAAGTTAATTCACCGGTTTCTAATGTGTCAACCGCTGCATCCGCCATGAATGATAAATATGTTGCATTTCCATTTTGAATACCAACAATTTCATCAGAATCAAATCCAGCAAATATACCAACTCCATCACCTTCATAGAGATAATCAGCCCAATTGGAAGTTCCATATATGTCATGAGCCAAGGCAATTTCTTCTTCTTCAAATAACCCATCTATTAGACTTGTTACTAAAGTATCGCCTATACTATTGAGTCCTTCTTCATCCATAGGGTCATTTTCTCCACCAGCTAAACCAAAATAGTCATAAGCAAAATCACCAGCTTCAAAAACAGGTGATACATCTAGTGCATGACCATAAAACCAGTCTTGGTCAACTAACAATAAATGTCCGCCAGCATCTAAGAAAGCACCATATCCTGGGTCTTCTTCTTCGGCAATAATTGGAACTGTTGAAGTTCCCCATCCATAAACAACAATGGATGACCAACCGAAATTAATTACAGAAGCATCTATACCATTATTGTCTGTAACATTCCAAGTTTCAAAAATAATTCCCATATCTGCAACAACGGTTTCATAAAGGTCAACATTGTAACTACCAGCACGGTCGTTGATAATTAGAAGATCTGCATCTGTATTTAATGGAGCTTTAACTTCAAACTTTAATGGAGCAGTTTCTGAATACAAACCATCGTTATCAGTTAATTCTAACCAATATTCAATTACAGTTCCTGCTGTCCCAGTATAATCAATGTTGAACGCATAAACACCATTGCCTTCTGCACCAACATCAACCGGTAAAGCATCCGCAAGTGTTAGGGTTGTTTCCACGCCATCAACGGAATAAATAAAGTTGATAATATCATCGTCATTGATTGCATACCCACTTGCATCGTCAACATCATCAAATAAATCAACTAATACTTCTAATGTGTTTGTGGTAGCATAAGTGTTTGGTAACTGACTGGCACTCGATGCAATTGGAGCACCCCAAGGATATGTTACTTTAACCAAAACCATATTGTCGATTAATCCGCTGTCCATACTTCCTGAACTCTGGTATGATCCCCATGCGTATCCATCACCCCAGTCACCATCTGGGGTTGTAATATCACCATCAGGGTCGGTCCAAGGACCACCAAACCATAGGTAAGTGTTGTCTGCAACATCAGATGCTAATGGATGAGGAGTTTCTGCACCTTTAATAATGATTATCATGAATGCAGGCGTGTTTGCAAGATCACTTTCGTCTCCTACTTGGAATGTTCCGCCAATATCCAATAATTCATAGCTATTATCTCCAACAGCAGTATTTGGAGTTGGATTAGTCATCATTTGCCCAATTGGCGACCATGGCGCCGTTCCGCGAGGCCAACCTGTTGAAGCTCCGGTATTGCCGGTATTTTCGTTCGCAATATCACTCACCATTGACGCAAATGCAGTAATATTCCCACCGTCAAACCATTGACAATATACTTCCTGAACAATACATGGTGCGGCGGCTGTAAATGCTACTGCCATTGTATCGCTAGCGGCACCACTTCCAAGATACCATTCTGCCGTCTCATCCACATGAGATAAATCCCAGCAACCTTCACAGTCCCGTGTTGCAATCTTACTTGCAGCATGGCGATGTAAAGGTAAAACATCAGAATCATCATTTCCCTGCCGTGCCATTTGATTTTTTATAACATTATCCATCATTGACTGGGAAGCAATCAGGTTCTTACCCGGTATTACAAACTGGGTCTTGTTTGTTGTTAGTTTTGTAGTTTTCTGGTCAACTGGCATCTTTGCAAAAATAAAAGATGCTGTTAAGCACAAAACTAACATTACTGTTAACTTCTTCTTCATAGTACTTTCCTTTCTTTTTATACTATTTTTCTGTTTTTTAGGGTTTATCAACCTAAAATTAGTTGTTTAACGATGATAAAATCGCTAAAAGTTCATTCAGAAACAAACCGTAATCTTCTACATAGTAATAATTTGCTATTATAGTATCTTCGTTCGGGATAATCGGGTTTTCCTGAAAATAAAATGTATTGGTTCCTTCATCTATTGACAGTACTGAATAAACTGAATCAGGTGTTTCACTACACAGCAGTACTGATTCTACATAAATCAAAAAATAACTTTCGTTCACTATGTCCCAAAGATTGTTATTGTTAGCATCAGTAAATGTTTCTAACGAGTCGTAAACGCAGTCTTCATTCACATCTTCAAATACCTCTTGAAGAATTCCTTTATGTTCTCCTGTTAATTCAGTGTTATCGATATGTTCAACGGTAGCTTGACCATTTATCTGTTGGAAAACAGTTGTGAATTCGCCTCCCATATCTTTTGCCATCAAATACGCTTCAGAAATACTATGGAGGTTGAAATTACAAATTAATTCCATTAATTCAAGACGATCAATGTTTATTGATACATCATATCTCATTTGAAATGTAGGATTTAATCCTATTACATTTTGACTGTATTCAATTGCTGATTCACAATTTTCTTCTGCCATAAACACATAAGCCATCCCTGCATAAGTTTCAGCAAGCAAAGTATCGCCTAATTCATCATCAAAATCTGAAAACGCAAGCGTTTTAGAAAAATTTGCTTTTGCTGATTCTAAATTTGGTGTTCTTGCATAGCTCCAACCCAATCCTAGATATGGTTCTGGTTTAGTAGCGTCCCTATCAGCTGCTGATTGAAACGCTTCAATTGCAATATCAAAATCTCCTGTAACATACGCACCCCATCCCTCGACCATCAGATTTACATAGGTATCCGGAGGATTGTATAAATAATTATCATCACTATAAGGATTACACCCGAATTGAATTATTGCCGACAGTATGAACAGTATAAAATATTTTCTCATTTTAGTAATACCATTTTTTGAGTTTTGATTGATTGGTTTGTTTTCAGAGTTATGAAATATACTCCGGATGATAAAGTTTGGCCATTGTGATTTGCACCGTCCCATATTACAGAATACCATGATGCTGGTTGCTTCGCATTGACTAATTCTGCTATTTGTCTTCCCTTTAAATCATAAATTGATAGATTGACATGAGAGTCATGCGGTATGCCATAGTTTATCTGAGTTGTGGCATTAAACGGATTTGGATAATTTTGCTGAAGAATATATTTTTCTGGCAGCAATGAGGAAGTATCTACAGGATAATGTTCTTCTCCTGCTACAATTGCAAAATATCCAAAACGATTTGTTGATATCGTAATCACACCGTTGTTGATATGCCCCCCTAAATTTATCCAGTCCCCATTTTGGCACGAATAAAGTTGAACATTATCATATTCTTCGGGCAGATTTGCAGTTAATCTAAACGGTGTTTCAGTTTGTAACTCACTTGGTCCAAAATATGCAACAGTGGAGCTTATAACTGCCAAATCATCATTTTGCAATTGACTGATAAGGTGATTGTTGGCTCCGGTTTCGAAACTGATTAATCTAGTATTAATATTTATTTCTTCAGAAAATTCAATCCAAAAGTTTTGAGATGGAGAATAAAATCCTCGTTCTAACACCTCTTGAGAATATATTAACGAAACATCTATTGTATCCGAGTCTATTGCAATCCCATGTTGGTCAGTACCTGAATATATCAACGAATAAGAATCCCAATTCCCCAATTCCCAAAAATTGTGGTATAAAATGTAATCATTTGAGTACAAAGACGAAGGTTCGAGTAAAACAATTGTTGTATCATACAAACTCTGCACTTCAATCTGTGGCCCCTCTACACCAAATTCATCAAAGATTGTTCGCTCACTCGCAACATAAAGATCAAGATAATTTCTAGCGCCTACATTCTGGAAAACATAAAAATCACTATAATTTGGAGGTGTTTGTATATTTGTTAGCACAAAATCATAAGTTACCGGTGGTTGTTCGTCATCAACCTTTGCAACCACAATTGCCATATTTTGAACTCCTGTCCATTTGTAATCGGTTGTATCTTTGAATGTAAAGTTAAATGTAGTATCATTTATCGTAATACTATTTGTAGTTACGGGAATGAAGCCTTTTCCGTTTATTTGGTCAATCTCCAAATCTACTACTTCAAACAATGAGCTCATTGGTTCGCTGTAGCCACTTCTTAGCATTATCTTTGATGCTTTATAATTAATACCATCATAACCATCAAAAATTAATGTGTCCTGTGGATCAAGAAGTGGCGATAAAGCTATTATTGAACTATCCATTTGACTCACAGAATATCCCTGAATGAGATAAAAACTGTAAGACCAAGGATTTAGCCCTGAAAAAGAATATGGTGGTGGACTTATATCGTTGAATTTCATCACTCCTGCATTTTTGCCGTCGGGAGCGCCATACAAATCAACAGCATCCATCGCGTAAGCCGCATCGTAATAATGTTCCTGATGTTCCATGTCAAGGAAACTTGCTATGGCATAATCTAAAAATATATCTTTTACATCCTTTTCAAAACCAAGCTCTACCAACGCTGTATCTATAGAACCCAACCCCTGAATTGTATCATTTAATGAAATATTATTGATGATATCCCAACCATCTGTATTGGTGTATTTTTCAAAAAGATAATTCAAGAATAGATAGATATTCCACTGATCATATCTGGTTTTAAGAGAATTGCTGAGGTAGGTCAATTGATTACCAGCAACTGCAGATGGATTTGTGTTATTTCCGAAAAACTTAACATCGCCGGATGTGCGCAACTGTTCTAAATATGCCAAACCTTCAATGAGCCATTCTTCCTCTATATTTTCATTTTGAGTTATTAACAATTTTGTGTATTCGTGAGAAATTGCATTAAACATTGTTTCATTAAAGTCTTTCTCATCTTCGCCGTCCCAAACGATTTGTGGATTGATATCCAAATATATAATATCTCCACCATTTGCATAATCTTCATCAGATTCCTCCGCATTGAGCGAGAAATAACCATGCGTGAATAAACTGGCATTGGTGTCATTTTTACCTTTGCCATATTCATCAGATATATCGTAAAGGACAAAAATCAAAACACCATTTTCGTCAATATCATTAAATGATCCATGATAAGATTCAAGAGTTTCCTTTGTTTCACTAAAAAATGATACAATGCTATCAATATCAGATGAATCAAAATCAATATTCCATAAAGAATCCTCTACGAAAATCATCAAATTATCACTTAAATACTTGAAAGAACAAAAGATCTCTTCAGGAGTTTCAGCAAATGCCCTAAAACTCTTGTTCCAGAAATTCTTGCCAAACGACAGATCTATGGTCTGTTCTTGTTTCCATACACCGTCTAAACTTTTTATAGTAGAATCCGGAATAACCAAATCCATTTCAATAATATTATTATTTGGGATGGCTTCGGCTACCGATTGCATTTGAGTTTCATTAATAGATAAATAGAGCTCATCAGAGAACTCCGAAAGCATATTCTCAACAGATGTGGTTAAGGTAATGGTTTCAGAATTTATAATAACATTCAAAGTTTCAAGATTTATGGTATTTAAACTTATATTCTTATCAAAAATTAGATGGAGAGTATCAGATTCTTCGTTGAGTATTGCACTCTCTACACTTGGTGCTACTACATCCGGATTATAGCTAATTCCTAAATTAATGGTAAAATTCCCACTATTATTCCCTGCTCCGGATGAGTACAAAGTGTATGCATCTATTTCCATTATCAGAGAATCTGACGAATGAAATTCAATCCAACCTGCTTCTTCCAATGTTAAATCAAGATAAGTTTCTTTTTTGGTGCTATTTCGACTAATGTGTGCTGTTGTGATTTCTAAAGTATCGGCGTATTCGGTTCCGCTATAAACTCGAATACCAGAAACATCATACAATTCAGGTGTTGTTGATAATTTGTTCGATTTATAATAATTAATTTTATCAGGAGACCAGTTTAGTGTTATTTGATTTTCAAGAGCATCATAGAAAATTTCATCCAAAACCGGTGATTCAAAATCCTCAATAATTTCTATTGGTATATTTACAACTTCAACATTTCCATTCCCGTTAACATCATAAACAGAATATTCTTCAATGCTCAGATAAAAACTACTTTCACCTTGTTCATAGTTGGAGGATATCATATTTTCGATTGCCGCCTGATCTGAAAATAATAATTCTCTAAGTTTTAATGTAGAACCAGAAGTACTAACTGATTCAATCCCTGATAGCGAAATTGAATTTTCTCCATCAGAAAAACTGAATTTAGACCATATTGGAGTAGGGTCGGTATATGTTACATCCCTACAATCTGTAAAAAATATCTGCATCTCATTATCAGATAAATTGTAAGAGCTACTGTTGGCAACGAATAGAATAGAATCAGGAATTGTTGTTACTGCAACAGAGGACATGATATTGGAATTATAATTGGTATCTCGAAATGCACCTGCTGAGACATTTGCATTAGTGCTAGTATCATTAATAAGCAATGAAGACTCTAGTTTTTTTGCGTCAAGATTAGTTAGATAAATACTGATAAGAGTATCGTCTTCCACTTGTAATATATTATCAAAACCTTCAAGATTCATTACACCGTAATCATTAGAAAATCCAATTTTGAACACATCAATATTCTGCTCCATATCTAAAACGCCATTATCATTTTCATCTTCTGTCGGATTTCCATCCATCTGTTGATTCCCTGGACCATCGTCCTCAGATGCCCTGTCCTCAGCAAGTTGATCAAATTGAACTATTCTATCAAATTCTACAGTTAACATGTTAATATTGCAATCATAATAAACCGATTCCATAACAGGATAAATGTCTTCGGAATAAATAGTCTCTACACTTATTTCTTGATATCCAATAATTTGATTGTCAGATGAGACAAATGCTGGTGGTTGAACTATTAGAATTAGATTCTCCAAGTCCATATTCTCTACCGACTCAGCTAAATCGCCAGTGTTACCCCAATAATTGTAATCACCACGAGAATCAATTATCTCCCCATAAATTAAGGATATTTCAACTGATTGGGAAAATTCATCTTCAGTAACAATTTCTCCTCCTGTAAGAGGCAACTCGATTGTGCCATCGGAAAATGCCATTAATCCTAAAAGAACATCCTGAGTATTGATAAGATTATCGAAAGTAATCGAAATCGTATTAGAATTTAAATCATAAGCACAATCTTCCATTTCAATCGTAAAACAAAAAGAAATCAATATAAGAGTTATAAAATACATCTTTTTCATTATAGTGCCAATCCTATGCTAAATTGATGAATCAATCCCAACAAATTATAATTTGAGATTGAGTAATCTAAACTAATACTCCGTCCTGTTGTATTAATTCCAATACCAGCCATCATAGATGCTGAATCGTGATTTGTATATAATCCACCCCTCACAGACAGTAGCTTTAAGTAAGTATATTCTACTCCAATATTGAGCCTTTCAACAGAATCATTTGGATGAACTCCATCCAAACAGACAATTAAAGATTCATTTTTGCGTTTTTCAAAGAAATCATAACTTAAACCAACCTGAAAAGTTAATGGCATATGGTATGGTCGATAAGGTTCTATAGATACAGAGTTTCCATCTGCATAATCAACAAAAGATTCGTTGAAATCCAGCTCGGGACCAAAGTTTCGGATATTCATTCCCATTTTCAAGCTATTAAAACCAGTTACATAAAAAGTGCTAACATCCACTCCTACAGCATTAGCATTCAAATCATACTTTGCGACACCCTCCGAAACATAAAAAATATTCATCCCAAATGAGAATCTGTTTGTGAGTAGCTTTGCGTAAGACACACCTACAGCCATACTCTTCCAAGCAAAATCATACCCTGTGCCATTTGGATAATGTACAGTTGTTTCCTCGATATTTCCGGTATTTAGAAGTCTATAGTGTGCGGCAAACGATTGACTTCCTCTTTGGTAAGCTATTGCACCTGCAGTGTATTGAATGTCTGCAATCCATTGCACACTGCTCGCAAAAACATCTAAAGCATCCACATAAACAAGGGTCGCAGCATTATAGAATACAGAAGAAGCACTATTATTTTCATATCCTGAAAATGCATTGCCCATACCTGCAAATTTAGCATCTGGACTAACGGATAAAAAATGTCCCCCTGAAGTACCAGTTTTGGGTACAATTTCTGTACTGGAAAAATCTACCCCTCCAAACGACAATGAGATTAAGCCTAACAATACTATTAATTTATTTAATTTTTTTCTCATCTAAATACCACAAACTTTCCAATGATTTTATTAAGATCAGTTGATGTTTCTCCAACATATTGTATGTCAGGGGCTTCAATTACGAAAACATAAACTCCACTCACAATAGATTGATTGTTCCGAGAGACAAGGTCCCAATATTCGTTATCGCTACCATCTGTGTGGGATATTTCTTGAATCAAATCTCCTGCAAGAGAAAAAATAGAGATTTTACAGACAGATGGTAAATTAATAAACTTGATTTTGTCCTGATATTCCTCTTCCCAAATAGCTGTTCCTCTGTATGGATTTGGCACTACTTTCACATTTTCTAAATCGGGAATTGCATCACCTGTTTCGTACAACTCTGTCGGGAATACCGGAAGTGGTGCGCCATCAACCGATTTTTTGTAATTTGTTAGTGGGGAATAAGCCGGTAGCAGTTCTTGACCAGCTTCTTCTTCCGACTTATATCCATCATAAGCTGATATTGCATAATAGTAAGGAAGTCCATTGAGCGGATTGTCAAGCTCAGTTCCCCAATCAGTAGTAAAAGGAGTGCTGTCATCAATTGAATTTTGTATGTCCGGAAGATCAAGAAGTATCCAAGTATTGTTATTATCCTTCTGATTTAGCGTATCTCCGTAAATATTCACGATATGAACTGGACTGTCAGTAAGATTATCAAATGCTCTTATCATCACCCAATCTTGTGGATCATAAACAGCACGATAGATTTGGTATCCTTCAAAGTCTATTCGGCCAAGATTTACATCCCATGAAGATTCAGAACCTGTATCCCAAGCCAAGCGCATACCATTATTGAGAGGGCTATATGATAATTCAGGTGTAAGCGGTGGTATAGGCAAGTTCCAGTGTACATCTTCATCAAAGGATGATGGATTTAGCGGACCACTATGTTTACTACCAGAATAATAAGCTATATATGCATTATCAATATTTTGCCTTAATCCTTCAAGTCCCTGTCCGCAAGCCAAAATAAACACAACATCCGTTGTATCACCTTCCGGCAAATCTATTGGTCCGGTAGTAAGCAGAAAGCGATAATCAAAAACAGAGAAACCAAGCTCCAGCGGATTATTTAGATACCGTTTCCCTAAACTAGCGGCATGCTGACCTTTCATATAATCCATTTTCTCTTGATCAGAATCAAGCGGATCACTTTCCCAATTCCACCACTGATGGGAATATGCTCCATAGTATGAATTTCCATCTTCGGCAGTGAATGGTTCAGCATCGCTGAAAATAATTCCCCCACCTAAAAAACCATCATTTGCAGTTTGGTTTTCCCTTTCGCCATAATCGTTGGCAGAAGAAGTAGAGTTGTCCCCATCATAAATATAAGATAAACTCCGAGGGAATAAATATCCTTTTAGTGTATCTCCATCAATGATTGCAGGTTCTCCCGGGACACCGCCATTGAGATCTGTTTGCCAATTAATTAATGGACCATCAGAATCCAAAATTAAAGACCATTCATCATAAAACCCATCAGGTTCTATTTTGGATTCATCATAATTTGGATTTTGAGGAGCATCTTTACCATATGGAATTCCCCATTCATCATAGCCTTTTAAACCATCTTCATCTAAATCGTAAGGATCAACAAAATCAGAAATATCTGTATCAGAATCCTGATCATCCCATCCGTCATAATCCACTAAATCATCAATGTGTGGAGAATCAGTATCTGACGAAGAAACATCAATATCATACCAAAACGAAATATACACATCTTCTAAATCAGCATTTAGGCCAGTGTTAATGATAGAATACTCGAACGCGATAAAATCATCGAAATCTGGTAAACTCCAAGTTAACCCTCTTTGAATTACTTTAACACCTATTGGTAGATGTTCGCTGTCTGGATGGCTATCATTGTCGTCGTAAACAATATAGCTGTCTTCAAGAGATTTTGATTTTTCTCCATTCACCGTATTCCCAACTTCTCCAGGATTTCCAGGAGAAGGCATATATTCTTGGTGTGGATTATAGAAATATGTCGTAACTGCAGGTTCGCTCCCTAGCATTGTTCCTATCCACAAACCAGCATCATACAAATAATTGTTTCCTGAACCAGACGGCCATTGGGCAGATGGTCTGCCAGATGTTGAAGAATTAGGATCCCCAACGCTTCCGTAGTTGGTAATGGATGACCACATATTATTTGATAAATGATTGTAAAATGCCTTTTCCGGCCTCGAACTTCTATTTAATCCTGATTTCTCATTTTGCATCTGTTCAGGAAAATATTCTCTTCCAAACATCATTGTCATAAAACAAATGCCAGCTGTGATTATAATTATTCTAAAATTCAAATGTAACTCCTATTCTGAATCTTCGGTTATCGCTGTAAACTGCCGGATTTAGGTTTGGACCCATTTCCGGATATTTTTTGTTTTCATCAATAACACCATCATTATCATTGTCGGTTTGACTGATGTAATCTTCTTCGCTCATTGTTCCATTTTCGTATGCATCATTAATGCTCTTATAGGTATGATACCATTCCACATCATCAAGATACCAAATATTTTTTTTGTTAAATACATTGTTTACGGTTGCAAAAATAGATCCTTTTACACTACCAAACCGAAATCTGTAATTTATTTTCATCGAAGAAGTTAATGTCCACGGCATTCGTTCAGTATTTTCAATAATTAAATTTCCCTGACCGGGTTTTGTATATCTTGTTCCACTGCCGTAATTAATAATCATCGTCGTTAAGAAATTTTTGTAAGCACAATTAAGCTCAAGATTAATCGTATGTGTTTGATCCCAATCCAAATAGGACTCAAATGTTGGGACAATGCCACCAGCCCAATTTGTTTCGTAGCCCTGCCTGAATGATGAGCTTTTACCTTTAGCAATAGAATAAGTATAATTAATTTGTCCAAAGAATAATGCAGGAGGTCGCAAAGCTAAAATAAATTCAGTACCACGAATATTCCCATAATCCCTGTTTTCGTATGTTGTGTACCAGTCTGATATTGTCCAATAAACAGGACGAGTATCTGTTAGCCCAAAAATATCTTTGTAAAATCCTTTCAACTCTAATAAAACATTTCTGGAAATCTCATTTCTAAGACCTATTTCGTAAGATACCGTTAACTCTGGATTCAAATCAGGGTTTCCGATTATAGGAAATCCACCTCCAAGATTATAGTTAATATTTCTAAACAGAAAGTCTAATCGAGGTCTTTGATAATACCGCCCATAATTGAAATAGAGCATTGATTTATCAGTGATTGGGTGTGATACCCCAAGGCGAGGAGAAAATACAATTTTTGAATTTGTCGAAATAGGATTTTTTATATCACCTATAGAATGAACATAGTCACCTGCCAAGTCTTTTTCTTCATAGTAATACTCGTTAATTCCATCGCCATCCCAGTCCTCAAAATCCCCACTATCCCAAACAGGGTCAGTCTCATCAGTTGGCTTTTGTTCCGTTGCATCGAAATATTCTGCTCTTAATCCCGCATTAACTATAATGCCCTTGTATTCCATTTTGTCAGAAAAGAACAAACCACAATCTATTGGATAAACAGTATAATTTTCAGCATAGCCGTAGCGGTCGGGTGCATCGTGATTGCTAAGGTCGTAAAATTTAATTTCCAAGCCGGTTTTGATTTTATTGTGTATATCAACCTGTGAAACAAAATCTAATTTTAGTGTTTTTGTTGTTTTAAAATCGTAGTGCCAATGATCTCTGCTAAATGTATTTGGATGTCCGGGGGCAACTGTATAATAATCACCACTTTTTTGTCCTTCACTTGGGATATCATTCCAAGACAACCAATCATTTTCATCTATGACTCCATCGCCGTTATTGTCATGGGTATTTTCAGATTCATCAACAAAATCATTGTTGTTTTCGTCGTGAAACATATCTTGGGAATCGTTAATTCCCCAAATGTCTGTTTGCGGATTATACTCATCCAATATTCCATTCCCATTTAAGTCTTCTCCATCATCTAAAACTCCATTATAATTCACATCTTCATTTAATCGCTCGATAATATTCATAGTGGCTTCTGTTGTGTACGAAGCAAATTTAAGTGTTAAATATGTTCTAGAAGAAAATGTATAAGTTGTGCTTAATGAATAGAGATAACTATTTGTGCGCCACCAAGGTTGGCGGTCAAAAAGCGAGAAAACTGTTATTGAGCTATCTCTGTCGATATCTTCTGATTGTAGTAATCCATCACCGTTAAGATCTTCTCCATCGTCCAATATTCCATTAAAATTTATGTCCTCTGTGTTAAGTGTATTGTTACCAAACCAAGAGTAAAAAACTGAATCAGTTGCCGGATTGTCTGGCGAATAGTCCCACAACTCATCTTCATTAACAGTTTTTGACCATAAATGTCCATATCCATCTTGAAAATCAGAAACAGAAAATAACCCCGACACCGTAAACTTTAAATTGTTGAGTGGAGAATATGATAGTTTCCCTGCAAAGTTTTTAAGATTCGTAAACTGATTGCTAAATCTTCCATAATCCTCATTTATTTCACCTGATAATGAAAAGTAACTATTTTTTGCAAACAAAGGTCCAGATGTTGAAAACTCCATTTTCTTTAGTTTTTCTGGATTATCCGTATTTAACATTTCAGAAAAGTAATCAGAAGTAGTTAATCTCAATGATGTTTCAAAGATGTTTTTCCCGTCTGAGCCTGATACATTGATTACGCCCGATTGAGCGTCTCCGTATTCTGCTGAAAAACCTCCTGTGATTACATTCATTTCACCAACTCCTAGCATTGGAACATTCGTATCATTAGCGTTTCCAGTTAAAGGGTCATTTAGAGAAATTCCGTCGAATAAATAGACTGTTTCTTGTGCCCTTCCGCCCCTAAGATGTAAAACTCCTCCTTTCTCAACGGCACCTGCAGATAATGCTACTGCTCCTTCAATATCATCAACAGGTAAAATCAACATTTCTTCTTTGCTAACGGTATGCTGGCTAGATGTCATATCCATTTGTACAATTGGTTTCTCGCTAGTAACAGTAATCATTTCACCTTCTAAAACGGATGTTTCCATATTGATATTTACTGTGGTGGTCAAGTCTGTTGAAACTCTTACCTTTTCCGTAATAACTTTTTTATAACCTATCATTTTCACATTCAAAGTGTATATTCCAGGTGGTACATTCAATATAAAATAATTTCCATCTAAGTCTGTGGCAGAGCCAATAGATGTTCCTTCGAGAAATACATTGGCTCCAAATAGTGCTTCATTTGTTGTGGAGGAAAGGATTTTTCCGGTAATTTTACCTGTGTTTCCAGTAAATGCAATAGAGAATAGTAGAACAAAAAACAAAAACTTGTATGTAATAATCTGATAAAAAACCTTTGAATGATTTTGATTGTTATCCATGTATTATGCCTTATTATAGTAAAAGTGTGTA
This sequence comes from Fidelibacterota bacterium, assembly GCA_014381725.1. Lineage (GTDB taxonomy): Bacteria > Fidelibacterota > Marinisomatia > SCGC-AAA003-L08 > JACNLC01 > JACNLC01. The sequence goes on along the minus strand of JACNLC010000050.1, from coordinate 11,734 downwards.
AAGAATTTCTACATAATCACTAGTTAAAGTCAATACTTTTTATTTTTATTTATTTGGTTGTAATAATTTAGTTGTTTTACATTATTGATATGCTATTACTTACTTTCTTATCACTTGTTCTAAATCCGTTAGAAATTACAATTTCTGAAGTTATGTTTGATTTAGCTGGAACCGATTCTCCTAACGAGTTTGTAGAAATACACAATTTCTCTGACTCCACAATTGATATTTCTGGATGGAAAATTGCCGATTTAATGTCAGAGGATAATATTGTTGGCGATGATTTACAGATTCCGCCAAATTGTTACGCAGTGATTTTTGAAGGAGATTATGACGGAGTACTATATCAAGACATTATCCCCGAAGAAGCTTACATTCTGTATGTAGATGGATTAACAATTGGAAACAATCTCAATAATTCTGCAGATTCTTTGTTCCTAATTTCAAATTTAGGAGATACTATTTCGTATATGGGATGGAATTCAGGAAATCCCGACGGATTTTCACTAGAGAAGATTGTGTTGGATTTCCCCAACATTGAGATAAATTGGCAAACAAGCATTGATTCGCTTGGAACACCTGGATTTTCTAATAGCATTGCTGGTTTTGCAACTGATGTTGGAATTGATTCTGTTTGGAACGATCCACATTTTCCATCTCCAAACGAAGCTGTAACCGTTTTTGTATCAATTACAAATGTTGGATTACTAGATGTTATAACTAATTTATCGGTCAATTCAGAATTTCTGTCTTCTGTAAATTTGACTTCGTTAGAAAATTGCATCGTTGAAATCCCAAACAATCAGTTTGATTCGGGTAATCATGACTTTCAATTTATTATTCAATCCCAAGATGATTACAACTCAGACAACAACTCCCTAATTCATACTATAAAAGTGGAATACAATTATCACGATTTATTGATAAATGAAATTATGTATGATCCTATATCTGGAAATTCTGAATGGGTAGAAATTGTTAATGTATCAAATGAAGAAATCAATCTTTTCGGATGGATGATTTCTGATAATGATAATTATGAAACTGGAATACTGGAATCTGTAAAAATTTCACCATATAATTTCATTGTAATTTCTAAAGATTCACTTTTTGAGTCATCAATTTTTCAAGAAGATTTTCCAACCTTAAACAATTCTGGTGATAATGTGTATCTTTTTGACCATACAGGAAAAATGATTGACCATATTTACTACGAGCCAAGCTGGGGTGGAGGTGATGGTTTTTCATTAGAGCGTATCACTCATTTTCTTGATTCTAATAATAGTGAAAACTGGGGGACATCAGTTGCGATAGAGGGTTCAACTCCGAATGAACAAAATTCTCTATTTGTAGAAACAATTCAAGTTAGCGGTTCATTAACATTGTCTCCAAACCCATTTTCTCCAGATGGAGACGGTTTTGAAGATGAACTTATTATTGCATATCATTTACCATTTACAACTGCAGTAATGAAAGCAGATATATATGATGTCCGCGGAAGAAAAATAATTTCTCTAAAAGAGGGAGAGCGAGTTAGTATGGAGGGAATTCTCCGTTGGGATGGGAAAATGACTACAGGGGAAAAATGCAGAGTAGGGCAATATTTACTCGTGATTGAAGCAGTAGGTTCATATTCAAGCGAAATGTGGAAAACGGTGGAACGCATTATTTTGGCTAAAAAATTAAATTAATAACACAACTTTGCGGAAGTTTTGAACTCCCGCAAAGTTATAAAATTATGGTTCTTCACAGATTTGAGTACTTTATTGAATTTGGCCTTACTCAATTTGCGTATAAAAACAATAGTTGAATTCCGTTTAAAAAGAAATGCTGTTTGAAGTCCGTCAACTGACGGACAAGTTTATTTCTTTTAGGAATGAAAGTATTTGTTTTATAAATTGAGTGTTGCCTTGACCTTTTTGGTTCTTTTTCTGTCAAGAGAAAAAGAACAAGTAGCTAAACTAATAATTGAGATTAATCCTGTTATCTCTTTATGAATACTACCGACTTGAAAGTAGATGGAAGCGGTATCGTTCCTAAGTCCATTCACTTTATTCAAAAAATAAGGGCAAGTTTGCGCTCGCCCTTACATTTATCTTTGAACCCTTCACAACAAAAAGTATCGTTTATTGTGAAGAACCAAAATTATTTAAAATCCAAAAGCAAATCCCACCCAAATACTTGGGAAACCATTTTTGTTTGGTATAACCTTTTTTGCAAATGTATATCTGGCATTAACAAATAAGTTTAAAACCAGAACTTTCATTTGTAGGCCAGCCTGAAGATGGACTCCATTGGTTTTAATTTTATTTTCTTTGATGTATTCAATTAACCGTTCTTTTTTTGCTTCATCACTAAAATCAATTTCGTAAGGGTTGCCTTCATCTACAAAAACTGATTCTATCATATCCTTTGTAACCATTGGTGTTACAATATGACTATTTAAACCGCCACCAGCATAGAGTTTTATTTTAGCTAAGAATGGTATCCCTGTTTTTTTAATAGATTTTCTTGCTGTTAAATATCCCGATGCCCTACCCCAAACTACTTTCTCATCGTAGAGTTGTATTTCCTCTATGTATGTTGAAAACACATAATCATTTCCAGCAAGTTCAATATTCGCTTCTAAATCAATAAAGGGTAATGCATCTATATAAACAAACACACCACCACCTATCGCATTATTAAATGATTCAGTTTGTAAGTTGTAGACTAGGGAAACACTTGGGTCATTTGTTTCTGGATACAAAAACTTATCTACATCTCCGTAAACTCCAAAACCTACAAATGCCTTAAGAGGTGAGATGAAAAATATCCCGCACATCACCAAAATTAAGTTTACTTTTTTCATTTTAAGTCCTTTCTGTGACTGTTATTTGTTGAATTCCCAATTTTTTCTCAGATAATTTAACAGTTTAGTAGTGTTCGCTAAAATGAAATCCCAGCGGATATAAATATCTGACTCGTTCTTCTTTCTGCAAGCACTTCATCTTCTTCGAAGCCAGCGTAAGCTCCCTCTTCAAGTGTTGGAAATGTAAATGCAGCGCCTATAGAAGCATCCACTATAAGCACTCTGCCACTCAATCCTAAAGTTATAGAGGTGTGTGATAATTGTCCGTTAGGGATGTTTTCATTATTTTCGTTTAACAAAAACTCATTTCCTTCCCAGTCTGTAATTGCAGAATGGTTAATCCCAAACCTAAATGTTCCGTGAGCAAGCCAACCTAAACGCAGGAACTCAGCTTCCAAGCCAATGTGAACATTGTTGAAAGATAAGTCGTCTTCAGGATTATCTACCTCTCCAACATTTTCAAATGTGCTTATTTCAAAAGTTGGAATTATATCACCAATTAAGTACTTTATTATTGGGAGATTAGGAATTCTTAATGCAGTTCCTATACGAAATTTCGTTGGAACTTCATATTGGATTGTATTAGTTTCCATTTCAGTATCCTGCGGATATCTGAAATCAATATTCAACTTTGAAGCAAAAGCATCCTGTAATACAATTCCTACTGATAACAGTTTACCTTTATACATTAGCCCAAAGTTCAAGCCCCCGCCAAAACCCTTTCCTGTTGAATAGATTGTTGTTTCTTCTCGCTCGATTGTTGAGCTTTGGTATTTTGGGAATGCTAACTTCACACTCGTTCCAATGGCAAATTTCTTGCCAAATTTTTTGGATACTCCAAAAGCAAACAGTGGATGATTTTTCTCATTTTTGTTCTGTCCAATGATTGTTGTTGTGTGATCTAAAAATAATCCCATTCCTTTGTTCTTTGAAGTTCCAGAAACAACACCTCGTATTTTGACAGTCTGCTCCCTTTGAATAAGATTTACAGTAGTATCTTGAGGATGAACAATCGCTCCTAGATAAATTGTAAATTTTCCATCTTGAAACGATAGTCCGGCAGGATTATACATTAACGCATTTTCATCATCTGAAATTGCAGAAAATGCACCGCCAAGCAAAGCAGGTCTGATTCCATTTACAAAATATCCTCTATCCCAAAATATTCTTTGATGGTCTGTTTGAGAAAATGCTATAGAGCAGATTGTAAAACATAATGTTGCATATATCAATAACTTTTTCATTGTTATTCCCTTCCGTTTAAATAAATTTTATAGAATTTATCAGTTTTTACTCCGATAATTTAACTGCTTTTACTTAATCTATTAATATGATTTTCGATAAAAATAAGGTTATTGAGCAATTTCCTTGGCTAAAACAGAGAAATTTGCCATTCATAATATCAGCAGATTACGATGGATTACTTTGTGCTTCCTTCCTACATCACTACTTAGGTTGGAAGTTGGAAGGATTTTACAATCTGCAAAATTTATGGGTATCTCAAGCAGGAATCGAAAACAGGAATGATATTGTGTGGGTTGATTTAAATATCCTCCCAAAACAAGGTCGAGCAATTGGTGGACATATCGTTTCCTTTAATGGCGAAATTCCAAAGGGATTTGAATCGTCGTGTAATCCCAATATTTTAGCAGGATTAACTTCAAAAGATTTTAATTATAAATATCCATTTTCAACCATTTTATTTTTGCTGTGGATAAATAACATCCATATTGAAAAAAATCTACTTGCACGAATGTTGATTTTGCACTCTGATTCTGTTTGGCTCAAACTACAGAATTTCATCGATAATGTAGAAATTTGGAAAACAAGAATGCCAGATTATGAATGGAATTGGCTTTTTAAAAATGTTCACACCAAAACTTTTGAAAAACGGATTGACCAAATCCTATATCCAGAGCTAAAATCAATTGGAGCAATTTCTGGATTTAGCAAACTAACAAGCAAGCATCTAAATATTAAAAGTCGGCAATTTCAGTTTAACCCCGATTGGGACGAAGATGTTGTGTTGAAGTTGTTACATTTATTTGCGAATTCATTAAAATGGACGCCACCAGCAATCCCGAACATCTCTAAAAGAATTGAAGGATTAAGAAATAAAGTTTCAGTTTCTAAGGTTCACAAAATAGGACTAAATACATTTTTGAACCAAAATAAAGTTTTTTCCTATGCTGTCCCCTCGCCTAGAATTTTTAATTATACGACTTTCGGATTTGTTAATAAATCACCAATGACAAAAGAGAAATTGTAGATGTCTGAAATTCAATCTTTTATAAAACAATTTGGCAACCCCGATGCACTTATTGACCATTGGGAAGAAACTTCCGATTGTTTTGCGATCTGGGGATTTGACGAAACAATCGAATTTTCTGCAAAAAGCTGTCTTATAAACGGCAAACAAATTGACGGCAATCCTTTAGAAATTCTACAAAACACACTAAACCAATGGAAATCAGAGTCTGAAACATTATCTGCAACAGGATATTTTTCTTACGATTTCAAAGATTTTTTATTCAAGCACCGCGATTTCAAAAAATATAATTCTAATATCCCATTATTTTGGTTTGGAAAACCATCAAAAATAGTTAAATATAAAATTGAAGAATTAACTCCACAAAAAGATCTAAATGTTTCTATTACTCAAATTCAAGACATCCCGAAATTATCCGTTTACCAAGAAGATATTCGTAAAATCAAAAATTATTTACAAGCCGGAGATATCTATCAAATCAACTATACTCATCCTAAGAAATTTCAAATAAACGGTAATCACTTTGAATTATATTTGAAGTTTAGACAATCTGCAAAACCTCATTTTGGTTATTATTTGAATCTCAAAACTTTTCAGATAATATCGCTATCTCCCGAGAGGTTTGTCAGAAAGCAAGACAAGACAATAGATACTTTTCCAATAAAAGGAACTCGACCTCGCTCTTCTATTCCTGCTGAAGATGAACAGCTTGCTAATGAACTTGTTAATAGCGAAAAAGACCGTGCAGAACATTTAATGATTGTAGATTTATTGCGAAATGATATTGGAAAAATTTGCAAATTTGGAGCAGTAAAAGTTGACAAACTTTACAATATTGAGTCTTTTGAAACAGTTCATCATTTAGTTACAAGAGTTTACGGTGAGCTGAAAGAGAATGTTTCTGAGACTGATATTTTCGATGCAATGTTTCCGGGAGGTTCAATTACGGGAGCTCCAAAAGAACGAGCAATGGAAATTATTGATGAGTTAGAAAATACAAATCGCGGAATTTATACAGGCGCAATCGGATTTATCAAACCAAATGGAGATTTGGATTTTAATATTGCAATCCGAACAATGACCATAGAAAATGGCAATGGAACTTACGGAGTAGGTGGTGGTATCGTTTGGGATTCTGCCCCAAGAAATGAATGGGAAGAAGCTCAACAAAAAGGGGCAATCCTCGATACTGTGATAAAAGAAACGATAATATAGGAGTTTATTAATGAAACACGAAAAAAATTCTCGAATTCCATGGGAAGAATATTTTATGAATATTGCAAAAGAAATTGCTACAAGGGCGACTTGTGACAGAAATCATGTTGGTGCTGTAATTGTCCGCGATAAAAATATTCTATCAACTGGCTATAACGGAAGCATTAGTGGACTCCCGCATTGCGATGAAAATGGTCACGAAATGGAAAATGGACATTGTGTGCGAACAATCCACGCAGAAGCAAACGCAATTGTTCAGGCCGCTCGAAATGGTGTAAGAATTGATGGAGCTGAAATTTACATTACGGCTTCACCATGCTATAATTGCTTTAAAATGATTGCTAACGCAGGAATAAAAAAAATATATTACGGTGAATTCTACCGCGATGAACGAATAAAAAAACATGCCAAAGAAACAGGAATTGAATTAATACATTTGGGACAATGAGTTAATAAGTCAGCAATCTCATTAATTAATAGAAAATCTCCACGCACAGTAATATTCTATAGGGTGTTTGTCTGGAGGACATACAACACATTCCGTTTTGATTCTCGGGTCAATAGTTTTTGCAAATTCAGAATATTCTACAATCCCAACAGATTTGCATGGGAAATCTCGTAATCCCTTTCTTTTTCGTGCAAACTGAACTCGACACTTATTCATTTGAAAAACAAACGAATTTTCGGATTCATCTACAATACTTTGTGTGTTTAATCTTGAATACAATCTATACGACAGTGCTTTTTTTAATCCACCCAAACCACTATCATTTTTGATATTATGTCGTTTCATAATTCGTTTGGCTTCGATAACCGTAAAAATTCTCCATGCTTCTCTATCGCAATCCATGGCACTATTTATCCCAAATCGTTTTTCAACTTCTTGAAACCACAGCCCGTCGTGAGCTAACCAGTTTTTGGCAAAATCGTCAATCATACCAATTAATTGTTTTTTAGATAAATTGTTTAAATCCATATATTCACCTTTTTGCATTTTACAATTGATGTTTGTGTGTAAATTTCTACACTTAAAAAATAAAGGAATATTATGTTAAAGAACTCAGCAATTTTATGGATTTTGGCAATTATTTTTACACTATCGTTTGTAGTTTATCAGAAAAAAACGGGACCAACCTATCCGGTTAGTGGAACTAAAAAAATCTCAGGACATAGTATTTCATATAAACTTTTACGAAGCGAGGATGTTAATAAAGATGTTGGTGTAGAGGTTTCTATTGCCGATTCATCATTTGCAGGATTTATAAGACACAAACGATTTAGAAGCCATGACAACTGGGAAGATATTCCAATGGTTTGGGCAAATGGGAAATTAGCTGGCACACTTCCTGCACTGAGCGAGCTTGCAGGAAAACGAATTTATGAAGTTTTCATAAACAATCAATCACTTACAGAAGAGCCGGTAATTATTAGATTCAAAGGGCATGTGCCACTTTACATTTTGATTCCGCATATTTTATTTATGTTTACAGCGATGTTGTTATCAACTCGTACAGGATTTGAAGCATTGTTTCGAAATATTAGCACTTACAAAATGGCGTATATCACGACTGTCTCATTGTTTATTGGTGGAATTGTTCTTGGTCCAATAGTTCAGAAATTTGCGTTTGATGCGTTTTGGACAGGTTGGCCGTGGGGTCATGATTTAACAGATAATAAAACCATAGTTGCTATGATTATGTGGGTTATTGCGTTTGTTAGATTAAGAAAAAACCCACAGAGTCGTTGGGTTGTATTAACTGCCACAATAGTTCTGATTGCAATTTACTTAATTCCTCACAGCGCACTTGGCTCAGAATTTGACTATACCGCAAACGGGCAATAGTTATTTATTTTGTTGGTATTGAGATGCATTCTCATTTAAATTATTTATAGGTAATCACGAGTCTTTTTTAAGGTTTGTAACCTTATGGAATTGTTTTTATCAAATTAATATTAAAAGGAACTAAAATTATGAGTGAAATTATTGACAATCAAAAACAACAACGAATAAACATTATGAAGGGTTTGGTAAGAAAACTTCATGATGGTGAAGATTCTGAAAAAGTAAAATCTCAACTAGAAAATTTACTTGATAAGGCGGACTATACTGATGTTTTTGCGATGGAAATCCAATTGATAGAAGAAGGAATTCCTCAAGAAAATATACAAAAATTGTGTGATACACACACTCATGTGCTAAAATCTCAACTTGATGCACAAGAAACACCGCAGACTATTCCTGGACATCCTGTCCATACATTTTTTCAGGAAAATATTGCTTTAACAGAAAAAACCGGGTTAGTTAAATTACTTATAAAAGAGATTGAAAAATCTACCGATGAAAATGCTCTTCCAAAAATGCGTGAAATCCAACAACACCTAAATGATTTAATGGATGTGGATAAGCATTACAGAAGAAAAGAAAATCTCCTGTTCCCTTATTTTGAAAAAAACGACAAACCCGGACCACCTGCTGTTATGTGGGGGAAAGATGATGAAGTCCGAGACTTGTTAAAAACAACTATATCTGGTTTACAGCAAATTGATGCAATAACAAAATCTGAAGCAGTAGCATTTAACGAAATGGCTATTTTACCATCCGTGGTTGCTGTTGAGGAAATGGTGTATAAGGAAAATAAAATTATGTTTCCAATTGCATTAGATATGCTATCTGAATCTGACTGGTATCAGATTTATGTTCAATCTGACGAAATTGGATATTGCTTATATGCACCGGAATTTCAATGGACACCATCCGAAGATGTTGATTTAAGCGAGATCAAACTTGAAAATATCGGTGGAAAAGTTCAAATGCCTACAGGTTCGTTTTCCGTTGAAGAATTGATATCAATGTTTAGTGTGTTTCCATTTGATATTACTTTTGTAGATAAAGATGACAATGTGCGATTTTTTAGCAATAGTCCGGATAGAGTCTTCGATAGAAATAGAGCAATATTAGGAAGAAAAGTACAATATTGTCATCCACCATCAAGTGTTAATATTGTTAATCAAATTTTAGATGATTTTAAATCTGGGAAACAGGAAAGAGCTCGGTTTTGGATACAAATGGGTCCAAAACTAATTTACATTGTTTATTACGCACTAAAAGATAACGATGGAAATTATAGCGGAACTTTAGAAGTAACACAAGATGTTACAGAAATCAAGGAACTCGAAGGTGAGCAACGATTGTTAAGTTACGATAAATCAAATTAAGGTTGAAAATGGAAATTTTGCAAACAACAAAACTATTTGATCTATTTAAAGAATACCCTCAACTTGAAGATAGAATTATAAACATAGCTCCACCATTCAAAAATCTAAAAAATCCCATTTTACGAAAAACTGTTGGGAAATTAGCAACTATTGAAAAGGTTGCCCAAATTGGTAAATTAGATCCTTTTGAATTTGTTAATATGCTTAGGGAAATTGTTGGAGTTGCAAAATTGCAGGTTAAAATGGATTCTGGCAGCTATGCATCATCAGATAAAATGCCAAAGTGGATTTCTGGCAAACCAGCAAGAATTGTTGATGGTGTAGAAATGTTAGAAAAAGGCGAACACCCACTAAATACCATTATCGCATTACTAAAAGAAATTAGTGAAGGACAATTTATTTTATTAAAAACTAATTTTGCCCCACTTCCCTTAATTGAAACACTAAAGGACAACGGTTACAAAACTTACCATATAGAGAATAATAACGACCACAAATCGTTCTTTGGGAAATAGGGTTTGTGATTTGACTTTGTTGGCTTGATTATGCTTTAGAAATAATTAGATTCCAACAGGGATTAAGGGTTTCCTGTTCGTTGACAACATCCGTTTTTTATATTCGACAACCTTTTATCTAATAATTTTTCTTGTTTGATTTATTGTTGTTTCACTAATTTTGTTGCGTTATTATGAATATTATAGACCAAACTTATCAATAAAATATGGAATATTTACACGCCAAACAATTTTTGTCTGTTTCCATTATAACTCTTTTAGATTCTAAACTGGGTTTCCTAAATAAAAATTTACAAATATCATTTGGTAGAAAAAGCCCAGGAGATAGTTTATGAGAAAAATTTCAAATTTGGCTATACGGCTGTTGTAAAAAAATAAGGAGTAACAATTATGAAATTAATAACATTGTTTTTATTTACTATTTTAATCTTATTTACAGGCTGTGTTCCGACACAACCAATACAAGTGGGGAACACCCAGCCATTAAGTGAAGATTCCTATAAATTACAGGAAACCTTTGACCTAAATATTTCAAGAAACGAGGTATTTGATAATGTCCTTGAGTTTATCACTCTAAAAGTTGCTGATACAAAAAGTGGTATCGAATTTAAAGACCGAGACAATGGTAAAATAATTGTTAAGAATCGCACTCAATCCAGTAGTGGCAAGGTGTTTGGTATGGTTATTATGGTTGATATTTACTATACTTTACAAATAGATGTGAAAGAAAATAAAATTCGATTAACATATAGCAATTTCACTTATGTTGATGAAAGACATTCCCGGCCATTAAACAACCCACAAAGCAACACAGAAAAAAAGTATTTTAAGAAACACCTTGTTCAATCAAAAGAAAATTGCAAACTGTTTTCTCAAAAATTATTGAAATTTTTAAAGACCGGCGGTGGTGGAGATAATTGGTAATATTACAGAAAGCCTTTTAACACCCTCGCCAAGCCAGGGCAGGCGTATGGCTAAACTTGTGCGGTGAATTTTGATATTTGGAGACAAAATGAAGATTTATGAGACTACAAATGTTAATGGAATAGATTCGCCGTCCGCCGTTTTGGCGAGAAAGAGGGTTGAATGTATAAACCAACCACACAATACAGCGCATTTGTAACAGAAATGGGAGATGGAACTAATGAAGATTTTTGGTACAGCGATAAATAATTTAATTAGTAAATATTTTAAACAGATACATGTAATAGTATTTTTGATAATAAGTCAAAACTGATCTTCCTACAAAAAAACGGACACCTAAAGAAGCCATACAGCTCATCTGTAATTTAATTTCCCATAATCTTCAGAGGATTTATATCCTAAAGCAAAATGTTTTCTAATTCTATTATAGAATGTTTCAATATATTCAAGCAAACTATTTCTTGCCTAAATAAACTCTACTACCCACTAACCATCTTGTTTTCCGTTCCCGAATTTCACTGGACTAGTTCCCCGGGTGTTGATGTAAGCGAGATCAAACTTGAAAATATCGGTGTAAAAGTTCAAATGCCTACAGGTTCGTTTTCCGATGAAGAATTGATGTCAATGTTTAGTCCAGAAACTATCAACAAATGGAAATTAGAAGTGCTTTAGAACCACCGCTCAACCTACCCAAAATTTCATATAAAACATTTTAACATAACGACGCAACTAAACTAAATTTGC
>JACNLC010000036.1:4937-6420 GCA_014381725.1 Fidelibacterota bacterium | reverse complement strand
AAAAAATAAGGGCAAGTTTGCACTCGCCCTTACGATTAGTTTTGAAACCTTCACAACGAAGTTACGAACTTGCTTTATTTCGTCGGTTCGTCAGTTCGTTGTTTATTTCTTACTACTTCAACAACAACATCTTCTGAGTACTTACATAATCACCAGCTGTCATTCTAACAAAATACAATCCACTGGGTTGACTATCTGCATTCCAAGTTATTTGATGATAACCAGCTTCCTGCATACTGCTTACTAGTTCTTCTATCAATTGACCATTGACATTGTAAATGGCAAGTAGCACTGAGCCGGGAGCTGGGAGTTGGTAGCTAATTGTTGTACTCGGATTAAATGGATTTGGATATGCTGGTGATAATCCAAACTCAGTTGGAATATGCAACTCTGAATAGGATAATACCTGACCAACACGCAATAAACCAACATCATAGCCATCTATGGTCAGAGTAAGTTCATCTAACTCACGAAGATTGTAATCTTCATCTCCATAAGTAAAGATAATATCCTCAGTTTCTGGTATATTCTCAAATGACCAATTAAGTGTCATATCTCCAGTTCCATTGAATGATATGCTATACTCTTGAATCTCTTCCCAATTTGTTACTGGTCTGATGTCAGATATAAATCGATCACCTAATACAAACTCCCATTCTGGGTGAATGATTGCCATATCAATATAATCTGTTGCTGGCGGAATTGGTGCCAATGGATAATCTAACATATCCCACGCAATATCTGATGTTTCATCTCCTGCAATAATTAAGTTATTGAGCGTTAACTCCCAATCATATTCTCTTTGTGCAATCTCTCGTGTTTCCTGCTCTTCGTGTGGAATATAATTGACCGTTAATCCTTCAACCAATACACCTAACCAATACGCACTCCAAAGTTCAAGTGTTTCTGCAGTGTAATAATCTGACATATCGTTACCATATATTGGTTCTGTTATCCAACCATTAAGAATAGCATCATTATACATTGCAGTTTCATCATCTACCGTAAATGAGAGCATTGTAACATCAATATCTCTTACCAATGGATTGTATATCATACTCCAACCTTGAGGATATGTAATTGATTGTGCTTCTGTAAATGGTTCACCTGTAATGTCAAAATCAAATGTTTCGGTAAATCCAAGCCAAATACCTTGACCATTTACAAAGGTTTCTACGGGTGCATAACCACCATCTTGCCAGAGATAAGTGTAAAACAGACTCTCAGTATCATCAGCGAGTTGTTCTGCAATGGTATTCTCAAATGCAAGAGGTGAACCACCCAACACCCAACCAATTTCTGCTGTGTGTGTAAGTTCTCCACCAACTACTGTAAACTCATAATCTGATATATCTTCTGTTGAGTTTTCTGAGAAATCTGTAGTTACCACTTTTATGTAACAAGTGTTAGACAACTCATTTATTGGAGTAAATGCTACACTATTTTCAGTAGTTGTGGTAATTTCTGTATATTCTTCACCATC
>JACNLC010000036.1:0-4654 GCA_014381725.1 Fidelibacterota bacterium | reverse complement strand
ATCATAGATAAATGCCGGTAATTCTGGTACTTCATCTGAAAAATCAAAGTTTACTACTATATCACCATCATTATCTGAAAATAACCGTATTTCCCATACTTGCATATCATCTAAAATATCAGTATTTGCAAAAATATCTTGATTAAACTCATTACCCAATGCGTGTTCCCAATCTGGATGTGAAGTATAGATATTCACAAAGTTTACAGGAGGCATTGGTGGGGATGGATAATCATAATTATCCATTTCATTCACCGCATCATCTGCTACACCAATTGTTAACATAGAATAACTATCTCCCATTGTAGCACTACAATTGATTGTCCACGCTAAATCTCTAGTTGTTCTTGCTAACACTTCACTTGTTTCGTGTGGCGCATAGGTGATATTTACACCATCTTGCAATACTCCCAACCAATAAGCATCAAAATGCTGAACTACATCATTATCTATAAATTCACCATTTGAGTATGAATACAACGGAGCAATAATTAAATCGTTATCAACAGCGTCAAAGAATGAATAATCTACACCATCGTAAGAAACCAGCAGATTTTCTTTGGTAATATCTCGCACTAATGGATTTGAAACCAAATTCCAACCAGATGAGTATGTAGTTGTTTGTGGTTCGAGATATGGAATACCACTCAATGTAAAACTAACATATTCTGTGAATCCTAACCAAATACCATAACCTGCTAATACATTTTCTGGAACAAAATATCCACCATTTGACCATTCATAAGCATAGAATGTATTTGAATAATCATCTGCAATTTGCTCTGTAATTGTGTTTTCAAACGAAATTGGTGAACTGAATAAACTCCAACCTGCTGACATCTCGATTGGTAAATCTCCACTCACAACCGTGAATTCGTAATCCGTTACATCTTCCACGAAGTTGCCCGCAAAGTCGGTAGTTACCACTTTGATTAAACAAGTATTCGAGAGTGTATTCGCTGGAGTAAATGTGAAAAAGTTCTCAGCAGTTGTGCCAACTTCTTCGTAAGAAATGCCATCATAAGAGATGCTTACGGTGTTTTCCAAAAGGTAGCCATCTACTGCATCGAAGGTAACGGTGGTTTCCACGCCACTTTGCAAAAACTCTAAACCGTTGGGGTAGGTTACCAAGTTAGTGGGAGCTGTATTATCCCCAATAGCAAGGTAGAATATTTGTACCACATCAGCAACGAGTGCGAAGGTGTGCGTCATAGCATCTGTCAAAGCAATTTTGTAGGTTAGATCTTCATCATAGATAAATGCCGGTAATTCTGGTACTTCATCTGAAAAATCAAAGTTTACTTCTACATCACCATCGTTATCTGAAAATAGCCGTATTTCCCATACTTGCATTGTATCTGCAAGTTCTATATCGCCCATTATATCTTGCACAAATTTATCACCCAATACAAACTCCCACTCTGGGTGACTTGTAAAAATATTTACAAAATTTGTAGGTGGATTTGGAGGCATTGGAATATCATTACCATCATCAAAACCTGTGGTGCCATTTCCTGACACGCCCAACACAAACTCTGTAATATTTTCTCCCATTATGCCGTTTAAGGCAATACTCCACGACAATGTGCGAGTGGTGAGGGTTGTATTTTCACCTGCATTGTTATTACTATCCAAATGACGCAGTGAATATAGATACTCGGTATTTGCTTCTACAATGTCATCGGTAAAACTATCGGTTATTGTGGTTCCAATTAGTGTTTCACCTCTGTAAATCTCAGTGTATTGATAATCATCCGCTACTGGGTAATCCCAATGTAGATTTACACTCTCGTGTGATGATGATGCCAACACATTTTGTGGTGCTTCTGGCACAATATTATCAACTGAATACCCTTGCACAACATCACTCGCCCAGTTACCTTCTTCCATTGATGCAATCACTCTAAAATTGAGCAATCCATCGCTTGTGGCGGAAGAATCTACCGTAGTTGGTACAAGTGCAGTATAACTATTTTCACCATAGGAAGATAATGATTGCACTGCAAACCAATTGCCACCATCATTCATCTCAATGGTATAAAGTTCTGGTGTTCTATCATCGTTTAACGGTGTATCATCATAAAAGCATCTATAAAATTCCACAAATACAGCACCGCCTTGGTCAACCGGCACATCGGTAATACTTTTAATTTTAGGTTTAGTAAATATTGTAGCAGTTGCGGGTATTTGCACCATTTCTAACTGTGGGTCATTTGTGGTTATTGATAGGGGTAACTCATAATTACCCGGCTCTAACCCTACACCATTTGCAATTACATTTAGCGTAATTGACTCGCCCGGTGCCAATATTACAGTACTTTCTTCTACGAATAACCATTGACCTTGTAAAACAGTTAACAGTAAATAGGTTAAACCACTAATTGCACGAATTAGTCTTGTTGTTTTGTTTGCTTTCTTCATTGTTTGTTTCTCCTTTTGGATTTATTCATTTAATAATAAATTTTTTATATCCACCTGATAGATAGGCATAATTCCACCACCAACCTGATAGATTTTCAAATAACATTCGTTTTCTTATTTTATATGTTTTATAATGACTTAAAATGCCTAAATACGAATTCATAGAACTAATGAATTTATCTTTTTCATCTCCGTTGGGTTTGCGATCTATCACAATTTTATTCAGTTGTTTTATAGTGTCGTAGAAATTACCCATTGTCCGGTTTGCAATATAAATACGGTGTGGTTTTATAACTGCTCCTAAATATTTAACCCCTTTTGAAAAGTGCTGTAAACAAATTTTATTTGGATGTATGACCAAGTCTAAAGTGGAAAGTAAAAAGTTTGATAAGACCTTAATAAGTGAATTTAGATATTTTTTACTTTTATGTATTAAAATAAAATCATCAACATATCGACCATAATGTTTAATTTTTAACACCTTTTTTACATAGTGATCAAATTCATTCATATAAATATTTCCAAATAATTGACTTGTCAAATTACCAATGGGTAAACCACAATTTGATTTTGTGTGAAATAACGATTTATCTTTTGGCAAGCCCTCCCAATCTGACTTTTCACCTTTAATAATACAATCTTTTGTTGAATCATTGAATATTGTTTTCTGAATTAAATCCAGCACCAACGATAAATCAAAATCAATTTGATGTAATTTTAAATACAGTGTTTGTTTTATTTTATTAAATAATATCCCACGATTGATAGACATAAAATAACCTTTTATATCCAATTTCAAAACATATGCGTCTTTTTTATAGTTTTGTGAGCAAGACCGCATAAATTTATCAATCCGTTTGATCCCATAATGCGTGCCCTTGCCTATTCTACAACTATAACTATCATTGATAAATGTTTTATCAAATATGGATGATATATAATTATAGATTAAATGATGTACCACTCTATCTCTAAAATTTGCTGCAAATATCTCTCGTTTCACCGGCTTATCCACAATAAAACAAATACTTCTGCTAGGTTGATAATTACCAGAAATTATTTCGTCATATAATTTGAATAACTCTGTTTCAAAATGCTGTTCAAATGCTAACGCGTTCACTGTATTTCGTTTGTTCTTACGAGCATCAAAATATGCCTGAAATACATCTTCCAGTAACTTCTCATTATTTTGATTATCAAAAAGTGTTTTTTGCATTATTTCATTTCTTTATATTTGTAAAGTTTATCAAATTGAAAGACTGACAGAAAAAGTTTAAATACCTCAATAAACGGATAGCAAACCCGTTTCTCTTATTGTTGTTGTTCCTGTTGACTTCTGAATTATTGTAATTCAGTTTCCGATTCCAGGCATTATTATCATCAAAAACCGTAGAAGACCAGAAATAGCCATTGTTGCCCATATTGTTGTAATTACCATTATTGTTATTACGGTAACCACCAGGAAGGGCTGGAATAGCAATCACTACATTATTCATACCGCCATTTTCAGATGATATGATATTTATAACTCGGTTTATGGATTTTTTGGAATGCATCAACCATGTTGATGCTGTGCTAACTCGGTTAGCACACTCCATAAACATCTCCAAAACCAAGTGGATTGTCGGATTTAAATATGCTCGCTTGATGACACCGTAGCAATCATCAACTCTGGCTCTCTTTAATGTCAGTCTTTCAATGTTCATTTTTTCTCACTTAATCAAAAAACTATTAACCATTCTCTATTAACTGTTTCTACTATTTTGTTGCCATCCTGTTAACTGTTTTGACACATTCTCAACTTGTTTGTTAATAAATACAAACTTTTTTAAACTTATTTGCTGTAAATCTTTTAGCAATCGAATAAACAATCGTATTACCTCAATTCGTTCTCTTGCTTCTTGCAAAACATCAAACTTAACTCGTTTTGTATTTGCTCGATAAATTAAAGTTATCAGTTCTAATGTCTCTTTTTTCAAACTTTCACCCACTGTATATTTATATTCTTTGCTAAAATTCTTCGTAAATCTAAAAATTTCTACAAGCAAATCATAACTTGCCTTATAAACGGGTAACTCATCATATTTTCCCATAAAATAATTTTCGATCCCGCATAAATGCGGGATAAATAGTCAAACCCCGAATTCTGGCGGGGTCTCGACAAAAAGCGTCGAGATAGTCAAATCCCAGTGGAATTTACTCCTTCCCTGGTGTAATATGCTTTGCCCTGATA
>JACNLC010000085.1 GCA_014381725.1 Fidelibacterota bacterium | reverse complement strand
TGGTGGGAGCCCGTTTTAGAACTACGAGATTTACACGGCTGGACAATACAATTAGAAATACAATTATTTAATATGGTATTTGTGCAAGGTGGCACATTTGAAATGGGCAGTAACAATGGAGATAGCGATGAAAAACCCATTCACACCGTAACGGTGAGTGATTTTTATATGAGTGCTACAGAAGTAACGCAAGCCCAATGGAAAGCGGTAATGGGCAGTAACCCGAGTAATTGGAAAGGAGATAATTTACCCGTTGAAAGTGTAAGTTGGAATGATGTGCAAAAGTTTTTGAAAAAACTGAACAAAAGCACCGGTGAGAATTACAGATTACCCACAGAAGCAGAATGGGAATACGCCGCCCGCGGTGGAGTAGAGACGAACGGCCGTTCGTCTCAAACCAAATACGCAGGCAGCAACAACATAGACGAAGTAGCGTGGTATGGTGATAACAGCGGAAGTAAAACGCACCCGGTTGGCAAAAAGAAACCGAATGAGTTGGGTTTATACGATATGACGGGAAATGTGTGGGAATGGTGCAATGATTGGTATGATGAAGATTATTACAGCAGTAGCCCACAGAACAACCCACAAGGAGCAAATAGCGGTAAATACCGCGTTTTGCGTGGCGGTTCTTGGCTCAACTATGCGGGGCTCTGTCGGGTTGCCGCTCGCCTCAGGTTCAACCCAGGCAACGGGGACAACGGCCGCGGGTTTCGGTTGGTTTTGTCTGCTCAGTAATTATTATGAGTATGCTGTTTGCCATATTCTGTAAAACTCAAATTTCATTTTTTAATGAAATTTGAGAAAAGTAAAAAAATGAAACAATCACCGATATTTATTAAAGTGTATGATTTGAGTAAATGGTTATTGGAGCATTCTCAAAAATTCCCGAAAAGCCAACGGTTTGTAATGGCTAAACGGGTAGAAAATGCAATTTTAGATTTGCAGGATAATTTAATAAAAGCAGTAAAATTATCTAAAAAACAATCATATTTTCTCATTGCATCAGACATTGAGTTAGAAAAATTGAGAAAATATTTACGATTATGTCAGGATTTAAAACTACTGACATTTAAACAATATGAATATGCATCAAAAGAAATAGTAGAAATAGGAAATATGTTAGGAAAATGGTTAAAAGGGGAATAATCTATAAACCAGACGCGTTTTGCGTGGCGGTTCTTGGAACAACAATGCGAGGAACTGTCGGGTTGCCAATCGCAACAGGAACAACCCAGACAACAGGAACAACAACAACGGGTTTCGGTTGGTTTTGTCTGCTCAATACTATTTGTTCGCCAAAATATCAGTGGTTTATGGACGACTGTTTAGTGCAAAAAATAATACAAGATTATTCTCCTGTGAACGCAAGTTCCGAATATAAACCGAAAGTAGTAAGGTTAGTAACAAATGTGAAAATCTTACTGCTTTCACTCATTAAATTATGAAAAGAATAAATAATATTTGGGGAGAAATAATAAACTATGAGAATTTGTTTAATGCTCATAGAAAAGCTCGTTTAGGCAAACGAAGTAAAGATTATTGTGCAGATTTTGATTATAATTTGGAATATGAATTATTAACCTTACAAAATGAATTAAAAAATCAATCGTATAACCCAGGTAAATACAAAACATTTGAAATATTAGAGCCTAAAAAAAGATTGATTTCCGCCGCACCTTATCGTGACAGGGTGGTCCATCACGCATTGTGTAATATTATTGAACCTATATTTGAAAAAATATTTATTTATGATTCTTACGCCAATCGCTTGGGAAAAGGCACCCACAAAGCGCTGGATAGATTTGTAAAATATTTTCGTTCAAGTCAATATGTTTTAAAATGCGATATCGTAAAATACTTTCCGTCCATTGACCATAATATTTTGAAAAATCTCATTCGTAGAAAAATTAAATGTAAAGACACATTATGGTTAATTGATTTAATTATTGATAACAGTAATCCCCAAGCACCCATAAATGAATATTTTGAGGGTGATAATTTGTTCACACCTTTTGAGCGAAAAAAAGGTTTGCCCATTGGTAACTTAACGAGTCAGTTTTTTGCAAATATCTATTTGAATAAATTTGATCATTTTATCAAAGAAGAATTGGGAATAAAAAAATATGTGCGATATGTTGATGATTTTGTGATTTTTGAAAATTGTAAGAAGTCATTGAAAGAAATAAGATGTATAATTGAAATTAAGCTTGAAGAATTTCGGTTGAAAATCCATAATATTAAAAGTAGAATAACAAATGTAAATTTTGGTGAGAATTTATTAGGGTTTAGAATATATTTAGATAAAATTCGTGTTAATCCAAGGAATTTAAAGATAGCAAGGAAACGATTGAGAAACTTACAGAATGATTTTAAAGGGGGTGTTAAAAATATTGACGAAATTAATCAATCGATTCAAAGTTGGGTATCTCATTTGGAATACGGCGATACATATCGTTTAAGGGGAAAAATGTTTAAAGATTTGATATTTGTAAAATGAAATTGATAACATTAAACAATCCCGTAGGGATTAAATATTTGTAGAAAGAGATTAGCACCCGAATTCTGGTGAAAAAAGGTAAAAAATCCCGTAGGGATTAAATATTTATAGAATTGAATTAAAAATCAGGATAAACTCCGTAGGAGTTAAATAAATAATAGTTATATACAAAAAGGAGATAAAATGAAAAATAGAATGATAATCATATTTATTGGTTTAAGCGTATTATTTGCGAATAATGCGTTAGAAAAAATGCGTGCATTACAACAATTTCAAAATGTAAAATTTAGTGCGTCTCAACTCGAAACTGAACGAGATGCAAAAATAAATGAAATTACCACATCACCCAAAGGTGAGTTTGAAACTAATGAAATGTATAAAAAGCGCATGAAAGATGCAAGACGCCTTGCACAAGAAATTCGTGATGAATATACAGGCAAAATTGCAGATTCAAAACGCGAATTCGATAAATGCCAGCGCGAAGTTGAAATAGAAATTCAACAATTATTGGCTAATAGTCGAGAAGATGTGGAAAGTAAATTTACTCTTGGTAAATACGATGCGGATAGTGAAAAGTTTAGAATTACTATAAATCAAACGGGAGAAAACTATAAAATTTATATTCCACTATCCTATGCACAAGGCGTCAAGAAAAAAGCAAATCAATTAAGTGCAATGGGTCAACGGCAACTAACCCAAAATGGCGATTGGGAATATTTTAATTGGCGCGTTGATTTTAATGGTCAAAATTATGCATTTGGTGAAACAAAAGGTGAATCTCAAAAATTTGTAACATCTACAAAAAATATCATTCCACCAAATTTGAGTGTGCAATTGGCGTTCACAGAGCCATCTGGCGATGACCGTCTCGATGCAGAAGAAACGGCGGAACTTGTCGTAACTATCAAAAACAAAGGGCAAGGTTCGGCTTTTGGTGTAGAAATTTTGTGTAATCTTTCTGGCTCACACGCAGTAGATTATCCAAAATCTGCTTACATCGGTGAAATTCCATCTAGTGAAAGTCGCACAAAACGGTTAAAATTTAAAGCATCTGAGAATGTAAGTTCTGGAGAAGTTTCGGTAGTATTGCAATTTAAGGAATCTAACAATTTTGAGCCAAACGACCAAAAAATCACATTTGAAACAGAAGCATTGATTCCACCACAATTGAAAATTGTAGATATTGGCGTAGATGATGATAATGGAAATGCAAAAATTGAATCGCGTGAAGTGGTTTCAATAACAGTGAGAGTTCAAAATTTGGGTAATGGGTCTGCGGATGATGTGAAAGTCAAAGTTAATAAAGAGAGTAAGCATATTTACTTTTTTGGCGAATCTCAAGAGCAATTTAATTTGGGCAGTTTGCAACCCGGTGAATACAAAGATGTTTCATTTGAGATGGTGTCAAATAAAAAAGCAAAGGCAATGCCAATTTCTGTAACTGTTACAGAAAGTCGTGGTCGGTTTGGAATTTCAAATCATTCACTTGATTTAGCATTTAATCAAGTTCAAAAAGGTGTTGGAGAAATGACCATTGCAGGGAAATTTGAACAACAAGGTAATTTTACAGCAACAACTGGATTATCTATCGATATTGAAAAAGATATACCTGCATTAAAAAGCAACAAAAATGCACTCGCAATTATTTTTGGAATTGAAGAATATAAAAATGTATCAAATGTTACCTTTGCAAAACGAGATGCGTCCATAATGAAAGAGTATTTTGTTAATACGCTGGGGATACCTGCAAATCGGATATATTTTCAAACCAATGATGATGTGAGTAAAGCCGAATTTGACAAAGTGTTTTCAATAGATGGTTGGTTAGATAAAAGAGTAAAATCATCGTCGGATGTGTTTGTATATTTTGCGGGGCACGGTGCCCCAGATATAAAAAATAATGAAGCATATTTAATTCCGTATGATGGCGACCCAAATTATGCATCACAAACTGGATTTTCAATTAATAAAATGTATAGCATTCTAAATGATTTGGGTGCAAAATCAGTAACTGTATTTTTGGATGCGTGTTTTTCTGGGGCTAATCGTGAGAGTGAAATGCTATTAGCAGATGCTCGACCGGTATTTATTGAAGTTGAAGAATCTGCAGTCGGTGATGCCACCGTATTTTCTGCAAGCGGTGGTAAAGAAATATCATCTGCTTGGCCAGAGAAAAAACACGGATTGTTTTCATACTTTCTGATGAAAGGGATGCAAGGTGAAGCAGATACGAATAATGATGCCAAACTGACGATAAATGAACTTGGAAATTATATCAATGAAAATGTATCTGAACAAGCAGGAATGTTAGATAGATACCAAACACCAGAATTGCAAACAACGGATGAAAATAGAGTGTTAGTAAAGTATTAGATTTATAAAAAACAGTAGTTCTTCACAATAAACGATACTTTTTGTTGTGAAGGTTTCAAAGCTAAATGTAAGGGCGAGTGCAAACTTGCCCTTATTTTTTGAATAAAGTTAATGGACTTAGGAACGACACCACTTCCATCTACTTTCAAGTCGGGGGTATTCATAAAGAGATAACAGTATTAATCTCAATTATTAGTTTAGCTACTTGTTCTTTTTCTCTTGACAGAAAAAGAACCAAAAAGGTCAAGGCAACACTCAATTTGCTAAAACAAATACTTTCATTCCTAAAAGAAATAAACTTGTCCGTCAGTTGACGTACTTCAGACAGCATTTCTTTTTAAACGGAATTCAACTTTTGTTTTTATACGCAAATTGAGTAAGGCCAAAATGAATAAAATAAGATGAGTGAAAAAAATATCAGAATCCCTGTACAGTCGCAAGCTCCTTACAGGGCAGGCAGGATGAAATGATTGACAGGATGAAAAAGTAGAAATGGTTTTATTCCCCTCTAGAGGGGTGGATGCGAAGCAGACGGGGTGTTAAAAAGCATTCAACTTTGGCAAGATTTGTTAAACACCTATGGCGTTAGAATATTAAATCCTGATATTTCTACAAATATGAGACTCCTCCGGAGTCAAAACATTAGTAATAAAAAATTGATATTTGTAAATTGAAAACATTAAGAAATCCTATATGGATTAAATATTTATAGCAGGAGATTAAAATTGATTACAATCCCGTAGGGATTAAATGTTTATAGAATAAAAATTAAATGAAACTCCGT
This sequence comes from Fidelibacterota bacterium, assembly GCA_014381725.1. Lineage (GTDB taxonomy): Bacteria > Fidelibacterota > Marinisomatia > SCGC-AAA003-L08 > JACNLC01 > JACNLC01. The sequence goes on along the minus strand of JACNLC010000085.1, from coordinate 94,912 downwards.
AGGAGTTAGATAAGAGATGTCAAAAATAATTTGTATAACACCTTTGGCGTTAGAATATTAAATCCTGATATTTCTAGAAATATGAGACTCCTACGGAGTCAAAACATTAGTAATTTAAAATTGATAGTTAACAATTGATAATCGAAAATTGGCATATCCAAGTTTATGTTCGTAATTCCAGTAATTGACTTTGTTGGTTATAGATATACCTTGACTTGTGGTTATTTTTTGCAGATGCTCGCGGTAAACTCAATCATAAATCATATAAAGTGGTTAGTTCTTAATTGTATAACTCTCAAACTCTCGGTAAATTTCGTCTTTAGAAAACCTAAGAATGAGATTATTTGATACAAAAATTATAGCAGTTGCAAATCAAAAAGGCGGTGTTGGGAAAACTACATCCGCAGTCAATATTGCCGCATATCTTGCGGTAACGGAAATTCCTACGCTTCTTATTGATATGGACCCGCAAGCCAACGCTACTACCGGTGCTGGGATTGAAGTCGGTTCTTACAAAAAATCCATTTATGATGTATTAATAGGTCAGTCTAATATTGAAGAATGTATCCAAAAAACAGATATGGAATATTTGGATGTTTTACCTTCAAGTGCTCAATTGGTTGGTGCAGAAATTGAACTTGTCGGAATGTTCTCACGGGAATTGATGCTCAGAAATGCGTTATCCGAAATTGATGGAAAATATAAATATATCATTATTGATGCTCCACCATCTTTGGGATTATTAACAGTCAATGTTTTTACTTCTGCAAAATCTGTATTGATTCCGATTCAATGCGAATATTATGCTTTGGAAGGTTTATCCCAATTATTAAACACAATCCGTTTGGTACAGAAACATCTCAACAAAGATTTGGAGATAGAGGGCATTTTAGTAACGATGTATGACCACCGATTAAATCTGTCTAAGCAAGTTGTGGGAGAAGTAAAAGAATATTTTGGAGATAAAGTTTATGATACTTACATAAAAAGAAATGTTCGTCTAGGAGAAGCACCAAGCCACGGGAAACCTATTTTACTTTACGATGCATCATCAACAGGAGCCAATAATTATATGAATTTAGTATCTGAGATATTGGAGAAAAATGACTGACAAAAGATTAGGTAAAGGACTTCGGGCGCTAATTCCATCATATTCAACTGAAGAGAATGATAGGTATATGGATGGTTCAGTTCCTGTTGAAAATATTATCCCGAACAGAAATCAACCACGCCAATCGTTTTCAGATGATGGTATGGAAGATTTGGTCAATTCCATTAAGGAAAATGGAATTCTTCAACCACTAACTGTTCGAGATTTAGGAGAGAACAAATATGAACTCATAGCTGGTGAGCGAAGGTTCCGTGCCGCTAAAACAGTCGGGCTAAAAACTGTTCCGACTTATATAATTAGTGTTGATACCGATGTAGAAATGTTGGAATATGCGTTGGTGGAGAATGTCCAAAGAGAAGATTTGAATCCGATTGAAGAATCTGAAGGATATGCGATTCTTAGTGGAAAATACAATATGACTCAGGAAGAAATTTCTCAGAAAGTTGGTAAAAGTCGTCCTGCAATTGCAAATTCTATGAGATTACTAAAACTTCCACCGGAAATTAAACGAGGAGTAAAAACCGGAGAAATCTCAGCAGGCCACGCTCGAGCTATTTTGTCTTTGAGGAAATCTATGCAAATGCTTAACCTATTTCAACGAGTTGTAAATGATGGTTTAAGTGTTCGTCAAACAGAAGAACTTGCGAATCGGTTTTCAGAAATTTCTAATGTTAAACCAAAAAATAAGTCAAAAACTCCAAAATCACCCACACTCCTTCAATATGAGAGTGAATTAATTTCCGCATTTGGCACAAAAGTTACCATAAATCGGAAGAAAACAGGAAGAGGGAAAATCAATATTGAGTTTTATTCTGATGAAGATTTAGATCGGATATTAGATGTAATTTCCAATATAGAAAAAGTTGAATGAATAGTTGGTATTCCATATATAAAGGTTTTAATATAACCGATAATTTCAAAGCGTGAAAAAGAGATTTTACTCAATTATTATCGTTTCTGAAAACGATAAACAGCGGACATTTAAAATATCAAAGTTGCTTTTGCGCTTTGTTTTGATTTTTGGCATTTTAAGTATACTTTTTTCGACAATCGGGTTGATGCGAATTTTGAATAAGGATAAATTAACTTCAGAGCTGAACGAGTTACAAAAGTTCAAAACTAAAGCCTTATTCTTAATGGAAGATTTAAAAGTTATGGGACTATTTGATTCGTCAGATTCTTTAGAATATAACTTGAAGAATTTATTTCAAAATGATAGTCTTTCAATTCCACTTTCTGCTCCTGTAAGTGGATTCGTAACCCAAGGAATAAAACCTAATGATAATCCTCCTCATTATGGAATTGATATAGCAGCAAAAGAAGGTGATATTATCATTGCTCCAGCGAGAGGGATGGTGGTTTTTTCTGGGGAAAGTGGGCAATCAGGTAAAACCATAATTATAGCACATCCAAATGGTTTCTTCTCTGTTTACGCTCATAATGATACTAATCTTGTAACTGAAAGAGAAATGGTAGAATTCCAACAACCAATTGCAAAAGTTGGTAAAACCGGAGTTAGCGAAGGACCTCATCTACATTTCGAGATTTGGAAAAACAATGAAGTAATTAACCCAATAGAATTTATAGAGGAATATAAAAAGAAAGATGTTTCAATCCAATAAATCAGAAGGACAAATAAGTTCAATATTGAGTCCGGAAGTTGAAATTCACGGTGATGTAATTGCTTCTGGAAGTATGTTAATTTATGGGAAAGTACTCGGTAGCATTAAAGCTCTTGGGACTGTAAGAACAGCCAAAGGTTCTCTTGTAAAAGGGAATATATCAGCGAAAAATGCAATGGTAAATGGAACCGTTGAAGGCGATTTAATTGTTGAGAAAAAAGTAACCCTCGGTAGTAAGTCGAAGTTGCTTGGAAATTTGAATTCTCAAATTTTAGTCATAGAAGAAGGTGCTCAATTTGAGGGGATCTGTAATATGGCTGGACAGAAAGAAAAAAAAGTAACAACTACTGAAAAAGCTGAATAATTTATCAATGGCAAAAAAACAAATCCATTGGGGACATTATTCTGGAGCCGGGATTCAAATGGCTGTAACAGTGTTAATTTGTCTGTGGCTCGGACAAAAAATAGATGGATATTTTAACATTGAACCGTGGGGTAGTTTGGTGGGCGTTTTATTTGGCGTATTTGCTGGAATGTTTAATTTATTGAAAATTTTAAAGTAATTTGAAATCTTTTGTTAAAGTTATTATTATCGAAACCCTGATTATCATTTTGGTTGGGGTTTTTCCGTTTCTATCTTGGGGTAGAAATTATGTGATTGAGCTAACTTTGGCGTTTGGATTAAGTTTATTTAATGCATTTGTTGGATATTTTATTGTGATAAAATCAATTTCTTTAGAAAATAATTTGTTTTACAGAAATGTGTATGGCGGAATGCTTGTTAGAATGGTATTTATGCTCGGATTTGCTTTGTATATGATTTTAAATGGATTTGTGCAAACAGTTCCGTTTTTCTTATCACTTATGATATTTTATGTAATTCACCAATGGACGGAAATATCAAGTTGGATGAAAATTCTACCATCAAGAAAGGTGTCTGCTTCATAATGCAAAAGTTATTGAAATATTTTATTGGATTATTGATTGCTGGAACTATCATTTTTGCAGGTGGCCACGGACAAGATTTACATTCAACAGAAGCCGAACACAACAATCATCAAGTAGATGAGCATAGCGAAAAACATTCAGACGAAGGCGTTACTGGAAGTGTCATTATGGATCATATGTTGGATGATAGAGTTTTTGAGATTTTTAATCCGTTTAATATTCAACATCCGATACAAATAGAATTGTATCCAAAAGGTGGCAAAGCATTTTGGGGAATCAATAAACAAGTTGTAATGATGTGGTTAAACACTTTGTTAATTATTTTGTTACTAACCGTTGGATATAAGAAAAATAAAAAAGTGCAATCCGGTATTGGGAATTTCCTCGAAGTTTTGGTTGTATTCATTCGTGATGAAGTTGTTTATATCAATATGGGAGAAAAACAAGGTCGTCGCTTTTTACCTCTTATTCTTACATTTTTCTTTTTCATTTTAACAATGAATTTAATGGGTTTAATCCCTGGGACCACAACACCAACCGCAAACATTAATGTAACTGCAGCGTTGGCGATAATTACATTATTAACTTATTTAATTTTTGGTAATAAAGATTTTTGGAGACACATTTTTGCAACACCGGGAGTTCCATTATGGTTGCTACCAATAATGATTCCTGTTGAGCTACTAGGACTATTAACTAAACCGTTTGCGTTGGCTGTCCGACTTTTTGCGAATATGAATGCTGGACATATTATTATTCTTGCATTCTTGGGAATTATTATCAATTTACAAAATTATTGGGTAGCGTTGGGTTCAGTCCCAATGGCTATCGCAATAAATATGTTAGAAATATTTGTAGCATTTTTACAAGCGTATGTATTTTCACTGCTTTCTACAATTTTTATAAGTATGGCAGTGGTAGAACACAAAGAGCACTAAGCTCATTAATAATGAATAAAAAAAGGAGTTAGATAAATGGACGCAGTTGGATTAGCATATTTAGGTGCAGGAATCGGAGCAGGATTAGTTACTATCGGCGCAGGACTCGGTATTGGTAAAATTACCGCAGCAGCAGCGGAAGCTACGGGTCGTCAACCTGAAGCTGCCGGTGAAATTAGAACTACTGCATTAATTATGTCAGCGTTGATTGAAGGTGTAGCACTATTTTCAGCTGTTACTGCTTTCTTACTACAAGGTAAATAAACTAAGGGTATATTATGTTAGAAGTTCACGGCGGGTTACTTGCCTGGACCGTAATTACTTTCGTTTTGCTTCTTGTCGTTTTGAAAAAAGTGGCTTGGAAGCCGATTCTTGGTGCTTTAGAAGCTCGGGAAAAAGAAATTAAGGATGCTCTAAACGAGGCTACAAAAGCTCGGGAAGAAGCAGAAAAAGTTTCTCACGAATATGAAGAAATCGTGCAAAAAGCCCAAGCTGAATCTCAGAAGATTGTAGCAGAAGGCAGAGCAACTGGAGAACGGATAAAAACCGAAATCGAAACCAAAGCTCGAGAAAGTGCAAATGAAATATTGGAGAAATCCAAACAACAGATTGAAGCGGAACGCGAAAAAGCGATTACGGAAATCAAATCAACTGTTATAGATATTTCATTAGCAGCAGCTACTAAAGTAATCGAGAAAAATGTAGATTCATCTGACAATCGCAAGATTGTTAATAATGTTATCGAGGGAATCGGCGAAGCTTAATGAAAAATCAACGGGCAATTAGGAAGTATTCTAGAGCAGTTTATTCGGTTGCATCAAAATCGGAACAAATCCGAGAAACAGAAAACAGACTTTTGGCAATTATGGAGATTTACAAAACCAGTCCGGAGTTTAGACAATTTCTGTTTACAAAACGAGTTAAAACTTTGGAAAAGATGAAAATTCTACAAAAAGTTTTATCTAATTCAGTAACTGAGCTTGAATTAAATCTTCTGCAAATTCTCTTAGAAAATTCTCACATTGATGCATTGTCGGATGTAGTTAAACGATTTATCAGAATTGCAGAAACGAAATCAGATTTTGCAAAAGTTACGGTGTTTTCATCTCATAAGTTAAACGAAGAGGAATTATCGGATATCGTAAATCAGCTTGAGAAGAAACTCAGTAGAAAAGTATATACCAAGCTTGAAATAGACCCAACTTTACTCGGTGGAGTGAAATTGCGTATTGGAAATACAATTGTTGACGGCTCGTTAGCTCGTCGTTTGGAAAATTTAAAAAGCGCACTATTGCGTGCATAAATTGGAGTATCAATGGAAATAAAAACCGATGAAATTACCTCCCTGTTAAAACAACAGTTGGATGAATTCAGCGTAGATTTAGATGTAGCCGAAGTAGGTGAGGTAATTATGGTAGGCGATGGCGTTGCTCGCGTTCACGGTTTGGAAAATGTAATGTCATCTGAGTTGGTGGAATTGCCAAATGGTGTTTTCGGAATGGCACTAAACCTTGAAGAAGATAATGTCGGGTTAGTTTTGTTTGGAGAAAGCAAACTTGTAAAAGAAGGCGATTTAGCTAAACGAACCGGCAGAGTTGTTGAAGTTCCTACTGGGCACGAACTTCTTGGTAGAGTAGTAAATCCCCTCGGGCAACCAATAGACGGTAAAGGTGACATAAAAACTGAAACTTCATATCCGATTGAACGGAAAGCGTTAGGTGTTTTGCAACGACAACCTGTAACAGAACCTTTGCAAACGGGACTCAAGGCTATTGACAGTATGATTCCAATCGGTCGTGGCCAGAGAGAATTGATTATTGGCGACCGTCAAACTGGAAAAACAGCTATTGCAATTGATACAATCATCAACCAAAAATATACACAAACTACGGATGATCCTGTTTACTGTATTTATGTGGCGATTGGTCAAAAGGCATCAACTGTTGCACAAGTAGTTGCCGAGCTAGAACAAGCCGGTGCAATGGAATATACGACGGTTGTTTCAGCGAGTGCATCTGCCCCGGCTCCAATGCAGTATATTGCTCCTTATGCAGGTGCATCATTCGGCGAATATTTCAGGGATAACGGTAAACATTCACTTATTATTTATGATGATTTAACAAAACAGGCAGCAGCTTACAGGCAGATGTCTTTATTACTCCGTCGTCCTCCGGGTCGTGAAGCATATCCCGGTGATGTGTTTTATTTACACAGTCGGTTATTGGAAAGAGCCAGTAAATTAAGTGACGACTTGGGTGCCGGTTCACTTACAGCACTTCCAATTATCGAAACTCAAGAAGGCGATGTGTCTGCATATATACCGACAAATGTAATTTCCATTACCGATGGCCAGATTTATTTGGAAACAAATTTGTTTAACTCCGGATTACGACCTGCGGTCGATGTGGGAATTTCAGTTTCTCGTGTTGGTGGTAATGCACAAATTAAAGCAATGAAGAAAATCGCAGGTATGCTTCGTTTGGATTTAGCACAATTCAGAGAACTGGAAGCATTTGCAAAATTTGGTTCTGACCTAGATAAAGCAACTCTGCAACAGTTGACTAGGGGTCGCAGAATGGTTGAAGTGCTAAAACAGAATCAATATGTTCCTATGAATATTGAGAAGCAAGTTGCAATTATTTATGTAGCAACTGAAGGTTTTTTAGACGAAATCGAATTACCAAATGTGAAAGCTTTTGAAAGCGAATTCCTTGATTTTATGGAAGCGAATTATTCTGACACTCTGAAACAAATTAGTGAGACTGGAGTGCTTTCAGATGAAGTTGCATCGTCACTTAAAAAAGCTTGTGGTGATTTTAAGAAAGGATTCATCGCATAGTTTATGGCAAATCTGAAAGACATTCGTAATCGTATAAAATCTGTTCAGAGTATTCAACAGGTTACTAATGCGATGAAGATGGTCGCAGCTGCGAAAATGCGTCGGTCTCAAGAGCGAATGGAAAATGCTCGACCGTATGCTAATCGTTTACAGAATTTGATTCAAGACCTTTTGCCAGATGTTGATAGGTCATCACTCGACTTACTCAATGCGAGAGAAGTTAAACGGATTGCTTATGTGATTGTAACTTCAGATAAGGGATTAGCAGGTTCTTTCAATACGAACATTATCAAAATTGCTCAAGCGGATATTGATGAGTTTGGGAAAGATAATGTAGATTTATTCTGTATTGGCAAAAAAGCAGGAGACCATTTCAAACGAAGACATTACAATATCATCGAAGGTCATGTTAATTTTTGGAATGAGTTATCTTATGACCACGCCATTAAATTTGGGAACGGAATTATAAGTCATTTTCTATCAGGAAAAGTTGATGAAGTTCGTGTGATTTATAATTATTTTAAGAATGTTGCCGTACAGGAGCTATCAGTCGAAAAATTGCTTCCACTAACATTTGATAAGCAACAAAAATCAAATATTGATAGAATTTATGAACCATCAAAAGAAGAATTGGTAAAATCATTGATTCCGCGACATTTGAATATTCAAGTTTGGAAATATTTATTGGAATCTTATGCAAGTGAGCAAGCAGCGCGTATGGTGGCAATGGAAAATGCTACTAAAAACGCAGGCGAGATGATTCGCGATTTAAAATTAGAATTTAATAAAGCCCGTCAAGCATCAATTACAACTGAGATGTTGGAAATTGTTGGCGGTGCAGAAGCATTAACGAGTTAAGTTAGGAAATATCTGATGACGAAACAGGGTAAAATTTCACAAATTATGGGTGCTGTTGTAGATGTTGCATTCGAAGATGGACAACTACCAGAAATTTTGAACGCACTAATTATCGAGCGTGACAAAGAAGATAAGTTAGTTTTAGAAGTTGCACAACACCTCGGAGATTTTGTAGTTCGAACGGTTGCAATGGATTCCACCGACGGACTGGTGAGAGGGCAAAAAGTAACAGATACGGGTGCTCCAATTACAGTGCCGGTTGGCATGGAAACTCTCGGTCGTTTGTTTGATGTAACCGGAAACATCATTGATGGTAAAGGTGATATCAAAACAGAAATGACTTATCCAATTCACCGTTCAGCTCCAGATCACACAGATTTAACTACTTCCCAAGAAGTGCTAGTTACTGGTATCAAAGTAGTTGACTTGATGGAACCATATACTAAAGGTGGTAAAACTGGTTTGTTTGGTGGAGCTGGAGTTGGTAAAACAGTATTAATTCAAGAATTGATTCGAAATATTGCTACTGAACACGGAGGTTATTCAGTTTTCTCAGGTGTTGGTGAACGAACCCGTGAAGGTAACGACCTCTATCGTGAAATGACAGAATCTGGCGTTATTGATAAAACTGTAATGGTGTTTGGGCAGATGAATGAACCACCTGGTGCACGATTAAGAGTTGGACTAACAGGTCTTACAATGGCTGAATATTTCCGAGACGAAGAAGGAAAAGATGTATTATTGTTTGTGGATAATATTTTCCGATTTACTCAAGCTGGTTCAGAAGTTTCTGCTCTTCTTGGAAGGATGCCATCGGCGGTTGGATATCAACCAACATTAGGAACTGAAATGGGAGAATTGCAAGAGCGAATTACTTCCACCAAAAAAGGATCTGTAACTTCTGTTCAAGCGATTTATGTACCAGCAGACGATTTAACTGACCCGGCCCCGGCAACTGCATTTGCTCACTTGGATGCCACAACTGTATTGGAAAGAAAAATTGCAGAACTTGGAATTTATCCTGCTGTTGACCCGTTAGCATCTACTTCAAGAATTTTGGACCCTAGAGTAATTGGCGATCGACATTACAATGTTGCTCGGAATGTTCAAAATGTTCTTCAGAAGTATAAAGATTTGCAAGATATTATTGCGATTCTAGGAATGGATGAACTTTCAGATGATGATAAACAAACAGTTAATCGAGCAAGAAGAATTCAGAAATTCTTATCACAACCATTCTTTGTTGCAGAGCAATTTACAGGAAAACAAGGTCGTTATGTGAGTATGGAAGATACAGTAGCTGGATTTGAAGCTATTCTCAACGGTGAAGTTGATGAGCTTCCTGAAAATGCGTTTGCGTATGTTGGAACTATTGATGAAGCTATTGAAAATGCAAAGAAGAGCGCTGAAGCATAATGGCTAAAACATTTCAACTTGAAATAATCACTCCTGAATCTGCTCAAAATTTAGGACAAATTACCTATTTGCGAGCACCATCTATTGATGGTTTATTCGGGATTTTGGCTGGGCACGCTATTTCGATGATTGCATTAGGTGTTGGCGAAATTAAAGTTGAAAACGGAAACGAAATATCATATTGGGCAACGAGTGGGGGATATGCTGATATCCGACCAGAAGGTGTTCAACTACTGGTAGAAACTGCTGAAAAATCTTCTGATATTGACAAAGAGAGAGCACAAACTTCTCTCAAGCGAGCTGAAGATAGATCTAAGAATTCAGAAATGGACCAAGCTCGTGCAAGAGGTTCAATCGCACGGGCAAAGAATAGGTTAAATATTCTAAACCGATAACTGACTAACTTATTCAAAAAATCAAAATTATGGTGAAACTTTTTTGCAAGAAGTTCATTAATTACATCGTATAACAAACATCAAAAAAAGAGGAAAAATGTATAAAAATATAATTATCACATCTATAATTGGTTTAATGGTAATAACTGGATGTTCAAAAAAACCGGAAATATCTCCTGAAGAAATATCTGAACCACAAATCGAACAAACAGCAGAACTTGAACAACCAATAGAAATTGAGAAAAAGACAATTGCACCTGTTGAAGTTACAGAAACAGTAACACAGGTTAACGATTCTGAAATTAATGACAATGTAGAAATTAGCGAAATTGAAGAAGTTCAAGTTGTAGAAGTTCCAGTAGATAATTCTGTATTAGAAACTCTTCCTAAAGCAACTGATGAAAGTGAGGAAGAAATATCATCTCCACAAGTTGCTATTAATCCACAGTTCGATTTTGACCAAATATTCCCTGATAGCGTTTGGACAGATTATATGATCAAACCGGGTGATTATCTGTCGTTAATTGCATATAAAGAATATCGAAATGCTAATGAGTGGCGTAGAATTTACGAGTGGAATAGAGAAAAAATTGGGGATAATCCAAATTTAATTTATCCCTACTACGAGCTTGATTTGAAAAAACCTAGGGAAGAAGTTGTAGAGTGGAAATATGACCACACAATTCATCTTGTTGAAAGTGGAGAAACACTTTGGACGATTTCCAAAAAAGAATACGGTGATGAATATGCTTGGATTGTATTATTTTGGGATAATGAAAAAGTAATTGAAGAAACTGATGGAGTGTTGTATCCAGGTATGGAGATAAAAGTTAGAACGGAACTTTGGCCTAAATTATAAATTAAGGAACTATCAAATTCAAAAAGGGCGACTTTGTCGCCCTTTTTATTAAGGACTGATTTTTGGATTACATCAACAATGCTGATGTAAAAATATTAACACATTTACTGACTCAAAATATCTACTTACAAAAAACAGTAAAAGCTTTTGGAATCATTTTAACATTTATAGGAGTTGATCCTAAAATTTCACCATCAATATTGAGAATTTCGTCATCTACCGGAATTAGTGAAAATTCTTTAACTTGGTAATATTCGACGATTGGATTTTCAATATGAGAACCATCAAAAAGTTTTGGTAGTAAACTCAATAACTTGAACCTACTAATCCCATATTTCACGACTACAACATCAATGAGTCCGTCATCAAGTTTAGCTTTTGGAGCCATTTTCATTCCTTTTCCTGTGTGGATTGTATTACAAGCAATGATAAATGTATAATCGTCAATAATTTGTTTTTCATCGAGGAGTAATTTTGCATATCTCGGAGATTGAGTAATAACTTCAATCAAGCTTGTAAAAGTGTAGCGACTTTCTCCGAGCCATCGAAATCTCTCAGCTTTTTTACCGACATCAGTTACCAAACCCCAGCCAATGATATTAACTGCATACTTTGTAACATGATTAATTTTAACTTCGGCAACATCAATTTGTCGAGTATTTCCATCAATGATTGCTCTTGCTGCTTTTACGGGGTCCAATAAATCTAAGTCGTACATAAAAGAATTTCCTGAACCACCTGGAATCACACCGATTGGAATCTGTTTTTTGTCGAATCTAGGAAGCAATCCATTTACAACTTCGTGTATTGTTCCATCACCACCAATTGTAATAAATCCGTCATAGCCGGAAAAATCTAGTTGATTGGCTAATTCTCTAGCGTGTCCTGCGAAAGTGGTTTCTATAATTGAAAGTTCGATACCTGCAGATTCAAAAATTGGTTTGACCAATCGCAGTAATTTTTGTCCATTTTTCCCACCACTATGAGGATTTATAATTAAGTAAAATTTCATAGATTACTCCGTAATTCTTGGGTAGAATCTAAGGGAATATAATTATTATAACAAAAGGAAAGTTATTACCCCTGATATTCTCCAAAAACTTCACGAAGAACTTCGGATATTTCACCAAGTGTGGCATAATTCTCAACAGCAGTTTTGATATGAGGAATCAAATTATCGCTAGATTCAGCTACTTGTTTTAATTTGTCGAGTGCAGATTCTACAGCAATCTGATTTCTATTTTTCTTCGTTTCTGCTAGACGGTTTAATTGTGATGAAATTGCTTTTTCATTAATTTCTTGCGTTTCGGGAATTTCTGTTTCTTCTGAAGTGAATTTGTTTACACCAATGACTATTTTCTCTTTGTTGTCGATATCCTGTTGATATTCAAATGCACTGCGAGCAATTTCATTTTGCTGAAATCCTTGGTCAATCCCAGAAACAGCACCACCGAGTTTGTCAATTTTATCAATTAAAGCAAATGCTTGTTTTTCAAGTTCATCAGTTAGAGATTCGATATAGTAAGAACCTGCGAGTGGATCCACAACATCAGGAATTCCAGATTCATATCCAATTATTTGTTGAGTTCTAAGTGCTAATCTTACAGATTCTTCTGTTGGTAATGCTAATGCCTCATCTCGTGAATTGGTGTGCAAAGATTGAGTGCCACCCAAAACAGATGCTGTTGCCTGTAATGCTGTTCTAACCACATTATTATCAATTTGTTGTGCAGCTAAAGTTGAACCAGCAGTTTGAGTATGAAATCTACACATCATTGCTTTTGGCTCGGTAGCACCAAATCGTTCCTTCATAATGTGTGCCCACATTCTCCGAGCTGCTCGAAACTTGGCGATTTCTTCAAAAAAATAATTATGACTATTGAAAAAGAAACTTAATCGTTTACCAAACTGGTTGATATTCAGTCCGGATTTTATTGCTGATTCAACATAAGCAATCCCGTTTGCTAGAGTAAATGCGAGCTCTTGCACTGCAGTAGAGCCAGCTTCACGGATATGATAACCTGAAATCGAAATGGTATTCCATTTTGGCATATTAGAATTGCAATATTCAAAGATATCCGTAATAACTCGCATACTTTGTTGAGGTGGATAAATATAAGTCCCGCGAGCAATATACTCTTTTAAAATATCATTTTGAATAGTTCCTCGTAGTTGAGATGGATCAACTCCTTGTTTTTCTGCAACAACTGAAATCATAGCTAATAAAATTGCTGCAGTAGAATTTATTGTCATTGAAACTGAAACTTGGTCTAATGGAATTTTATCGAATAAAACTTCCATATCAGCAAGTGAAGAAATAGCCACACCCACTTTTCCGATTTCACCTTCCGCCATTTGATGGTCAGAATCATATCCGGTTTGTGTGGGCAAATCAAATGCGATGGATAAACCCATCACGCCCTGCTCTAACAAATAGCGATATCGCTTGTTACTCTCTTCTGCAGATGCAAATCCTGCATATTGTCGCATTGTCCACAATCGACCGCGATACATATTTGGATACACTCCATTAGTAAAGGGAAATTCCCCTGGTTGAGATTCCTTAGAATCTCCGTAATAATTTCTTAATTCAATACCGGAATGTGTTTTTTTAGTCATTTAGTATTGACAACCTTTTAAGCAAATCCATGTTCTTTTTTAATTTTTTCGTAAGCATTGTTTACTTTCTTAAATTTCTCCTCAGCAAATTTCTGAAAATCCTCTCCAAGATGATGCACCTTGTCAGGATGATATTTAGTTGCCATTTTACGATATGCTTTTTTAATTTCATCAGCAGAAGCAGATTCATTAATTTCCAAAACTTTGTAACACGAAGCAGTATCATTATGGAACATAGCTTGAATTGATTCATAGTCTTGTGAGCTAATTCCCAAATAACCCGAAATTGTTTTTATCACTTTGACTTCATCGGGATGAACTTGACCGTCTGCTTGCGATAATCCAAACAAAATGTGAACAAGCTCCAATCGAGCAGGATGGTCCATATGTTTTTTAATTTGATGACAAACATCCTTTAGAGGATAATCCTGTTTTATAATTTCCTTAAAAAGTAGAATTCGTTCTTTAGCATATTGTTGCCCAAATTGTTGAACAAAAAACTGCTTGACATAATCGAGTTCTGCTTTCAAAACTTGGTTGTCAGCTTTCATTACGGCACCGAAAAGCACCAATAGTGAAAGTCCAAAATCACCTGCACGAGTATTTGGATATTTAGTTTGTGAAGAGTGCATTTGTTGACGAGGTTTATCCGACATTGATGCCATCGCAAATCCCAATATTCCCCCGATTGGTCCGAACATCGCCCATCCTAAACCACCCCAAAGCCATTTGCCCATACTCATATTTCTATCTCCATAATTAAATCATTTTTTTCAACTGGTAGCCCGATTTCAACTAAAATATTTTTCACAACACCCGAAACTGGTGATGAAATTTCATTCTCCATTTTCATCGCTTCAAGGATAAATAGTTTCTGTCCTTTTTCGATTGAACTCCCAATCTCTGCATAAATCTGTGTAACCAACCCCGGAATTTGAGCGTGAATTTCGCCGGCGTGGTCCTCATCAGAATCCGAAAAACCGAATTTGTCCAAAAGAAGTTCAGTTTCATCTTTTACTTTTACTAAATTTGTATGTTGGTCAACAGTTACTTCAAAGCTGTTGTCATTTTCAGTAATTGTCAGATAATGAGATTTCCCATTTAAAATTAATGAAAACGAATTAGAAGTTAGTGGACGACAATCAGCATCAAGATTATTATCGTTAAAAGAAATATCCAAACCACAAGCCGTTTGTTCAACATCGAAATTTAGAATTTGTTCATCAATGATTGCTTGGAATTTCATCTCAAATTATCCTTTCTTCCACTTGTCGCCCAATTTGATATTTGTTTAGTTTCGGTGAAATTGGAAGCGGAACTTTGATCAGTTAACAGATTTTTTTGAATTGCTCCGATACTTGCCGCAACATTCAAATCATCAGAATACTCGCGAAGTGTTTCTAATAATTCCTCTTTTATTTCCTCAAGAGTTTTGGTTCCGTAATCACCATTTTGAAATCGAGGATGTTGAATAAACATTTTACAGAATGGAATAGTCGTTTCGATTCCAACAATGTGAAATTCGCTTAAAGCCCGAATCATTCGAGCCATTGCTTCTTTCCGAGTGTTTCCCCACGATATTAGTTTACCAAGAAGTGGGTCGTAATATGGAGAAATCTCTTGTCCTGTGCGGATTCCGTCATCAAGTCTAATTCCCAAACCCTGCGGAATATCCATTTCGAGAATATTTCCGACGGATGGTGCAAAATTATTAAATCCGTCTTCAGCATACAATCGACATTCTATTGCATGACCTTTTGGATGAATTTCATTCTGTGAAATGGAAAGTTGTTTACCATCTGCTACACGAATTTGTTCTTTAACCAAATCAATTTGGTTTACCATTTCTGTAATAGGATGTTCAACTTGAAGTCGAGTGTTCATTTCTAAAAAATATAGATTTTTGTGTTTATCAACCAAAAATTCTACTGTTCCGGCACCGATGTAATTGCATTCACGAGTTATGTTGATAGCAGTTTCATTTAATTGTTTTCGCAATTTGTCGTCAATAAATGGAGATGGAGTTTCCTCAATAATTTTTTGATAACGCCGTTGAACTGAACATTCTCGTTCACCAAAACTCACTACATTCCCGTGATTATCAGCAAAAACTTGAATTTCGATGTGATGCGGTTCTTCAAGATATTTCTCTATGTAAATTCTGTCATCAGAAAACGCCTTGCCAGCTTCGGATTTAGCACGATTGATTGCATCTTCAATTTCTTGTGCCGATTGAACAATCCGCATTCCCTTCCCGCCACCACCGCCTGCGGCTTTGATGAGAACAGGATATCCGATTTTATCAGCAATTTTAATAGCTTTATCGAGTGATGATATCGGTTCGGTTGTACCTGGGATAATAGGTGCATTAACTTTTTTTGCCAATTCTCGCGCAGCCATTTTATCACCCATTGTGATAATTGCATCCGACGGAGGTCCAATCCAAACTACTCCCATTTTGGCAATAGTATCAGCAAATTTTGCGTTTTCAGATAGGAATCCGTAACCGGGATGGACTGCATCCGCACCAGATATTTGAATAATTTCTAAAATTTTCTCAACATTTAGATAAGATTCGGATGACGGAGCAGGTCCAACACAATATGCTTCTGTTGCCTTTAGAACATGTGGAGATGTTCTGTCTGCTTCCGAATATATGGCAACGGTTTCAATGCCTATTTCGTGACAAGACCGAATTACCCTAACGGCAATTTCTCCGCGATTTGCTATAAGTATTTTTCTAATCATAAATCAAAATCTGTATTTCCAGTTGAATATACGAACTGTAATTTACACAAAAGTTAGTAAGAATTGACGAGAAGAAAAAAAGAGAAAATCAAACTATAAATTTGACAGTTCCTAAATATTGTTATAAATTAATACAAATAATTACTGTTAAATCAAACAGAAAGGGAAGTTGACATGAAGATAACAATATCTGTTTCACTACTATTATTAGTCTTTTTTACAGGACTTGTTTTAACACAAGATAGCATCACTTACAATCTCAAAGATGGCACAACTATAAATGGTGTTTTAATTGAAGAAACTGCAGATTATTTATTAATCAACACATCATTTGGCGAAGTGAAAATTGAGAAAAGTAATCTAGTTCAAAAAGAATATCAGATTACATTAAAAAGTGTGGAAAAATTACTTGGGAGCAAATCAACAGAAACTGGGGAATTTATAAAGTTTAATACTTCTATTGGTGAGTTAACCATTTCCAAGGATGATATAGTAGAAATTCAAGAAGTTGTGGCTCAAAAACAGCAACAAATTTATTACCCAAGAAATAGGGGATTATTAGACTATGTATTTGGGTCAGGTCCAATTGACAAAACTACTGAATTTAGTTTGGGTGAAGAGCAACTGACTGACTTATTCTTTGACCCAACAGGATATACTTTTGACAAAAGTACTCTGTATTTAAGTGGGCTATCTTTTGGATTTGGTGTTACAGATAATTTCCAGGTTACAGCAAAATGGTGGGAATTCATCGGGGGAGATATGAACATCAGACCGAAACTACAAATATTTGAATTTGGTAATTGGGAAAGCCAAACTTCATTATCTGTTGGTGCTCATTATCATTCGCGATGGAGCCCAAATAAATATGAGTGGGCAAGCGGAGAATTTGAATGGAAAAACTACGAAGGACATTATGATAACTCGGGCGATTGGGTTGTGGATGGCTTCACTACTCAAACAAAGTATTGGGGTGGATTTTATCCAGTGGGAAGTGATCTAATTATCGAAGATGATACTGCAAGGGGTGATTTTGAGGCTTATATTGACAGCAAAGAAGTCATGGGTGAGATATTTGGTGCACTAACCTATTCACACGCGCGGGAAGGCATGCGAGGTAGAATTTCTCATACAATTGGTGGAAATGTTCAATATGTCCCCAAATTAGAAACATTACTTTATCGTGGTTATTATGGTATAGATGTTGATATCAATCCAAAACTAAAAATGATTGGCGAAGTGTTCTATGATCCATTTTATTTCGAATTCTGGCAAAAAATGGAGTATCAAGTCTACGAATATGATAATGATTTCTCCGATGTGCCTGTGCCTGTCGAGCAGGAAGATGTAAATCCTGTCCATCTGGATTTTGGGTTTATGTATGCATTTAATGAGTCATTTAGATTTGGGATACATTTTCAGCAACCGTGGATAGCATTTTATTGGAAATTTTAGTTTATAAAGTGGCTCAGATTTACACAAATATTCCTGACTAAGATGTTTAATCAATTTTATCTGTGTTAATCAGTGTCCAATAAAAAAAGGAAACAACATGAAAAAAATACTACTAATCTTAACTTTAGCATTAACACTTAACAACTGCGACATCTTTAACACTCAATTTGAGGATTTAGAAGATGCAGTCCTATATCAGGCAAGTTCACTAACTGAAGCACCAACTTCTGTTGACTCTCTTATTGTTATGACTTGGAATGTTAAATTTGGCGGTGCAAGAATTGATTTTTGGTTTGATTGTTACGGCGAACGCGTAATTATGACTGAAAACGAAGTAATGGATAACATAGAAGCGTTAGCAGATTACATTGAGGAAGTTAATCCAGATATTGTGTTGCTTCAAGAGGTAGATGTAAACTCCAAACGCAGTGCATATATTGACCAACTTCAGTATTTGTTGGATAATACCGATCTAAACTATGGTGCTTATGCATCTCAATGGAAAGCGGATTTTATTCCATCGAGCGGACTTGGGAAGATGGAATCTGGGAATGCAATTTTGTCAAAATGGGCACTTACTGATGCAGAGAGAATTGCCTTACCGCTCATTTCAGAAGATGATGCTCTGACTCAGTATTTTTATCTCAAACGAAACATTTTGAAGGCAAAAATTGATTTGCTTGGCTATGATAATTTGTGGGCATTAAATATACACGCATCTGCCTATTCGAACGATGGCACAAAAAAATTGCAACTAGATCAATTCAAAGATGAACTTGATTTTTTGGATAGTTCAGATGAATTATTTATAGCAGGTGGAGATTTTAATTCGTTACCTCCAAACACAATAAAAGTGAACGAATTTGATGATAGTATTTGTGAGGATGAAGATTTTCAAGGTGACGATTATTCTGAAGAATCTGAGTGGTTAGATGAGTTCTACACAGATTATGAACCCGCAGTAACTTTGGATAAATATGGAACAACTGAAGAAACACAATTTAACCATTATTCTCATACTGTTCAAGGTCCACCTGAAGGTTTTTGGAGCCGAAAACTAGATTATTTGTTTACAAATTTAACTTGGGTAGAAAATTCAGATTCAACACATCAAGAAACAATGGATTTATCTGATCATGCACCGTTGACCTCAACATTATCACTGGAGAATTAAGATGAAAAACACAATATTATTATTAATTTCATTATCATTTATTTTAGCATTATCTAATTCAGAAACTGCGAATACTATTCCTAAAGGACAATTTGAGGTAGGACTATTTCAACCATTAAAATATGGGATGACCGAAAAAGTTGAGCTATCTACTCATCCATTAGCATTTTTCTTAATGCCAAATTTAACAATCAAAAATAAGGTTGGTGATGGCACGGCTGCACGCTTTTCAATTTACTATCCGACCTATCTTTTAAGATTATTAACTCGGGAAGGATCCGGTGGATTGATTGCACCAGACCCAACAATACCGGGAATTCCACATATGGTATCGATAAGGCAGGAACTTTTGGTTACAAAATCTTTCAGCTCGACCATAATCACCGCAAAAGCAGGATTTTCAATTGCAACTAAATTTGGAGGTGAGTTAGATTCACGAACTGAAATTGAATTTCCAACGATTTATCAAAGACTAAATGTTTTCTACAATGGCCACGGATTTAATTCAGGACTGGATATTAGACATAGTTTTGGCAAGTTGGACATTTTAGCCGATGTTGATATTTTTTATCTGCCAGAAGACACAAACACCACATTTATTGAGCATAAATCTATGTTAATTTGGAATAAGTCAAATAGATTTCAAACTGCTGTGGGTTATAAATTAGTGTATGGAGAATATACTGACGGAAAAGATTTGGATATTGTTCCTGTCTTTGATTTAGTATGGAGTTGGTAAAAAATCTTTTCCTAAATATGCTCAAACCCGTCCATAAACGGGATTAACTTCTGTAATTCATCTGGAGTTACAGAACTGTTCCAGTGGTCGGTGAGTCTGGCAAGAACCAAAAACAAAAGAAAGCCACCAACTACAACTATTGATATTTTTGTGGGTGACCAAAAATTGGATTTTACTCCAATCATCTGAAATTCGAGTGTATCTTTTACAGGGCAAACTTCAGTGCACGAAATACACCCAGTGCATTCTGCACTTAAAATTTGCGATTTTTTGTCCACCGGCAAATATGCAGGACACGCCTGTTCGCAAAGATTACAGTCAATACACGATTCTTCATTTCTTTTAATTTTTGTTGGACTTATTAGCGAAAACAATCCAACAAATGCTCCATAGGGACATAAATATCTGCACCAGAAATTCCGAATGAGCAATGACATAAAAACCAAATAAATTAGAATTATCCCAGTAACCAATGACATATCAGTGAAAAATGCCAACATTTTCACATCAGAAACTTTCCAATATGGAAGTTGTAAAAATTCCGCTAATGCAGGGATGCTCATTTTCAAAATTGCCCACACAAAAAACAGCATCAATAGATATTTAATGCTCCTTAGTGGAATATCTAACCATTTTGATAACTGATAGTTTTTTCCATATATTTTCCGCCCGAGTTTCCATAACCATTCTGATATTGTTCCAACGGGACAAAACCACCCGCAAAATGCCTTTTTGAAGAATAAAGAGATTAGCATTGCAAACCCCATAATTACAATCCCTGCTGGGTGAATTGAATCCCATGTTCCGGTTGATAACCAATATTTAAGACCAATTAGTGAACCGATTGGTAGAAATCCTTCAACTCCCGGAGGTCGTGAAATTGTTATGACATCGCCATCAACAACCTGCTGAACATATAGATAAAATTGTATCCCGATAAAAATGGTAATGAGCAACACTCCAAGTTGAACAGAATTTCTGACTGTCCATTG
The DNA here is from genome assembly GCA_014381725.1 of Fidelibacterota bacterium. Lineage (GTDB taxonomy): Bacteria > Fidelibacterota > Marinisomatia > SCGC-AAA003-L08 > JACNLC01 > JACNLC01. The sequence goes on along the minus strand of JACNLC010000085.1, from coordinate 74,199 downwards.
GTATAGTGTTTTTCGTTCGTTTTTTGATTTTTTGTTAATTGTCATCAATAATATTCGTGTATATTTGTGAAAATTGTAGCTTATATTATAAATCAACTATTAAAATTATTTTTTCATTATTTCTCAACACTTCTATGCTAATTCGTTGTCCAACTTTGAAATCGGCCAATCGATTCATATAATCATAGATATTGCTGACAGATTTCCCTTCCATTGAAATGATTGCATCACCTTTTTGCATTCCTCCAATATGAGCAGGACCATTTTCAACAACATCATCAATTCCAAACCCATTACCGGAAAATGTGAAATCAGGAACAACTCCAAGTTTCACTTTGTATTTTTTGCGAGTGCCGGAATTCCCCTTTGGACCGGATTCTTGGAATGTAAGATTAGTTTCGCGATTTGTGGCATCCATAATCAAGCTGTAAACAAAATCTACAATGTGCTTTTCACCTTCAAAATTGATTTTTTCAATATCATCAGCAGGAGTATGATATTCATCGTGAACTCCTGTAAAGAAAAACAGAACTGGAATGTCTTTCAAGTAAAATGAAGCGTGGTCGGATGGCCCATAACCTCCCGGAGAAAATTTTGGAATAAAGTAATTTTCAGATGAGTGAGTATTCAGAAATTCTTCCATTTCGGGTGCTGTTCCAGTGCCGCCAATGATAAGTTCTTTTGAATCAGGCTTCAGCCGACCAACCATATCAAGATTGAAAACCAGTTTTATTTGTTCTAAATCTATTAACGGATTTTTAGTAAAGTATTTAGAACCGAGAAGTCCCATTTCTTCTGCTCCGAAAGACATAAATAAAATACTCCGTTTTATGTTATTTCTATTAGCAGAAAGTTTCTCTGCTAATTCAATAATTGCTGCAACTCCTGACGCATTATCATCCGCACCATTGTGTATTTCGTGAAGCTCCGGTGTTCTTGAACTTGTTCCTGGGCCGCCAAATCCGAGATGGTCATAATGAGCTCCCAATAGAATATATTCGTCTTTTAAAATTTGGTCAGAGCCAGGCAAAACTGCAACTACATTTTGTGTTGTTACCGGTGTTAATTGAACATCTGTTTGAGCGTTGATAATTTGATTAATCTCAAAAGAAATTGGATTTCTATTTGCATTTAGCGTTGCTTCTAAATCCGAAATTGTAGTAGATGAATTTCCCAAAAGTTGATTGGCAACATTTCGCGTAATATGAATAGCAGAAATTTCAGCTCTAGATGGAACTTGATCATAAATTAGTGGTAATAGTTCATCTTGCTCATCCATTTCATTACCTGAAACAAATAAAACTCCAACCGCACCAAAATCTTGTGCAATCATCACTTTTTTTCTTTCGGAAGAATATGGGATAAATTTGCTTTCCGAATTTTCAAGTTCAGGATCACCTCTTAGAATAATAACCAATTTCCCGTATGCATCAATATTAGAATAATCGTTCCACTTTAGAGAATCTTCGTTTATGTTAAATCCATATCCAGCAAAAACTACTGGAGCAGAAACAGATGCGTTTGCGGTAAATCCCAGTGGAGTAAAATCTGTGTTGATAACACCTGTGAAATTTCCAAAGTTGAGAGAATTATTTATTCCTAAATTCAAAGATGTAACAACTTCAAAATACTGGCAACCATTATCACCTATTGGCTGGAATCCACAATTTTTAATTTGCTCTGTGATGTATTCTGCAGAGATTCTACCTTCGGGAGTTCCTGGTTTCCGTCCTTTTAGTGAGTCCGATGCCAAAAATCCAATATGCTCTCGTAATTCTTCAATAGTAATTTCCGGAGATGAGGAAGTTTTGGTTAGAGTTCCGCAATTCCATATTGCAATTAAGATGATTATTGATAGTAATTTATTTTTCATTAAACACTCACTTTCGTTAAATCCAATTTTTCTGTTTTGGTTGTAAGCATATTGTGAAATTCAAGTAATCCATTTTTTTGTTGTGTCCACAAAAGCAAATCTGAGGCTTCTTCGATTGGACACCATTTGTAATTGGTGTGTTCGTCGGATAAAGAAATTTTACTCTCAGAAACTTCCACGCCAAAAATTGGAATAAAATTCATTCTATCCAATTCTGCTTCGTAATAGTGATTTACTTGATCAATCGTCCACATTGCTTGTGGTTGCAATCCTGTTTCTTCGTGTAATTCTCTGATAGCCGTTTGATATGGTTTTTCGTTTTGTTCAATTTTCCCTGTAACACATTGCCAGATTCCTGGATAGATAACATTATCCGCTCGTTTCAACAACAAAAATTCTGGAATATCATTATTCCACCGAACGATGTGGCAATCAATTACTCTAACAACAATATTTGTCACAGCTTTTCTCCCTCGTAACACATTAGAAAATCGTTTGCCCATTTTTCAAAAGATTCATTAAGAATTTCTTTCCTCATTTTATTCATCAACCAAACATAAAATTTCAAATTTTGCTGAGTTGCAATTCGATATCCTAAAATTTCTTCAGTTTTGAACAAATGATGTAAATATGATTTAGTGTAAATTTTTGACATTGGAGAAATTCCAGAATCGTCAATGCAATTAAAATCATTTTTAAATTTTGCATTACGGATATTGATTTTTCCATTTGCGGTAAAAAGTTGTCCGTTTCGAGCGTTCCGCGTAGGCATCACGCAATCGAACATATCAACTCCACGAGCTACATTTCGCACTAAATCAGCAGGGGTTCCAACTCCCATTAAATATCGTGGTTTCTCTTTAGGTAAACACTCATCCATCAACTGAACAGTATCTAACATTTTAGGTTTAGGTTCACCAACAGCAAGTCCACCGATTGCATAAGCTTCTGCATTTAGTTCAACTAGTTCGTCAGCAGACTGTTTTCGCATTTCAGAATTTGTCCCTCCTTGAACTATTGGTAATAAAATTTGGTGGTAACCATAAATCGGTTCGGAATTTCGATAATGTTCCATCCCGCGTTTTGCCCAAGCGGTTGTCTGTTTTAGAGCATCCATCCAGACTTTATTATCAGCGTCACCTGGCGGACAAACATCGAGCATCATCATAAAATCTGAGCCGATAATTCTTTGAATGTCAACAATACGCTCCGGAGTAAAATGGTGTTTTGAGCCATCAAGGTGTGACTGAAAGGTTACGCCATCATCAGTTATCTTACGAAAACCTTCCAAACTGAAAATTTGGAATCCTCCAGAATCTGTCAGAATAGCACCATCCCAATTCATAAATCCGTGAAGACCACCAGCTTGTTGCAAAATTTCAGTTCCCGGGCGAAGAAATAAATGGTAAGTATTTCCCAATAATATTTTACTTGGTAAATCTGCTATTTCTTCTGAGGATTGTGTTTTGACAGCACCATAAGTTCCAACCGGCATAAAGAATGGAGTTTCTACTTCTCCGTGACCTGTTTGAACAACTCCTGCTCTTGCAGATGTAGTAGAATTTAATTTTTGAATTTTAAAAATTGATTTCATATATTAGATGGATTTTTCAATTGCTTCGTAAACACTGGATACGCCAATTAATCTCATTTTAGTTTTCTGATTGAATTTCTGCAAATTCGATGCCGGGCAAATAAATTTTTCAAACCCCAATCTTTCCGCCTCTTTTATCCGACGGGTTAGATGTTGAACTCCACGAACTTCACCGGATAATCCAATTTCCCCTGCTGACACAATTTTCTCATCAATCGGGATATCTCTATATGACGATGCAATCGCTAACACTATTGCTAAATCGAGTGCAGGCTCGGTTAGTTTTAGACCGCCAACCATATTAACGAAAACATCCTGCGTGCCAAGTTGATATCCCAGTCGTTTATCTAAAATTGCCAATAGCATAGATAATCGACGCATATCAAATCCAGTTGCGTTCCGTTGAGGATTCCCATAAGTTGCCGGAGATACTAATCCTTGAACTTCAATCAAAACTGGGCGATTTCCTTCCATTACCGGCACCACTACTGAGCCGGAAGTCTGGACAGAGCGTTCTGCAAGGAACATTTGGCTTGGATTTTCAACAGCTATTAAACCAGCTTCTGTCATTTCGAAAATTCCGGTATTGTGTGTTGCCCCAAACCTATTTTTTGTGCAGCGTAAAATTCTGAAATCCATTCGATTATCGCCTTCTAAATTCAACACAACATCAACCAAATGCTCAAGCATTTTAGGACCGGCTATTTTCCCATCTTTTGTTATATGTCCGACGAGAATAGTTGTAATTCCTCGTGGTTTGCAAAAATTAAGAATCTGTGAACCACATTCGCGAACTTGACTCAATGAGCCTGGCAAACCATCAATCGATTCAGTGAAAATTGTTTGGATTGAGTCGATAATCAGTAAATCCGGTTTGTGGATTTCCAGTAATTTGCTAATGGCTTCCCATCGATTCTCACTAGAAATATTGAGTTTTTCTGAAGTAATGCCCAGCCGTTTTGCTCTAACTGCAATTTGGGATTCGCTTTCTTCTGCGGAGATATATAGCGTTGACTGGATTTGTTTGGTTAGTTGAAATGCCAAAGTGGATTTCCCAATTCCAGGTTCACCGCTTAGTAATACTATAGATGATAAAGTTAGTCCACCACCGAGAACATTATTAATTTCGCTAATTCCAGTGTCAAGAAGTGTTGTAGGTTCATCTGTTAGGATATCATCTAATGAAACTGGTTTTCGAGGTTCAGCTGCAGGTGATTTAGTCCGTGAAGATTCAGTAATAGTCATCTCAGATAATGTCCCCCACGCACCGCAAGTTGGACATTTCCCAGCCCACTTGGCGAAATCGTCACCACAATCATTACATAAAAATACAGTTTTCTTTTTCATAATTTATTTCCCTTGCGTTCTTGGCGTTATTCGTAGAGTTCCTTCCGGTTTTTTTTCAACGTTGAACATTAAATATATATTAATTTATCTTCGTGCCTTTTGTGGTAAAATCAAAAATCAAGACCAATTGACAAATACCACATTCGTTTTGTTTTTTTAGTGGGATTAAACTCCCACGCATAATCGAGTTTCCAAGGCATTCCTAAGAAGATGAATCTTGGACCAAAACCGTATGTCCATACAAAATCTTTTGGACTGGACTTCCAGCTTTCATCTTCCCAATATTGTGGATATTGCCCATCCCAAGCCAAGCCAATGTCGGAAAATATAACAGCACTAATCTGTCCAATATATTTTATAGTTGGGAAATAATAAACCAAAAAAGGAAATCGCATTTCAGCGTTGATCAATAATGTGTGTTCACCAAATCGTTCGTTAATTTGTGCTCCCCGAACTGGCATCACATATTTGGTAAAAAAGATTTCTTGAAGAATATTGTCGTAGTCAGGCGTTGAGCTGTAATAATCTGTTTCATTTGAAACCGCCCAAGGTAAACCTCCAACTCTGAATTTTTCAGCATTGTCTCCCCAACTTGTCCCGGCGTAAAGTCTAGCTGCAAAACTAATTCCTCTACCTGCATTAAAATATTTTCGTAAATCAAAAGTTATAGTTTGAAAATCTAAACTGCTATCAAATAATTTCGGACTCATCTCATATTTCAAAAACATCCGCGAACCACTAACAGGATAGGTTTGAGACCAAATCGTATTATCCCATACATATCCAACCGACGGAATTGCAACATTCAAATAATCAATTATGGAATCTTTCACAGCTCCATCCCAATCGACTTCAAGCTCTGCTTGTTCAACATAACGATAATCCAAACCAGATTCAAATCTTTGGAATCTTGATAATGGATATGATAGATAAGTCCCTAACCCAAGTTGTCGCAGACGAATAGCTTCATCGTAAGAATATGGATAAATGTCTGCATTGTGATATAATTGAAAATTGATATCCAATTTGTTTGGAAGATAACGATACAATAAATAATAATTAGAATTTTTCAGAGAAATTTGCATTTCAGTTGCCAAATAAATTTTGTGGTCACCAAGCATATCACTAAACATAAAAAATGCCATTGCTTCGGGATTATACATTGTGCTGTAGTAAAAATATCCCTGAATTAAATCCAGCGTAAATTTTGTCTTGTAATTGTGACTGATAAAATTTCCTGCACTGTCTTGTGTAGTTTCTTCCGTCAATTCAACTTTATGAGATGTAGTATCTGGATGGGATTGTGCATATTCTGAAAATATATAATTCTCATAAGAAACATCACCATTGGTATCTCTGATTAAATCTTCTCGAGTGAATAGTGAAGATACTTCCTTTTGACTTTTCCATTTTGCAAGTTCAACGGTCAGCGAATCCGAAATTTTGTCTAATGGGTTTGACATCAAATAAATATCATAACCACTTTTTTCCATTCCGGAAAACAGTAATGCAGAATTATCTTTGCTCCAAGTTAATTGAGTAATTCCAGTTAGGGCATTTGTGATTGGCTTTGGATGTGTGAGTGTATCATTTTGGATGTAGATATTGTGTATCCCAGACTCATCTGAAATATAAATTATAGATTGTTCATCTTGAGAAATTAGTGGATATGTTTCATTATATGGGGTATTGGTTAATCGAGTAATTAATTTTGAGTCCCGATTGATTTTATAGATGTCGGTTTGATCGATATTATGTAACTCGATTTCTTCGGGATATTTCTGGTTTAAAACTCCATTTCTATCAGAAATAAACAATAGAGATTCTCCGTTTGGTGTCCACGAAATTTGGTCATCTGTAAACCAATCGTCAGTCAAATTAGTTAGAGATTCAGATTTCAAATCGAATAGATAAATATCGCTTGTAATTCCATTATTTCCTATAAATGCAATTTCGTTGTGTATTGGATTCCACGCAGGACGGAATATACCCTCCATATCAAATCGGAATTTTTGGTGACTGCCGCTGGCAACATCAACGATGAACAGTGCATCAGATTTTCCAGATTTTCCTGCAAACGCAATTTTGCTACCATCAGGAGACCACGAAATTCCCGGTTTCAAAATATGTAATTCTTCAAATTCTGCTGTTCGTTCGCCTTGAATCACTTTTTTAATGAAGTTTCCATCGTCAACTGAAATTAAGTATAATGCCATACTCCCGGATTTGTTGGAAAAAATTGCAATTCGACCTCCATCAGGAGAAATTGCAGGTGCTACATTGTATGAGTTTTTAAGTTCTTCGTGGTCTGTTAGCTGTCGTGCAATGTCTTTTAGACTACTGCGAGTTGAAATGTCCGACCAATATTCTTTTTTGAGATAAGTATGCCATTGTTCTGATAATTCTTTCATATCTAAGCCCAAAGCTTTTTTTATTCCTTTTATAACGCTTTTTGTTCGTTTTATTTGATAAAATATTTCAGCAATAGATTCTTCACCCCATTTTTCTGTAATAAATTTCCAAACAGATTGACCTCCACGGTATGCCATATATCCGTATAAAAATTCGATTGGAGGTAATTCTCCACCGTTTATGGCGAGGTCTCTCATCCACATATCGGAGTTTGTGTCCCAGCGAGAAGCAAGATATTCTGCCAATCCTTCATTCATCCACATTGGAATTGAAAATTTTATTTGGCGTGTAATCAGACTTTGTAGATTTCCACCATAAACGCAATCTGTCACAAAAGCGTGAACGAGTTCGTGATGAATCACATGCTTAAATTCTTTGTTTGAGCCGTCAAATGGAATTACAACTCGGTTCTTGAAAAGTTCTGTAACACCACCTATACCTTCGTACATATAAGAATCAACAACATTCGTTTGTTGAAAATCATTATGCGAATTGTAAACAATTATAGATACTCGATTTTTCAAATCCCAATTGAGTCGTGAGGAGATTTTGTCATAAGCTCGTTCTGATTCAATAGCTGTAAATTCAGCGTGCGATTTACCATTTGCATAATAGTAAATGTCAAAATGTTTAGATTGTAGATATTTCCAATCGAAGTTATCATATTGGACAATATTCTGTCCAAATTGCCCAAGTAGAATTGTTGTTGTAAGAAAAATCAGTAAATATTTTGTGTGTTTCATAATTTGGTAATGTCTGAATCTTTCAAAAGTTCTTGTATAAAAGTTAACGAATTATGGTGTTATGTTTTTAGATAAAATTGAGATGAGTGAAATCAGCAAAATTCTTCTTTAGAGTGTTTAAGAAATCTCCGTAACTTTTATAGTTATGAAATACCCAATCTATTTTGTGTCAGACAGTCATTTTAGAATGACTTACGACCATAAAGAAAAAGTTAGAAGACAAAAATTGTTTAACTTATTCTCTGAAATTAAATCCACAGGTGGAACACTCATCATCGGTGGAGATTTTTTCGATTTTTGGTTTGATTATAATTTTGTCTCACCAAAAAGTTATTCGGATATCTTCGAAAATTTAGAATCATTACGGCATAACGGAATAGAAATCCACTATGTGGTTGGAAATCACGATTATTGGGATTTTGGTTACTTTACAAAAAAGTTTGGTGCAATAGTTCATAAAACTGATTTCGAGTTTGAAGTTGATAATAAGAAAATTTTGGTAACTCACGGTGATGGTATATTAAAGAGAGATAATGGATACCGATTTATGAAAAAAGTTATAAGAAGCAAAATCAGTATTTTTCTTTTTAAAATATTGCATCCTGATTGGGGTTGTGCTTTGGCAAATTTTGTTTCAAAAACTAGTAATGAGCAATGTCGAACTTTTGGTAATCAAGACGAAATGCTAGAAGAATTGGTGCAATTTGCCAAGGGGAAATGGGCAGAAGGATACGATACAGTTTTAATGGGCCATTATCACCAAACAGGAATATTTTCAGAAGATAATCATAAACTCATCCATTTGGGTGATTGGCTAAAGCATCTTACCCTTACAAAATTAGATGAAAATGGTTGGACTCAAGAAAGCTATGGGAAATAATTTTATGATAATAGACTATTTCTATTTCATAACATTCAATATCACTTTTTTGTAAAATCGATTAAATAATTTCATTAAATTACAGTCAAGATATTAGTATCATTTATCAACTTGTAAAGAGAGAATTAATAAATTATGAATACAAAAACACTTATTTCATCCTTTCTAACATTGATGTTTTTCTTTGGATGTGCTCCGCATCAAACAACACTTACGCTTGAAGAAGTTGAAAAACATCGTTTAACTTATTATGATAAAGGAAAAGTAAAATCCTTGTCTGTCTTGATTGATGTTTATCGAGATACTAGCCAACCTTTTGATGTTAGGATTTCAGCTTTGGAAGCAATCTCGGAAACCAAACATCCACTCGCGCTAGAAGCTATTAGAGAATCGGTTGCTACCACAAACCTCCTTGAATTAGAATTAATGACGAAAGCAGTTGATTTATTGGCAAAGTATGACTCTTCTGAGTCTGTTGAATCCTTGATTACAGGACTTAAAACTACTGAAGTGAAAATTTTAACAATTCGAGAAACTATTATCAATGCAATCGGGGAAATCGGTAGTGAAGATGAAATTATGACACTTATTGATTTGTATGAAATTAGTCGTTCTAACCACGCTCGGATGGATAAACTTCTTACTCAAACTCTTGGAACGATTGGAGATGAACGAGTTATTCCAGTATTAATAGAAATTGCGAATAATTCCGATATTGATATTGCAATTAGAAATCAGGCGATTGAGATTTTGGGTAAAAAAAATGCACCTGAAGTTGTAGATTTTTTCTTAAATGTTTTAGGTGACCCAAAATCCAATATCAATCTAAAAGATTTCGCGTATAATGCAATGGGTGATATTAGCGAAGAAAGAATGATTTTAGCATTGGTTGAATCCTATCAATCAGGAAAAAAAGAGTATTTTAAATTGTTGAATACATTGTTATTAGCAATGGACGAATTTGAACATCCAACACTAAAACCTGCACTTCTTGAAATTGCAAAGTCAAATGAATTTCCGAAATCACTACGACTAAAAGCCATAAGAAATCTGTCGAAATTTAATGATACAACAGTTTTGGATGATTTAGTTAGCATGTTAGAATATCCCGAAAATTACATTTTTTATGATGAAATTCTAACAATTGTAAATAACTTGAACGAATTCGAAGAATATAAAGATAAATTACGGATGGCGTCTTATATTGCAATTCAGAAAACTAAAACCAATAATGAGGTAAACGGACAATGAAAAAAATTACAATTTTAATATTTATAGTTGTGTTTGCAGGACTTAATTGTTTCGGAAAAAAGGATAAACCTTCACCTGAAGATTCTGTTAAAACAACCCAAAATGAGTTTATTTCACAACAAGATGATTTATTTAAGGTTGGTGATAGTTCTGCTTTATCTGGCGAAGGGTATTCTATTGATGCAAAGTTTTATCCACTTCAGAAAAAAGTAGAAGATGTGGAAGATGAAATTGCAGAATTACGAGCCAGGGTCATTGAATATGAATCTCGTTTAAGTGCTCCACAAATCAATACTGATATTTTGAAACTCATAAAAATTCCACAACTAAAACACGAAATTACTTTAACCAACGGAACGATTGTACAAGGTGCGATTATTCACGAGAACGCAGACAGGTTGATTGTTCAAACACAAATTGGACAACTAACAATCGAGAAAGGCGAAATTACAGATATACAAGAAATTGCTGTACCAGTAGCAAATGTCATTTTTGAAGGTGAAGCAATTGAAGAAATCTACTCTGACCAAAGGAAATACAAGGGTATAGTTATAAATGATGGGCAGAAAAGAGCTGATTTCGTCCGTGTGATTTACAAATTATGGGCAGAAGATACCCAGCTAGTTGGTGTTGATTCATCATTTGTAGATGGTTCTCAAATTGTTTATTCATCTGAAGTTATTTCTGATTGTGCATTACAACCAGGGGAGGTTGCAAGTTTTGAGATTATTGTCGCTATTGATGAATATGAGAATGTACAATATTTTACAAAGGACGTTAGATGGGAATATTTTGAATAAACAAATTCGTGTTATTATATAACAAAACTAAGCATATCTATTTCCTGTAAATTACTTTAATCTATTAGAACATTCTAATCCTGCCAATAATCTTTCCAAAAGTAGATTGATATATCTTAAATTTCACACTTCGATAAACTTGATTATATAGAAAATTTGGTATATGAGCAAAAGAGATAATAATATATTTACTAAACTTTGGAATCTACTGGTTTCAATGAAATTTGCGATAATTATCCTAATTGTATTGGGTGTTGTATCGCTACTATCAATGTTGATGGACGAATATCCAGACTTCTTCGGGAAATCTTCCATTTTATACACAATGTTGCAACAACATTCTCCATATTCTTCTTGGTGGTATATGGCATTGATTTGGCTATTAGTATTATCTTTGTTTCTATGCGTTATACAAAATGTAAAGCCGGTTTTCAAATCTATGTATAAACCAAACTTAAAACCTGCTGATGAAATTGAGAAAATGAAATTAAATTTATCCGTCAAAAAGAAATCTGACGATAGCTCCGTTAAAATAATTGAATTGTTGAAAAAGCAATTCTATTCTATAGATACTCAATATGATGATGTTTCTACTCAAATTTCTGCAACTAAATTAAGGTGGAGTAATTTAGGACATTTAATAACTCACATCGGATTACTTGTGATTGTAATTGGTGGAATGATATATAGCACAACTGCGAAAAAAGAATTCCAATATATGATTGCTAAAGAACATAAATCTGATTTCACAGAATTCATCGAAAAATATCCGAGTTTTTCAGCGTGGAATATTCCAACTGCAGAAAATGAATTTATTACAGTTGTTGTTGATAGTTTTCGTTTAGGTTATTACAAAGGCGGAATTGGTACAGATATTTCTGATTTCCGTTCATTTATACAAGTATTTGACCATAATGGAGACAAAATCAGAAATCACGAAGTAACTGTAAATAGTCCGTTTTTGTATAAAAATTTAAGTATCCATCAATCCGATTATAAACCACTTGAGTATATTCAAAACAATCCAAATTGGAAACAAATTCAAGAAATGCGAAAAAATATGAAAGATAGAAAGAATTGGATTACAGGTTTCAGTTTGAAAAAAAATAGTGGTAAATCCATAATTTATTTAGGAATGTTGTTTGGAGTTGTAGGTATGATGATGTCATTCTTCTTTTGGAGGAAAGATATTTTTATTGCAATTACAAAACATAAAATTCACATAGGTGGAAGAACTACTAAAAACAAAATATCATTTGAAAGAGAATTAATTACATTGAGCGAAAGGATTAGAAGTTTATGAAAAATAACAAAGTTTTTGTCATTCCTGCTATAATATTATTTATAGTTTTGGTTGTAATCGCATTTAAAGATGAGCTTATAGGGAAATCGCCAACTCATCAAATGTTACCGCAAGAGGCTGTGCCACATCAACACGCAGAACAACCACAAATGGAAATTATCCAAGAAAATGTGGAAATTTCCTTTGGAGAAAAATATCAAATTGATGATGAATGGGGCGTAGAAATTATTCAATTTGAACCTCATTGTATGTTGGTTGAACCAATTGGAAATGGGAAGATAAATTCTCAATCAGATGCAGAAATGAATCCAGCAATTAAGGTGCATTTTGAGAAAAACGGTGAGTTTAAACATTATCAAATTTGTTATAGTCAAATGCCGGGGATGCATACAGTAAAACCTGAACAAAAGTATTTTGTGGAATTCTTGGGATATCAAGGTTATAAAAAAACTACTGACGGAAAATATATCATAGAAATGGCGACTATTCAAATTGGTAAGGTGCAATAATGGAAAAATTATATCAAGACTTATTTTGGTTTATGTTTATTGCGTATCTGATTGGATTTTTCAGTTATGCCTTCTTCTTTTCATTCAAAAAAGCTATCTTCCAAAAAACTGGTTTATGGATGTTTGCAGTTGGATTGTTTCTACAAACTTTCGCTTTCGTTGTAAAATGGGGGATAGTAGGTAGTATTCGTTTCCAAAATATGTTTGAGCATTTGATGTTAATGTCTTGGGCAGGAGTTGGAATTATGATATTTGTAATCATCCGTTATAAAAGTTCGATTGTGGGAGTTATTATTTCACCAATAATTGTAATGCTGAACGCAGCTGCAGCTTTACTGGATAGCACTCCTGCAGAAAATTTGATGCCAGCGCTACAAAGTAATTGGTTGACAATTCATATTTCTATGGCGGCACTTGGTTCGGGGGCGTTTATTGTTGCAGGAGCTGTTAGTCTGTTGTATTTATTAAAAGATCACAAATATAGTTCCGAGATTGGTGAGCAAAAAAAGATGTTCTTTTCGCAAGCGATGATTTTTATGGTGTATATCCCATTGGTAATATTTTTGATTTTGAAAATTACAAATTTAACACCACATCATACTGCGTATTTAGTAATGCAGAAATTTACTTCAAGGATTGATTATGATTCTGCTAGAACAATTTTAGGGCAATTGGTTGCTATTCTCGGATTGTTAATGGTTCCGATGCTTGGAATATTTAGTTACTTTTTCAAGCAAAAATCAGATAAATCTGGTTATGGTGGAATTTTGTTCGCAATTTATATGTTATCGTTTGCTTTAGGAAGTTTGATTGTTGGTATTTTGTCGCATAATGGAATGATTCTAATTACTCCAGCACAACATCAAGGAAGTATTTGGCGTTTCTTTGAATTTTTAGGTTCGGTATATGTTCTGATTCTTGTTTTATTTCCAATTTTGTATTATTTCATTTACATAAAACTTGGTCCAAAAATTAATAAAATGGAAGGTAATCAAGATTTGTTTGATGAAATCAATTACCGAGCAGTTTCTTTGGGCTATCCGCTTTATACTGTTGGAGCATTGTTTGCAGGTGCGATTTGGGCAGAACAAGCTTGGGGCTCATTCTGGAGTTGGGACCCAAAAGAAGTTGGAGCATTGTTGGTTTGGTTTTTCTATTCTGCAGCACTCCACGCAAGATATAATCGCGATTGGCGCGGTGGTCGCCTAGCAATTTTGTCAGTTATTGGAACTGTGATGATTTTTATTACTTTCTATGGTAACTATTTTTTCGGGGGACTGCACGCCTACTCATAGATAAGTAATTTTCTTGCATAATATTTTGTGTTATTGTTGCTGTGTTTTTGCAACTCAATTAAGTTAGATTTGAAAATAAGGAGAATATCTATGCAGAAAATTATAATTATATTGTCAATTATTACATTTCTGTATTCATCTAACATTCCAACAAAAGAATGTCAAATCAAGAATCAAAATTCAAATCCAATTGAATTTCATCGAGATTTATTACCAGAACAAAATGATTATGATGTACTAAGCTATGTGCTAGATATCCAAATTGATCCAGAAACTCAACAAGTTGATGGTTCAGTAATTATAGATGTATCCATAAAAAACGAGACACATGAAATAATTCTTGACGCTAAAGACCATCTAGATATTGAAAATGTGTCAGTGTTTGTAGATGATAATCAAATATCAGTTTTATCCGAAAATCATTTTAACAATCGTATTAATTTGCTTTTTGAAAGTAATTTTTTGGAAAATGATACTCTATCAATTACAATTGAATATTCAGGCGCTACTGGTTCGGGCGTGGCGTGGGAAGGTGGCATTGTATATTCTAGTGGAGGGTTTTATTCTCTTAACTGTCCTTACGGATTATCCGATTGGGTGCCTTGCAAAGATCATCCATCTGATAAAGCAAATTATGTTGATTTAAAACTTACAGTTCCAGATGATTTGATTGTTGCTTCAAACGGTGTTCTCCAAGAGATAATCAATAATTACGATGACACAAAAACTCACCATTGGTTAGAAAATTATCCAATTGCAACTTACCTGTTTGTTGTGAATGTTTATCCGTATTTAGAAACAATAGAATATTTTCATTACGCCGAAAATGACTCGATGCCTATTATTTATTATACAACTGGCACGGTTCCATCAGGATTTCACGATGTTGAAACGGCACTTCCGATCTTCTCTGATTTGTATGGACTATATCCTTTTGTCGATGAGAAATTTGCGATTGCTAAAGTCACAAATAGTAGTTGGGCTATGGAACATCAGACTTGTGTAACCACGGCGACAACGAGCGGAATAGTGCAGGTTCACGAACTTGCTCACCAATGGTTTGGTGACAAAGTAACTTGCAGAGATTGGCAACACGGATGGCTTAATGAAGGATTTGCAACATATTCCGAGGCACTCTATGTAGAAAATACGAGTGGTGTAAATTCATATCACAACTATATGAATAGTATGGAGTTTGGATGGGGTGATTCGAGATCAGTGTTCACGATTGATACAATAGGAGTTTGGGATATATTTGACGGAATTATTTACAACAAAGGGGCGTGGGTAAACCATATGTTGCGAAAAGTGGTGGGAGATGAAATATATTTTGCTTCACTTCAGGATTATCTTGAAATTTATGCCTACCAAAATGCAGTTACAGAAGATTTACAAAGTGTATTTGAATCACACTATGGAAGCGACCTAAATTGGTTTTTCCAAGAGTGGATTTATGGTATTGGAAGTCCGGATTATGACTATGCAACATATTCTTCCGAGTTGACAGATTCTATAAAAATTACTTTGGTTTCTTATGGAAGTGAAACAACATCTTTTAATATGCCAATTCCGTTTGAAATGAGTGGTGTAGAATATTCTGTTTGGAGTGAAGATGGTGTAAATATTTACACATATTTTTCTGAAATAGAATTCCCAAACATTGATTGGGACCCAAATAATTGGGTATTGGATCACGGATTTTCGGAGCAAATTCCAGAAATCGAAGAAGCTAATAGTAATCGCGATGGCTCTGTTATGTTAATGTGGGAAGAATATTTTGATCCAACAATTGAAGGTTTTAATGTTTATCGAAAATATGATTCAGAAGGATGGACACAAATCAATACTGAGCCAATTACTGAAAACGATTATAATGACACAAATGTAATTTCAGGAACAGAATACCAATATAAAATTGTTGCAATACTTGACACGAATTTGGAGTATTTTAGTAAATTCTCAAATGAAATTTCAATGATTCCTGTGGAGTTTACATTTGATAACGGAATTTTAATTGTGGATAAGACAAAAGATAATTCTCAGAGTAATCCATTTCCAACAGATGAAGAAGTTGACGACTTTTACGATTTGTTGTTATCTAATTATCTAACCACAAATTGGGATGCAGACGATCAAGGACTGCCTGAATTATTCGAAATGGCAAAGTATTCTTCAATTGTGTGGCATAATGACGACATCAACAACAATCCGCTTGATAGTGATACATACAATCTAAAACAGTATATTGATGCGGGTGGGAATTTACTACTTTCATCTTGGAAACAATTATCGAATGAAGATGAAGCATTTTTGCAGGATTATTTACATATTGCAAATATCGAGTTTAATACTTCAGAAGATTTCTTTGGTGTTTTTGGGGATACTGGTTTCGCAAATATGGAAGTTGATTCTTCAAAAGCTCCGTCTCAATGGGATTATAAATTAAGAAATGTTAATAAATTTGTTCCGTTGAATGGTGCTGAACCAATTTATCGTTTTGATTCTGATTCCGATGATTCCGAGTGGGAGAACGAAGTCTGCGGAATTAGATCAATTGGTGAGAATAAAGTCTTCGTTCTTGGATTTCCGCTCTATTTTATGGAAACCAGTTCTGCACAGGAGTTTGTTGAAGTTGTAATGGACGATTTTGGAGAAGAACAATTGGAGAATAATTCTCAATTATCATTTGTTAATTATCAATTGCTAAATGCTTATCCAAATCCATTTAATCCCAAAACGGTTATTGGTTATAGTGTTCCAATGGTAGAAACAAACGGCCGAGTGTCTCTACAAATGTTTGATATAAATGGTAGATTGATAGAAACTTTGCTAAATGGTATAAAAGAAGCTGGATATCACGAAGTAACTTGGAATGCATCAAATTATCCAAGTGGGATTTATTTTGTAAAACTGCAATCTGAGAATTTTACACAAACACAAAAATTGTTGTTATTGAAATAAACATCAGTCAAAAGGTGAAAGCAAAAAGTAGTGTGAGTCGTTGATTTGTCCCTATTTATTTTCAGAAGTGTATGGGAATTTACTAATTGTGAACTTTTATAAAACTATCAGTCTTTCCTATAATTCTACCGATTATTGCAACTGGTGTTACATTTTGTTTTTTCAATTCTTGTATGAGTAATTGACATTTGTCTTCCGATACAGAAATTAACAATCCACCTGAAGTTTGTGCATCAGCAAGCATCAATTTTTGATGGTCTGCAAGTGCATTATCAAACTTAATGTTAGGAGAAACAAACTCAAAATTTCGTTTTGAACCACCAGGTACAATGCCCTTTTGAGCAAATTCAAATACACCTTCCAAAAATGGAATCGAACTAAACCCAATTTCTGCAGTAACCTGACTGGATTTGCACATCTCTAACAAATGTCCCAATAATCCATAACCGGTAATATCTGTACAAGCATTTACTCCAATATCTGTCATCACTTCAGAAGCTGTGTTATTGAGAGTTTTCATTACATCTTGCACAGACTCAATCATCTGTTCATCTGCAAAATTTTGTTTGATTGCAGTTGTAATAATTCCAGAACCGAGTGGTTTAGTCAAAACCAGCAAATCATCTTGTTTTGCAGAATCGTTTCTAGTCATATTTTCTTTATTAACAATTCCTGTAACAACCATTCCGTATTTTGGTTCTTTGTCCTTGATTGTATGCCCACCCAAAATTGAAATTCCAGCTTTTGATGCAATATCTTCTCCGCCAAGCAGAATATCAGATAGGACAGAAATCGGTAAATCATCACTTGGGAAACCGACAACATTTAATGCAAATAGTGGCTTTCCACCCATCGCATAAATATCGGAGAGTGCATTCACCGCCGCAATTTGTCCAAATGTAAATGGATCATCTACAATCGGAGTGAAAAAATCCACAGTTTGCAGGAGAAATTGATCATCATTCATCGGATACACAGCTGCATCTTCTGATGAATCGAATCCGATAACATTTCCAGGTGTAGTTGATTTTAATGTGCTCAAAACTTGAGCTAAGTCCGATGGACTTAATTTACATGCTCAGCCAGCACCCGAACTAAAACTCGTTAATTTTATCTTCTTTGAAGTCATATTACTCGCCTATCAATATGTAAAAGTTAAGAAAGTTATAATGTGAAATAAAATAACTAGAATCATTTGCCGAACAGAAATAATTGAAATCGTTTTGGACAGATTTTTATATACTGGAAACTTAAAGAGATTATTTTGGTCTGCAACGACTTTATACCGTAAATTCTCGTCGTATTTTTACAGAACAACTATTATTTTTGAGGGAATCAATGAATCATTTCGACATAAAATCAGCAATTAGCGGAATTAATATCAATGCAGAATGGATTGGGTTACGCGAAGTTCGTGAATCGACAACTTACAGAGTTATCCGTGATGGTAAACCACAAGCAAATTCTAAAGATACAACTCACGGAGTTATGGTTGAAGTTTTATCTAACGGTCAGTTTGGATATTATGGAACACATCAGCTTACTCGTAGCGCAATCCAAAAAGCCGCTGAAAAAGCATTGAAGCAGGCGAACATTGCATCCAAGTATTCGCTTCATCATTTTACAGACAAAGTTCGACCAATTGCAAAAGGCAAATATATTTCGTCTTACTCGCAAGATTTGAACACATATTCTGCAGGAGACTTAAACAATTTACTTCTTAAAGCTTATGATAAATTGAAATTATCCGATAAAATCGTTAGTGCGTTTAGTCTTTTCAGATTCGTTGAGTCTGAAATGAAATATGTCAGCTCAAACGGAAGCGATGTTGAACAAAAACTTCTAATTATTTCAAGCGATTTTTCTGCAACGGCTCAAGATGGTATTATCACACAAACTCGCACAGATGGCGGATTGATGGCAAACAGTCACCAAGTTGGGATGGAAACTATCAATGAAGATGAAATTCTTCAAAATGCTGAAAAAGTCAGCAAGCAAGCAATAGAGTTGCTAACTGCTGAGGAATGTCCAACAGGGAAATTGCCCATTGTACTATCACCTGATCAAATGTTAATACAAATACACGAAAGTGTAGGTCACGCGACTGAACTTGACAGAATTTTAGGCGATGAAAGAAATTATGCAGGTTGGAGTTTCGTCCGAGAAAAAGATTTTGGGAATTTGCAATACGGCTCAAAATTAATGAACATCACTTTTGACCCAACGATTGAACACCAACACGCATCGTATAATTTTGATGATGGCGGGATGAAAGCTACAAAAGAATATATCATCAAAGATGGTGTTTTACTCAGACCTCAAGGTGGGATGGAAAGTCAAGTTCGTTCTGGTATGCAGGGGGTAGCAAATTTCAGAGCGAGTTCGTGGAATCGTGCTCCGATTGACCGTATGGCGAATTTGAATCTTGAACCGGGAGAATCTTCGTTTGACGAAATTATATCATCAATAGAAAAAGGCGTGTATATGGAATCAAATCGGTCGTGGTCAATTGATGATTATCGCAACAAATTCCAGTTTGGATGTGAATATGGTAAATTAATCGAAAACGGTAAATTCACAAAAGCAGTAAAAAATCCGAATTATCGAGCAATTACTATTCCATTTTGGAATAATCTGAAAATGGTTGGGAATAAAGACACTTTCAAAATGTATGGGACTCCATATTGCGGAAAAGGTGAACCAAATCAGGCGATTCGAGTTGGACACGCATCACCGGTTTGTCTGTTTGAAGATATTGAAGTTTTTGGCGGAGTGTAGGGGAAGCAGGAGACCGAATTTCAAGTATGAATATTGTAACAACTTTGTGGTAAAAATTATTGTAAATAAGGGAAAATATGAAAAAGTTATTTAATAAAATAAGTGATGCATTACTTAATCAGATTTCAAAAGATGAGCATCTAAAAATATCATTTAGTGGAGAAAACAGCCAATTTATTAGGTTTAGTAAATCCAAAATCCGACAAACAGGATTGGTTGACGAAGTGAGCATCTCCCTCGAACTAATTCACCAAAACAAAACCTGTAGTGGTGGAATTACCGTTACCAGCGATGAAAAATCTGATATTGCTAATGTGCAACAAGAATTACAGCGACTTCGCAAGGAAGTTGTTCATCTTCCGGAAGATCCTTATATTGTTTTACCAGAAGATACAGGTTCAAGTGAGGAAGAACATAAAGGTAATTTATTACCAATTGAAGATGCTGTAAATGCTCTTACTCCAGCAATGCAAGGTGTGGATTTATCCGGTATTTGGGCATCAGGGAAAATATTTATAGGCAATGCAAATTCAGCAGGGCAGAAACATTGGTTTTCCACAGAAACATTTTCTTTAGATTATTCTCTTATCACATCAGATGAGAAAATGGTGAAAACAACCTTTGCTGGTTCTGAATGGAATCAAAAAGATTACGAAACAACAATGGCAGATTCCATCAAAAAATTGAGAATGATGGAACAACCTGCTAAGAAACTTAAACCCGGTAATTATCGGACTTATATCGCTCCAGCAGGTGTAGCAGATATTTTGGGTATGTTCTCGTGGAATGGTATCAGCGAAGCATCAATTCAACAGGGACAAAGTGCTTTCGGGAAAATGCGAAACGAAAATGCAAAACTATCTCCTTTGTTTGGATTATCTGAAGATTTCAGGAAAGGACTTGTTCCACGATTTAATGGAAACGGAGAAATTGCTCCGGAACAGTTATCACTTATCGAAAACTGCAATCTTGAAAATACATTGGTTAGCACACGAACCGCTAAAGAATATGAAAAAAAATCCAACAATGCTGGTGAAGGTGAATCACTTAGATCTCCAATAATGAAAACGGGAACTTTAGACAAAAAAGACATTTTCCAAAAATTGGACACAGGAATTTATTTAAGCAATCTGCATTATCTAAATTGGAGCGACAACATCGGCGGAAGAATTACAGGGATGACACGATACGCCTGTTTTTGGGTAGAAAATGGAGAAATAGTAGCACCAATCGAAACAATGCGATTTGATGATAGTTTGTATAATTTCTTCGGAGAAAATTTAGAAGAAGTGGATAATGTAGCAAAGTTAAATCTAGATGTTGAAACTTACGAAGGTAGAGCTTTAGGTGGAGTCGTTTGTCCTGGAATTTTGCTAAAATCGTTTTCACTTACACTGTAAGAGTTGAAAGTTTATAAAGTAGAAAGCTTATAAAGTCAAAATCGGAAAAGAGAAACCAAAGGTAGATTATTTTGGGTCTTATCGACTTTGCGAGATTCAGCTCCTTGCTATTAACTAATAAAGGAAAATTATGATTAGAAAAGATTTAACACAGTTTACAAATTTATTCAAAGGATATACAGAGTTGCGAGTTCAAGAAAATCGTAGTGATGGTATATCAATAGTTGAAGGAGATATTTGGGGAAATACCAAGTCTGCTAAAAGTGGTGTGTCAGCACGAGTATATAGCGAAGGGAATTGGGGACTTGCATCAAATCCAAATGTTTCTGACGAAGAGATTAAACGAGTAATAAAATCAGCTTCAGGAAATGCAACATTCTTGAGTTCAAAAGAAAATTTGATGATGAACGATTTACCATTTACCACTGGAAATTATGACATTGATTTTTCAACTAAAAAACAAAAATTATCTCGTAAAGAGTTAATAGAATTTCTCAAAACAATTGATGATCACATTAATAAAACTTATCCAAATCTTGATTCGCGAGCGGTAACGATGTCAGGTTTAGATATGGAGAAATTAATAATTACTTCCACCGGTTCGCATAGTTATTCTATGATTCCACGCGTGATATTTTATATCGATATGACGGTTGTAGTAAATGGAGAACCAATTAGTTTGTATGATGTTTATGGTGGATTAGGACAGTTTGAGGATTTGTTTACATCTCCAAAAGATTTGTTCCCAAAAATTGCTGAACAATATGAACATCTAATGAAAAAATCAGAAGGAGTTCACGCAGAAGCAGGTTATAAAGATGTTATCTTAGATGCAGACCTTGCAGGAATATTATCTCACGAAGCCATTGGACATACAACTGAAGGTGATTTAGTTTTGGGTGGCTCTGTTGCTGGCGATTATCTCAATCAAAAAGTAGCTTCAGAAATGGTTACTTTAATCGATTATGCCCATACTGCACACGGTAAAACTTGTCCAGTTCCACTTTATGTAGATGATGAAGGCACAACTGGTGAGGATGTGGTTATTATCGAAAACGGAATTTTAAAGAATTTTATGCACAATAAAGAAACCGCAATGAAACTCAAAATGTCTCCAACCGGGAATGCTCGAGCATTTGGATTTTATGACGAACCACTCGTTAGAATGCGAAACACAGCTATCGTTCCGGGAACTAGTAAACTTGAAGAAATGATTGCATCAATTGATGATGGATATTATTTGATTAAATCGAGTAACGGGCAGGCGGATTCTACCAGCGAATTCATGTTCGGAGTTGTGCTGGGTTACGAAATAAAAAAAGGTAAAATTAAACGAGCCATTCGCAATACCACAATTTCTGGTGTTGCTTTTGATATGCTCAAAACCATTACAATGATTTCAGATGATATGGCTTGGTCAAGTGGTGGAATGTGCGGGAAAAAGCAACAAATTCCTGTTGGTATGGGTGGCCCTGCAGTTAAATGCAAAATTAATATTGGAGGTAGATAAAATGACGAATCGAGAAATTGTAAAATATTGTATTGATGAAATTATCAAAGCTGGTGCAGATAAAGTAAGTTGCTCTCTTTCTGTGGGCTCCAAAAATGAGCTCAATGTTGATGCTGGTGAATTAAGTTTGTTTAGAACGACATTTAATAGAAATCTTTCACTAAAAGCTATCAAAGAAAATAAAAAGGGAAATATAAGTTTAAATAAATTAGACAAAGAATCTATTGACCAAGCGATAGTTGAATTGATGGATATTACTAACTCAACCAAGCCCGACACAGCAAACGACATTTCTGAATTCCAACCAGCTAAGACTTTTAATTTAGGATCAAAAGAACCAAATTTAGATTTAATGTATTCTCGACTAAAAGAATTTGTGGAATTTACCAATAACAAATATCCGAAAGTAATTTTGGAACAAGCAATTTTAGATTTTAGTTATGCTCAAACTATTTTGATGAACTCAAATGGTATTGATTTTACAATTAACAAGGGGGTGTATGGATTTGGCCCGATGTTTACTTCTAAAGATGGCAAGAATACTTCATCATTTAATTATGCGGGATTTTCATCAATAGAACTTGCTAAATCACTACACGAATATGCGAACATAGAATTATTAATGAAACAGTCAGAAGAACAAATTACAACTCAACAAATCCCTGAGAAATTTGTAGGCGATGTAATCATCACACCAGAATGTTTTGGTGATTTTGTTTCTGCATTTGAATCTATGATTAGTGATTATCCACTCATCTCCGGAACATCCATTTATAAAGATAAACTAAATGAGCAGATTGCTGACAAAAAGCTATCCATACATTGCAGACCAGTATCAAATGATATTGAAGTCGGGTATTTTGTAACTTCGGATGGATACGAAACAAAAAACAGTACAGTTATTGATAAAGGCGAACTGAAAACATTTTTGCTTGGACTATATGGTTCAAACAAAACTGGTTTAGAAAAAGCTGTAAATAGTGGTGGTGCGTTCGTAATTGATGCAGGAGACAAATCACTAGACGATTTAATTAAATCTGTGAAACAGGGAATTTTAATGGCACGATTTTCAGGTGGGAATCCGAGTGAAAATGGAGATTTCTCTGGAGTTGCTAAAAATAGTTACTACATTGAGAATGGAAAAGTGAAATTCCCGATTTCCGAAACGATGGTTTCAGGTAATATCGCAAAAATGTTTATGAACATCAAAAACATTTCTTCTGAACGAACAAATGATGGAACATCAATAATCCCGTGGATTCAGTTTAGTGGATTAACAGTTTCTGGAAAATAGAAATTGTACACTGCTAAAAACAGATTAGATATGAAAAAGGAAAACAAATGAAGAAAATAATTTTAATAATATCAATCATTTCACTATTTGGATGTGCGCATCACAAACAAGCAATTTGCAAACATAACACTCACAATAAACAAATGTTAAATTCTGAGATTGAAGTTCCTAGTGTAACACAATTTCCACAGAATACTCAAACATTTTATCTCGAAAATGGGATGGAAGTTTTGGCGATTCAGAACGATGCTTCTCCGATGGTTTGTTTGAATATGTCCGTTAGAGTTGGTTCAGCTTACGAAAATTATAGCACTTCGGGAATGTCTCATATGCTTGAGCATCTACTGTTTAATGGAACTGAACAAAGAACTCAAGATGAACTCTATGAAGAAACTGATTTCTATGGAATGTATTCAAACGCATTTACAGGAAAATTCTTCACTGATTATTTTTTGCTAATGCCATCTGAATATCTTGAAAATGGGATGGATGTCCAATCCGATATGCTGTTTAATTCGATAATCCCGGAAGAGAAATTTGAGAAAGAACGCGGCATTGTAATTGAAGAAATCCGCAAAGACAGAGACAGAAACGAATATGAAATCCAGAATTATTTTGACAGAAAGAATTTTGGTGATTCAGGTGTTGGACTGCCAACTCTTGGGACTCCAAATACGATAGAAAATCTCAACAGAGACGATGTATATGATTTTTTTAAAAACCATTATGTCCCAAACAATATGCTGTTAACAGTTATTGGTAGTTTTGATGAAACTCAATTGAAATTGATGTTAGAAAATAATTATGGCCAATATCAACCTATGCCTGTAGAATTCTATCAACCTGTTAGTTTCGCTCCATCTATGACTGTCAACCAAACGAATTTTGAAACAGACCGGATTCACGGACAAATAGTTTTTGATGCCCCTGCATTTTCAAAACAATATTCCTTAGAAACGGAGTTTTTGATAGATGTATTAACCGAAGAACTTAATACAACTCTTGGTGATTACAGCCCTTATGTTTCTTACACTAATTATCCATCTTTTGGGAAAGTGATTATTGATTTTACAGCTTCTGCCGAAGAAAATCCATCGGATATTTTAGTAAAATTTGACGATGAACTTTCATTAATCCAACAGAGATTATCAACGATAATTACTGCAGAAATGATATCACTTAAAGTGAATGAAATGATTGTAGAAGAAGCATCGTTACTCGACCAACTGCATTATTATCCTATGATGAAAGCACCGGAATTGGCAATGGGTGGCGGGGAATTTGTGTTGTCAAAACTGCAAAACATTCGCGAGTTAAATCCTTTACAAATAATTGAAGCCGGCGAAAAGTTATTAATCTCAAATCGGCATTATAACTTTGTATTCCCGAAAGGACTTACCACAAAAGACACAAAGGATACTAAGTTAGTTTATGATAAAACGGTACTGCCGTCTGGGGTGACTTTAGTAACTGCATCTGGTGGTGGTTCAGAAATGTTTGGGATGCACATTTTAATCAAGAACAGAAATGTAATCGAAGGACCTCTTTCCGGTGGAGCGGAAATCTTACATTCGTTGTTGGAATCCGGAACTGATGAATATTCAGCCGAAGAACTTCAAAAGAAATTGCAAACCATTGGTGCTAAAATAAAATTCAAGGATATGGGATTTATTCCATACGATAATTATTACAATTCACCGGAATTTGGTTATATCCGATTTGAATGTTTGGAAAAAGATGCAGAAGAAGGAATAAAATTATTGACCCATATGCTATCCAACACAATTTTGGCAGAAGAGAATATTGGTGAAGGAATTTCAAATGCAAGAATGAGATTGGGGATGCAACAAAGCACCGCAAGAGAAACTGCATCAAAAGAGTTTTGGAGGTTATTTCTTGGCAACAATCATCCCTCAATAGGGAAAGTTAGTGGCACGATGGAAGCTGTATCAATGATGAATATTGACAATTTAACATCGCTACAAAAAAGATATTTTTTACCTGAGAATTATATCATTTCGATTTCATCAGGAATTTCTCATTCTGAACTAACTAACATTTTTAACTCAATTTGGACAAAAGTTGCTGAACCAACAAAGAAATTTGATTCTGGTGTAGAACTATCAACTGACTTTAGTGAGAAAATAATTGATATGAGCAAGGAACAAGCTCAGATTAGATTGGGATATAAATTTGAAATTGAGAAAGACGATAAACCGACATTTTCGTTAATGACAGATTTACTATCGTATCGTATGATGTTTGATTTACGAGAAACTCAGGGATTGGCGTATTCGTTGGGAATGTCAGACGGTTACGAAGGTAATATTGGTTGGCTGACAGCATCAATTGGAACAGGAATCGAAAATATTGACATAGCCACTAACGGAATGAAATCGTATTTTAATCCGGATAAATTATTGGATATTTCACAAAACGAAATCGAAAAAACTATTAACTCGAGTAAAGGTCATTATATGATGAGAAATCTCACTCGGATTGGTCAAGCATTTTATATGGGATATTTTGAGTTTTATTCTGACGATTATCAAAAAGCACTTAACCGCTTTGAAAAATATGAAAAGATTACAGTTGAAGATATCCAAAAAGTAGCTGAGAAATATCTACAATTTCCAGAAAATCACACCCTAGTGATTGTCAAATAATTGATATTTTACACAAAACGCTTTCTGCATTTGCGTGAGAGAAAAAGGAAAAATATGAATAAATTAGTTTTAGTATTGGTAGTTGGAATTCGATTTCTATTTTCAGAATCAATTATTACTCATCACGATATTTTGATGAATATTAATCCAGCATCAAATAAATTAACTGCTGAAGATACATTTGAGATTACTTCTGATGGTAATTTCGAATTTTATTTATCCGATATACTTGAAATTCATTCCTTAACTATCAATGGGAGAACACGAGAATTTGAACAAGTATTTGATAAAAATGTTGGATTGAATCTAATTGTTATCCAACGAAAAATGATGGAATCCAAAACTGCTGATATTTCTGTTAATTATTCAGGTGTGATGTTGCAGGATACAGAATCATCAACATTCAGTCGCGAAAAAATTGCGATGGAAATTGACGCAACAATTTCTGAACAAGGCGTATTTTTGTCGCCATCTGCTGGATATTATCCAATGGCAGATGAGGACTTGCTAACTTTCCATACTAAAATTTATCTTCCCAAAAAATGGAGTGCAGTTTCTGAAGGGAAATTAATCCATCAAGGTAAAACAAATTTTATGTTGGATATTACATTATCTGAGTTTGAAACACTGCACAAAGTAGATGGGATTTTTGTAACTGCAGCAGAGTGGGTCATCAGCAAAAAAGTTGTAAATGATATAGAGTTTTACACCTATTTCTTCCCTGAAGATTCATCATTGGCAATAGATTATCTGAATAAAAGTATAGAATTTGTGCAAATGTATTCTGAAATGTTATCACCTTATCCATTCTCAAAATTTGCGGTTGTGGA
This sequence comes from Fidelibacterota bacterium, assembly GCA_014381725.1. GTDB lineage: Bacteria > Fidelibacterota > Marinisomatia > SCGC-AAA003-L08 > JACNLC01 > JACNLC01. The sequence goes on along the minus strand of JACNLC010000085.1, from coordinate 46,753 downwards.
GAACTTTTTTCCAACTGGATATGGAATGCCATCTTATACTGTTTTGGGGCGGTCGGTTATTCATTTGCCGTTTATTGTTTATACATCACTCGGACACGAAGTTTTGCACAATTGGTGGGGTAATTCTGTGTATGTCGGAGATGGCGGTAATTGGTGCGAGGGACTAACATCATATCAAGCAGATTATTTATATAAATTGCAAAAATCAAAAAATGATGCAGAACAGTATCGCAAGAATTTGTTGAAAGATTATTCAATCTATACTACAGTTGAAAATGATTTTGCTCCAGCAGATTTTATAAGCAGAACTGATATGTCATCTCGTGCAATTGGTTACGGGAAAGTAGCTATGATTTTTCATATGATTGAAGAATATCTTGGTCAAGACAAATTTATAGAAGCTCTAAAATTAGTTATAAAAAAACATCAATGGCAGAAAACTGGTTATGACGAATTTTTCAATGCTTTCGAAGAAATAAGTGGCAATGATTTAACTAAATTGAAACAAAAGTGGATTGATGAAAAGGGAAATCCTAAATTAGAGTTAATTAAAGAAAGTGATGATTTTTATGTCAAACAAATAGGTAGTATTAAACCGATGTTTGTTGAAGTATTAACTTTTGAAAAAGAAAACACAAACTTATCGAAAATCTTTCTTGATTCTGAGTTAACTAAATTGGATTTAAATCACGAAGTTGAAAAAGTAGTAATAGACCCAAATTACCATCTTATGCGAACTTTGGATGATTCCGAAATGGATATGACTATTAGACATTTGTTAGGTGAACCTGAATTTGGATTTGTTGTTCCAGAGAAATCAGATGAATGGACAGAACTTGCGCGGTCATTTAACGGACATATCAACGAAGAAAATATATTACAATTGTTTCTTACAACAGATGAAATTCCGGAGATACCCCTAATTTATTTAGGTGTAATTCCAGCGAAATTGAAACATCTTAAATCGAATGGTTCATTGGAGATTTACAAACAATCTATGACTTCCGACGACCACAGTTTTGTTTGGGCATTTAAACAAAATAATGGTAAATCAGGGTTGTTGTTCTATTCGTCCAATCAGCGAGAACTTATTCCTTTAGCGCGTAAAATTCCACACTACGGAAAATACGGTTACCTAGTTTTCGAGAATGGTAGAAATATCACCAAAGGCAATCACGAGGTAATAGAATCTCCATTGATTTGGGGAAAGTGAAGAATGTGGGGAGTCGGTTCGAGCAAGCAAGTGCACTAATTCCTAAAGTTCGGAACTACTTTGTTGAAACAATATTACATCTTCATTCTTTTCAAAAGTAATGTATTGCTCACAACACTAACAGAAGAAAACGCCATTGCAATTCCGGCAATCATTGGATTTAGTAAATAACCATTTATAGGATACAAAATTCCCATAGCAACTGGAATTCCAACAACATTATAAATAAATGCCCAAAACAAATTTTGTTTAATTTTACTAACAACTTTTTTACTGATTTTCATTGCTCCTTTAACCAAAGAAAGGTCGGATCTCATTAATACAATATCAGCAGTTTCTATTGCTACATCTGTACCAGAACTTAAAGCAATTCCAATATTCGCCGAAGCTAGTGCCGGAGCATCATTTATTCCATCTCCCACCATTGCTACAAGATTACCATTTTTTTTAAGTTGAGTAATTTGTGTTGATTTTTCATTTGGCAGAATCTCAGATAGTATATTTTTAATTCCTATAGTTTTCCCTACATGTTCGGCAGTTTTGTGATTGTCGCCAGTAATCATCCACAAATCAACTCCATTTTTTTGGAGCTCATAAATTGTCTGTTCTGCTTCAATTCTAATTTCATCTGATAACCCAACGAGCCCAAGCCATTCATCGTTGCTTGCAATGTGGATTACTGTTTTTCCCTGATTTTTAAGTCGATCGTCCAAGTCTAAAATATCATCCGATAACTGGTTTATTGTTTCATTAATAAATGTCAAATTCCCAACAATAATTTCGCTGTTATTAATTATTCCTTTTACACCTTTTCCTAATATAGCTTTAAAAGAATTTACAGAATATTCATCAAATTCTTCACCTTTGGAAATATGGTTGACAATAGCTTTGCCTAAATGGTGTTCAGAGGGTATTTCTATTGAGTATAGTAACGAATAAAATTCTTTTTTGTCAATTGATGTTTTAATATCTGTGATTACTATCTCGCCTTTGGTTAGGGTCCCGGTTTTGTCAAAAACAACTATACCAGTTTTGCTTAAATATTGCAAAGATTCAGCGGATTTAAAATGAATACCATTTTGTGCTGATAAACCCATTCCAACCACTACAGCTGTTGGTGTAGCCAAACCTAAAGCACAAGGACAAGCAATAATCAAAACTGATACAAAAATGTTTAGAGAAAATACAAGTGGTTGCCCCAACGCTAACCACCCCACGGAACTTATAACTGCTAATAATAAAACTATTGGAACAAAAATTCCGGCTATTTTATCTGCTAAAGTTTGAATTGGTGCTTTAGATGATTGTGCTTCTTTAACTAATTTGATAATATTGGAAAATACTGTATCACTGCCTACTTTTTCAGCTACGAATATGATCATTCCGGATGTATTGATTGTTGCACCGATTACTTTATCATTCTTCTCTTTTTTCACAGGATTTGATTCCCCTGTAATTGCCGATTCATCAACAAAAGACAAACCTTCAATAACGGTTCCGTCAACTGGAATTTGTCCGCCAGGTTTGACCATTATAGTATCGCCAATCTTAATCTCCTCAACGGGGATTTCAATCCAGTCACTATTATTGTTAATCCATCCTGTTTTTGGAGCGGTTTCAAATAACTTTGAAAGTGCTTCTGTAGTTTTTCCCTTTGCTTTTGCTTCGAGAAATCGTCCCAAGGTTATAAATAATAAGATTACTCCTGCACTTTCAAAATAGAGTTTTTCAAATCCTGAAATCCCGAATTCTCCAATAAGATTAATTGAAGAAATAATAGAGTATAAATATGCGGCACTTGTTCCCAAAGCTATTAAGCTGTCCATATTGGGAACTAATCTAAGCAATGATTTGAATCCAATTACATAGTAATTCCTACCGAGAAAAACCAATACCGTTGCAAGTGGAAATTGAATAATTATTGATGTATTTTTAGAGACTATTCCTTGAAAAACCATCTCCCACATTGCAAAAAATAGTAAGGGAATTCCAAATACTGCCATTTGTAGGAACTTGGTTTTCCATTGACTAATTTCTTTTTGCTTTTTCTCAGCTGGTGGTATGTCTTTTTTATCTAAAATCAGTTGAAATCCAATATGCTCAATAGCAGATACTGCAGAATTGATAGCGTTTTTATCAGAATATTCTATTGAAACATTTTCCAATGTAAGGTTTGCGGATGCATCGATAATGCCATTTACAGAATTAAGTGTTTTCTCTACATTTGCAACACAACCTGCACAGTGCATCCCATCAATTCGAAAAGTCTTTTTTATGATTTCCATACTATTAACTCGGTAGTTAATTTATGAAACTATTTATGAAAAACTATTTTAAATAATTTACTTCAAGAGAAGTAGTTTTTGTGTCTCTGAAAATCCACCAATACTCAGAACAGCAAAATAAATTCCACTCGGCTGATTATTTGCATTCCAAACTACTGTATGATAACCAGCTTCTACTTGCTCGTTTACCAATGTTTCTACCAATTGACCAGTAATGTTGTAAATTTGTAGAGACAAACGGCCGTTTGACTCTACCGCATAGCTAATTGTTGTACTCGGATTAAATGGATTTGGGTATGCTCTCATTAACTCGTAATTCGTTATTAATAATTCGTAATCATCCTCAATTCCTGCAATTTCTCCATACTCAAACGCTCCCATATCTGGTGCTGAGCCAACATATTCATCTTCGCTCATATCAACTAAAGTATCGCCTTCAAACACAAAAAACGCTGTGCCAGCATCTATGCAGGGCGAACTTTCTTGAAGATGAAAATCTCCATTTTCTTCATCTACAAACAGCGGATCTAAATTTATATTGCCGTCTTCCCAATTAACTGTGCCGTTATCGTTTGTTACAATTCCTGCTTCGCCACCTTGAATATCAGAATATGCAATCATAATTGAATTTGGGTCAGAATATACATTAAAATAAACCTCCTGTGGTGCATCATTCCACAAAATACAATTAACCAAACTCGGGCTGGAATTGTCCCAGCAAAAAATTCCGCCACCAAAAGAAGCATAATTAGCCGTTATGGTCACATCAACCAAACTCGGACTGGAATTATTCAAATACATCCCGCCACCATTAGAAGAAGCCGAATTATTACTAATCGTCACATTCACAAAAGTAGGGCTGGAATTATTATAGCAAAAAACCCCGCCACCATATTCAGAAGCCGAATTATTACTTATCGTTACATTCGCCAAACTCGGACTGGATTCTTCGCAATAAATCCCTCCACCATATTCAGAAGCCGAATTGCCACTTATCGTCACATTCGCTAAACTCGGACTAGATTCACGGCAATAAATCCCGCCACCGGAAGAAGCCGAACCGTTTGTCAATGTCAGATGTGAAATTGTGGCAGAGGTAACATATCTACATCTCATCACTCCGGCAACACCTTCTGCATCTAAAATCACACCATCTTCAGATTCTCCTACAAGCGAAACATAGTTTATCACTTCCACAGGAAAATACTCACCGTTGGTGCTTGGACTGTAAATTCCATTCGCAAGATGAATCGTATGCGGATTGGTGCTGTCTGCAAGAATGATGCTGGTTGCATATTGAATCGTTTTAAGCGGAGTCTCTGCGGTTAATCCATCATTGCTGTTATCTCCATCCGGCGAAACATAAAGGTCTGCGTTGACTTGATCTTCTTCTGGAATAATCGAATTCAAAATATCAAATGTGAAATTATCCAAAGGTGATGCGTGATATTCAGTTGGAGTCAACACCGTGAATGTATCTACGATAACATCAATGACAGGACAATTATTTGCAAAAATATCCGCACCTGCTCCTCTGCTGTTTGATATGGTGTTGGAATAGATATTACAGCGATTCTCTGATGAAAAACTCGGACAGGAATAATTACGGCAATAAATCCCACCACCAACACCTTCAGCCGAATTACCAGAAATCGTCACATTCGCCAAACTCGGACTGGAAGAAGAGCAATAAATCCCGCCGCCATGATTATATGGATAATCTCCTTGTGCAAAACCGTTTTGTATTGAAAATCCAGTTATGAGCGTGGTTGTGTCAATATTACTGCTTGTAAAGCGTATCACACTTGCCAGAGAATCACCATCAATAATGCAATCCTCTTCACCGCTACCAATTAGTTGTATGCTGTTTGTAGCAGGCCAAGTGATGTTTTCGTAGTAAGTACCTGCAGAGACTTGCACGGTGTCGCCTTCGCTTGCTGAGTTTAAGCCGGCTTGTATTGTGCTGTAATCTGCCGGGATGTTTATTGTAGTTGCAAAAAGCAAACCGCTAACCAAACCACAGATTACACAGATTGCACTGATTAGTTTTGTTATTTTGTTATTCAACATTTTTGCTCCTTTTTAAGTTTGTCAAGTTATGGTTGGATATACAAAAATAGGTGCAGAAGTTTCTTGTGCTGAAACGGAAACGCACCAAATGGTCAATAATAATAATATAATTTTGAAACTTTTCATAATTAAATTGTGTTTTCGAGAAGTAAATTTACTTTGTTAGTTTTGTTAGTAGCAAGCAATTGTTTTAAGGTTTATAACGAAAACGCCCACCTGAAAAACATTGGCGGACAAGGCGAAGTTACGAACTTGCTTTATTTCGTCTGTTCGTTGTTTATTTTTTATTTTCTACTATTTCAACAACAACATCTTCTGTGTACTTACGAAATCTCCAGCAGTCATTCTAACGAAATATAATCCGCTTGGTTGATTTTCTGCATTCCAAACTACTGTATGATAACCAGCTTCTACTTGCGCGTTTACCAATGTTTCTACCAACTGACCAGTAATGTTGTAAATTTGTAGAGACAAACGGCCGTTTGTCTCTACCGGCACACTATAACTAATAACCGTTGTAGGATTAAACGGATTAGGGTAAGCGGTATGCAATTCAAAATTATGAATAATTATATTGGAAATATCTGTCTCTAAATTAGCATTCATTGTGCTTTCAAATAATCCAGTTCTTTTCGAATTTCCTCTATCCATTTTCCAATAAGCTCCGTCGTTTCCCAGATTTTTAATATCCACATTTGTTAAGTTGTGAGTAGTGCCAATTACAATTTCAAAATCACCATCATTGTCGGTATCAACTATCATAGGAGTGCTTTTATAGGAAAATTCTGACGGTATTGGAGTATTTTGGAATGGAGAACCATTCAGATTGAAAACATACATTTCTCCGGTATCATTACCTGACACAACCTCTGGGATATTGTCTCCATCAATGTCCGCAAAGACAGGCGATACAGTTACTTTTTCATTAAGATATTTAGGCCAACCCGGAGCATTAAATCCGTTTGTTTGCACAGCATACAGATATCCGTCATCTGAGCCGAAAAAGATTACCGGTCCGATATTTTCGATATCCACAAATCCTGCTGAAGTTTGAATATTACCATCAGTTTCAACTGAGAAACGAAGTCCTCCATCGCTGTTAATCGCATAAAAATTATCATCCATTGATCCTGCTACAATAATTTTATCATAACCAAATTCATCTTGTTCGTTTAGTTTTAACACAGATGGAGCTGTTTTAAATTGTTCTTCAGCTGTAAAAGGGAAACCATCGGCAATTATTCCATTATCGTAGAAAAGGAATATATTCCCAGCATCAGTTGTACATACGATATCTACTTTATCATTTTCATTAAAATCGGCTAATGCTAATCCATACAAAATTTTCTCATTTACAATTATTGGGAATCCCGGAACATTTGAACCATCGAGATTTATTGCGAATATACTGGAAGTTTCATTTGCAGTTGAAAATCCAGGGAATATAATTTCAAGTTCATCATCATCATCAATGTTTCCGATAGAAGCAGTAGCCATAAGATACATCTCAGTTTCAAAATCCAATTTTATTTCAGCAGTAGGAGTAAGCACAAAGAGATGTTTCGATTTTGATCCAATTATAATTTCCAGCTCTCCATCATTGTCTATATCAGCTACTGCCGGAGAACCCCAAACCTGATTCCCAGTATCAAATGGCCAGTTTATCTCTTCATTTCCGTTATAATTTAAATTATGAATTAAACCTGTATAATCAGCAAAGATAATCTCCTTTTCTCCATCATCGTCAATATCGATTACAATGGGAGAAGATTTCACTTGCTCAGAAGTGTAAAATGGGAATCCAGCTTGATGTAGAGAAATATTGACTTCAAAGTCAAATTCTTTTGTGTATTGTAGGTCATTTGTTAATACAACCAATTTAAAAGAATAACCACCAAGAGGAGTATCTGATGAAAATTCGGCAATAAAAGGAAATTCTAAATTGGTATAAGTTTCAGCAGAATCAATTTGTGCCAAAGAAATATAATCGTTAATAATTGTAACTCCGTCTTCTTGTGTTTCTAAAATCAGTTCAACATCAACTGCACTTGGCCAAGGTGGTAGGTTTTTCAAAGTAACAAAGATATTTGCAGTTTCTCCTGGATTAATCACCGCATCACCATCACCAGTTACTTCTTCACTAGCTGTTTCTGTAAGTACTAAATTTGGTGTTGATAAACTTTCTGGAATAATTCCCATTATTGCTGCTTGGCCTTCAGAAAAATTATATCCACCACCAGTTAAGTTATTGAGATAAAAATAACCATTTGCATATCCACCCCACCCCCAATTGCAGTGGAAATAATCGTTTTGATAACCATCAATATTCCAAGCGTGACCACCACCACTTTCAATATCATAACCACGATATACTGTTGGGCGACCTTCGTTAAGTTCAGTTTGCATCAGTTCTTTCCAAGAAGCATCTGAATAATTATCTTTTTCTTCAAAATGGATATCATCATCAAAGAGAAAATGATCATCCATTGCTGTCATTGCAGACGGATTTCCCCAACCTACATATGCTCCTGAGCCGTCTGGGCCATATCCCATATCAATGGCAACTCCGCAATGAAATAAAATTGTTTGAGTATCATCTGTTGCCGGTGCATTTGGAATATTTGACCAATCATAATGAGTATCACCAAAATTTGCAGATATATTGCCATAATCCCAATGATAATAATTGTGAGAACCGTAACCATAATCTGGATATGACCAATAGTGCATTACTTGAGCCATTGAAACCGCTACACATCCAACGAGTGCGCGTCCACCTGGACCACTTTGGTCTACCGGGCATTTTGCATTCCACGGATTTGGTTGGTCAAATCGAGCTTGGATTAGCGGAGAAACTGAACGAAAATTTCTATTGATTATAAAACCATTGTCAGAAATGTAATATCCCCATTGAGTTCTAATATTTTCAGTTGGTAAGATATTTTGTTGAATAGCTTCAATAATTTCAGATTTGTATTTCTCAAGTTTATTTGCAAGTTGTGTGGGAATTTTATCATTTTGTAATTGTCCTTCAAAACTATAACCGATAATTGGAGTTGCAATATCATCGGCGGATACAATTACAAATCCCGCAGGTATCATATTGAAAATGTAAAATAAATTATTCTTTCCGAATGTTTCTGTGGAAATATCAAGAATACTGATTTTGTCGATGTCAAAATCACTCCGTTCGGTAAAAAGATTCACTGCAACAGTTTTTGCTTGTTCAACATCCACTGTTTCTGCAGCTAAAAAACCAATTACTAATAACATTCCTAACAATAATTTTTTCATATAATTTCCTATTTTAATAATAATAATTTTTGTGTTTGTGTAAAATTATCCGTTTGCAGTTTTGCAAAATACACTCCACTTGGATAATTTGATGCATCCCAAACTACTGAATGATAGCCAGCTTCCTGTACGCTAACATTGCTTACTAATTCTCCAATAAATTGCCCTTGTAGATTATAAATAGTAAGTAGCACGGAGCTTGGAACAGGGAGTTGATAACTAATAACTGTTACTGGATTGAATGGATTTGGATAGTTTTGAGATAATGAAAATTCGCTTGGGCGATTACTTGAGAGGTTATCCAAAGTTGGCATTATTCTAACTGTAAATGTAAGCGTGTCAGTATAAACAACATAATCATCTTCGTTTGAAGTAAGTACAAGATCAAACGATACATTTCCGGTTGGAGTATCAGTTGAAAATTCAATGACAAATGGATCAATTTCATTCAAAGTCGCATCTCCAGGAGATACTGTTCCAAAACTTGCTTCATTGTTTATGATGGTCACAAATTCTGATTCAGATGATAAAAATCCAATAGCACCAACAGCAGTTCCCCAATCTTCATTATTGACCAATATAGTTCGTAATTCTGCTATTTCACCTGGATTAACATCGTTGTCTTGCCCAGTTACAGGGATAATGTCATTAGCAATAAACTCCAACTTTGGGAAAAGTCCAGTTTCAATAGCTTTCAAAATATCAACTCTTCCAGTTCCTAATCTCCCTTGAAGGTATGATTCAGAATTTTGGTTATAAATTACCGGATCAGCTGTTGCAACAATCATTGTTTCTAGTTGGATATTAGACCAATCAGGATATTTAGATTTTAGCAGACCAACACAACTTGCGGCAATTGGTGTTGCCATAGATGAACCATCCCAAGAAGTATAGTTATTTCCAATAATTGTACTTTGAATATTTTCTCCGGGAGATGATAAATCAATTGTCTCGTGGTAGGTTCCCCAATGGTTCCAATTATCGTTTGTTCCCAACGGAGCAACGGCAATCACATTTTCATAGCTTGATGGATAATGTGCGGTATATTCTTCTCCATAAGGCCAAGAATCTGAACCATTACCACCTGCAGCAAAAATGATTGCATTGTATGTGTCATGTGCAACATTTATATTTGCTTGTTCGTATGAGTTAAAACCACCACCACCCCAACTATTATTGATTATTGCAAATGATCCTGTGTTAAATCCAGCTTTAGCGGCATACAAAATACCAGAGAATCCATCAGTTATATAAGGTTCACCTGATTGATTTCCCCTGGATACTTTAACAGACATTATACTACAGTCAAACGCAACTGAAGCAATTCCTGTATTATTATCTGTTGATGAAGCTAAAAGTCCGGCTACATGTGTACCGTGAGCCCAAGTACTCCAATTGGATACTCCTTCTTTTGGTTGAGGATTATTATCTCCAACTCCACTCCAACCAGCAACATCCCAACCGATTAAGTCATCCACAAAAGTTGTGGGGCTATCATCCCAATCGTCGTCGTCAATTCCATTCAAATCGCCAGGATCGAGTATCCAAGTTCCATTAGAATATTCAATTGTATGGCCATCACCATCTGCATCTTCATTGAGATTTTGCCATATATTATTTCTTAGATCAGTGTGGTCCCAATCTACACCAGTATCAACTGAAGCGAGCAATACATTTTGGTTACCGGGATTGTCTCCTCCATCAATATCCCAAAAATTCCACGCATAATTAGCGTTTACTTGTTGCAAAAACCATTGCTGGCTGTATCGAGGATCGTTTGGTGTATAATATGGTTTTCTGATATATTCCTTTTCAGATGAATGTATAATTTCAAAAGAAGCAACTTCTTCCAGGATTTGAGAAAGTGATTTGGTTCTATTTTCAGGCAAATATAAACGATAAATTCTGTTTAAGTAGATATCTCCGTCGTGATCATCCTCTGTTGCAAATGGTATCCACTGCTCTAAATCAGTAGCTTTTATAGATTTAAAATAATCATTAAGTTCGCTGTTATTGACTGAAAATCCATCTTCAGTTTTTGAAATGGATAATAATTCTGAATTCTGATTCAAGCAAAATAGAATTACATTTTCCCTGACTGAGTTTGCGAAAACAACTCCAGTTAACATTACTAACCATAGAATTAATTTATTTTTCTTCAATTTTACCCTCTCTGTTCAATCAAGTAAGTTAGAATATTAACAACATGTGAAACTAAAATTATTGTGTAACTTATTGTAACAATGCCGAACAGTTTTGATTTTAGTTTTGGATGTACTTTTATTTCTTCTAAATTACTGCAAATTATGAGTAAGAAAATTAGCAGATTGAATAATAAATATGAAACTAACTTGGCAAGATAAAGAAGATTTAGGATTTGAGCTTTCTGAGAAGTATCCGGACATTAATCCATTAACAGTTAGATTTACAGATCTGCATAAAATGATTATTGAACTCAATGATTTTTCTGATGACCCTAAAAAATCAAGCGAGGGAATATTGGAGTCAATCCAAATGATTTGGTATGAGGAGTGGTCAGAAAACCAATAAGTTGTTTGGAGCCCAGCTAACCAGTTGATTGAAAATTTCTATATCAGATTTATAAAAAACAAGAGTTATTTATCCTGTTTTATTCGTAATTTTTGAACCAAAATTTTGTGTAAATATTGAAATTCTATAAATGAATATTGGAGAAAAAATGAAAATATGTGTATTAGTAAAACAGGTTCCGGATAGTGATTCGCTTATCAAAATTGCCGATGATAACCTGACAATAATAGAAGACGGCATAACATCTACAACAAACGAATGTGATACTTACGCACTCGAAGAAGCGTTGCTTCTAAAAGAAAAACACGGTGGTGAAGTGGTAGTTTGTTCAATGGGAAAAGATTCCGCTGTGCAAGTTGTTAAAGATGGACTTGCAAAAGGTGCTGACAGAGGAATTATGATAACTGACGAGAAGTTCGAAAATTTTGATGCACTTGCCACTTCAAAAGTGTTTGCATCTGTTTTGAAAGATGAGAATTTCGATTTAATTTTTACTGGTTTGCAATCAGATGATACTGGCAATGCTCAAGTTGGTGTTATTTTGGCAGAACTTCTCAATACATCACACTCATCGTTAGTTATTGGAACTGAAATGGTTGGTGATACTGTGATAAAAGTCAAACGAGAACTTGAAGGCGGTTGGGCTCAATGGACAGAGCTTGATCTTCCTGCATCATTGACAATTCAATCTGGATTAAACAAACCTCGATATGCTTCTCTTCGTGGAATTATGATGATGAAAAAGAAACCTCTACAAACTATGTCAGCTAGTGATATTGATTTAGATGATATCGCTACAAAAGCAGAAACCAAGCAGATTTATGTTCCACAAAAAACTAAGGAAACAGAATTCATTTCCGGTTCTCCTGATGAAATTGTTGAACAGTTGATGGAAAAACTCACTAACGAAATTAAAGTATTGGGGTAATATGATGAAAATATTTATATTTATTCAACAAGAAAATGGAACAGTAAATCGTGCATCATTAGAAGCACTTTCAGGAGCACAAAAAGTCGCTGAATCTACTGGTGGAAATTTATCAGCTATAACATTTAATAATGATGTAGCTCAGAGTTTAACTTCTTACAATTTATCGGAAATTTTGCTTGCAAATCAGTCTGAACTTGCGGATTATAATCCGCTAAATTATATTTCTGCACTTCAGCAAACAATTGATTCTGAGAAACCTGATATTGTGCTTTTTGCTCATACTTATGAAGCACGGGATTGGATTCCGCGTTTAGGTGCGAGACTTAATGTCCCGTTTGTTGCTGATTGTATTGGATTCAAAAATGAAGACGAGTTAATGTTTATTCGTCAGATTTATCAAGGGAAAATTAATTCTGATATTTCTGTTAGCAGTTCACCGATTTTGGCATCTTTCCAACCGGGAAGTTATCGAGTTGATGAAGTTTCCAAGGGTAATGCATCTATTCGCGAATTATCATTGGATTTATCCACCGTTGCACAAACAGTTCGACCTGGAGAGAAATTCCAAGAAGCAAAAGGTGAAGTGGATTTAAGTAGAGCTGAAATTATACTGTCTATCGGGCGAGGAGTTGGTAAAGAAGAGAATCTACCGGTGGTTAAGGAATTAGCAGAATCACTTGGAGCAGAGCTTGGTGCATCACGACCGGTGGTCGATTATGAATGGCTACCGCACGAAAGGCAAGTTGGTTCATCTGGGCAAACTGTTTCTCCAAAATTATATGTAGCAGTAGGAATCTCCGGAGCAGTCCAGCATTTGGTTGGGATGAAAGGTTCAGACAATATTATTGCAATCAATAAGGATGAAAATGCACCGATTTTTGAAGTTGCCGATATCGGAGTTATAGCGGACTTGTTTGAGATTGTTCCAAAATTGACTGAAGCAATAAAAAATCGATAATAATTCGAGACTCATAGAGAAGTTTAAGAATATCGATTAACAATTTTAGGACAGGACAAAATGAAAGTTACTAGAAACTAATACTTTTGACTTTCTAATTTAACTGAAATAGTGAGGTAAAAATGCAACATCACATACCAAATTCATTTTATATTTTTGCGATTCTATCAGGATTTTATTTTTTGTATAATCTTCGGCGATTATTCGTCATTCGTATTGGGAAAAAGGAAGAACATCGTCCTTTTAATTTCTTAAGTATTATTCGCAATGCTGTAGTTTATGGCTTTGCACAGATGCGTGTTAATTCCAAACAATTTACTTTTGCTACGGTAATGCACATCTTTTTGGGATGGGGTTGTTTTGAACTTTTGTTTGCTACATCAGTGGATATGTTTACTAAATGGGGTTTGTTTGTTGATTATCTTCCAACTATGGATACTCCTTGGTTTGCTTTCTTAAACGATTTGGGTGGATTGATGTTTACTGTAGGAATTTTAATGGCGCTTTATCGTCGTATTTTCAACAAACCAAAAGCATTGCCAAATGATAATTTATCTGGGCGAGGGATTCTATTTGCCGATGTGGGGATTTTAGTTTTTCTACTGATTATCTGTTTAACAGGATTCTTATCAGAAGCCGCTCGATTAGCAGTTGAATCTCCACAAAATGCTGGATATTCTTGGTTAGGATACCCAATATCAAAACTTGCTTCACCAGAATCGTGGGAATTTGTAAAACCTGCGTTTTGGTGGATTCACTCTATAATTTCTCTTTTAGCGATTGCACTCATTCCTCAAACCAAAATGTTTCACGCTATTGTTGTAATTTTGAATACTGCATTAACAAATACTGAAAAACGAGGGCTACTTCGTCCAATGTTCGTAAGTAAAATGATGCAAGATCCAGAAGCTGATATCGAAAATATCTCACTAGGAGTAAGCAAAGTTGAAGAGTTTTCGTGGAAACAACTTCTGGATAGTGTTTCCTGCACGGAATGTTCTAGATGTTCTACGATCTGTCCGGCTTATAATACGGATAAACCACTATCACCAATGAAAATTATCACTGATATCCGAAAAAATCTGTATGCAGCAGAAATGAACGACGGAGAAGTGAAACCTCTCATAAACGGATTAATTACAGAAAATGAACTTTGGTCGTGTACAACTTGTGGTGCGTGTATGGAAGCTTGCCCGGTGCTGATTGACCATATACCAACATTTACAGATATGCGACGATATTTGGTTTTGTCCGAAGGTAAACCACACGAACAAGCGAGCGAAAGTTTGGAGAAAACAATGCAAAGCGGTAATCCGTGGGGATTTCCGAAAAACGACAGAACTAAGTGGGCAGAAGATTCAGACATTGAACTTCCTATATTTTCGCAAAAGAAGAAAGCTGATGTACTATATTGGGTAGGTTGTGCTGGTGCGTATGACCCAAGAAATCAACAAATTGCAAAAGCAATGGTGAAAATTTTTGAGACTGCTGGAATCGATTATGCAGTTTTAGGAACTGAAGAATCTTGCACTGGAGACTCTGCTCGAAGAATGGGAGAAGAGTATCTGTTTGAAACTCTTGCTTTACAGAATATTGAAACACTCAGCAAATATGAGTTCAAAACTATTGTAACTCCTTGTCCGCATTGTTTCCATACATTCAAAAATGAGTATCCGGATTTTGGTGGTAATTATGTAGTTAAACATCATACAGAATTCATTGATGAATTGATAGAAAATGGGCAATTGAAACCAAATCAACATTTATCAGGGAAAGTAACCTACCACGATGCCTGTTATCTAGGACGCCACAACGATATTTATGATACTCCTAGAAATATCATCCAAGGAGTAATGAATGATGGCGAAATGGTTGAGATGGAGCAGAACAAAAATAACAGTTTCTGCTGTGGTGCCGGTGGTGGAAATATGTGGTATGAAATCAATGATGGTGAGCGAATTAATGTTGTAAGATTTGAAGAAGCAATGAATTCCGGTGCTGATACTGTTGCAACATCCTGCTCATTTTGTATAACTATGATGGACGATGCAATGCGTGTAAAAGGTCAGGAAGAAAAAATGAAAGTCCTCGATATTGCTGAAATTGTAGCAAACGGATTGAAATAATGGAATTCCTCGAGCTAATTTCTCCTCGTCTTTTGGGAGTTTTGATTACCGTAATTGGAGTTGTGGTACTTGTTCTTACCCTCCGTAGATGGCTGATTCGGAGACATTGATGAATTATGATTGAGCCTGCCTACAGCTTACTGCCATATCTTTCACTTTCCATCACCCCATCTTTACAGCATAAACACTAATTATTTCACTTGTTTGAAACTTGCTATTCCTCGTAGCTTTATTGGTTCATTTAATAACAATAAGGAGAAAATAAATGAAGAAAATGTTAGTAGTTTTAATAATAATGTCTTTTGGTTTTGGCCAATCATTTGATTTATCAAAACTATCTATAGGTGTAAACACTGGTTTTACAGCAGATATGTTTGGTTTATCAAGTGATTTTTATGACCAAAATAAAGGATACTTGACTGATGAAATA
This sequence comes from Fidelibacterota bacterium, assembly GCA_014381725.1. Lineage (GTDB taxonomy): Bacteria > Fidelibacterota > Marinisomatia > SCGC-AAA003-L08 > JACNLC01 > JACNLC01. Next base: position 30,896 of record JACNLC010000085.1, on the reverse strand, counting down.
GCAAGTGACAGTATGGCAACTACTGTTTTTAGTCCAAATTCAGCAACTCTAGGATTTGATTTTTCATTAAATGCAACCTATGACTTTGGATGGTTTTTTGTGAGAGCTGATTATCGTACAGAAACACTCATTTCTGGTGGTGAAAATACTGTTACAAATACTGGACTTGATTATGGGGGTCTTGAGCTAATTAAAGAACAAACTACAGAAGGTTCTATTACATCTATGCCAATCTACTTGGGTGTTAATATACCAGTTACTGAAAAAGGTAAAGTGTATGCTGGACTTGGTTACGGTTACTATGTGGCTGATGCTAAACTAACGCTAGATCTTAGTGGTTCATACATTGATTATAATTCAGACTTATTTGACACATACTATGGTGCTACATTTGACAGGCAGGGTGTTTTAGAATTCAGCACAACAGGCACTGGTGTTGAGTATATTTTAGGTTTCGAAAGCAAAATTAATGACAATCTTAGTTTTAACTTCAACTATAGTTCTGGTGGTGGCGTAGAATATGGAGAATGTGAATTTGACACAGATGTAATTGGTGGAGATGGTGTTACGCCCGTAACTACAACAACTGACTATCAACTTGCAGAAGGTTTTGAAGAGCTTTCGAGTCAATTTGTATATTCGGAATATGGTGATGGTTCTAAAACTAAAGTTATGTTTCCATTGAAGACAGCTGGTTCAAAACTGATGTTTGGTATTTCCTATCATTTTTAATTTAGTACATTAATTGATTTAAGGGCAGTCTTTGACTGCCCTTTTTCTTATTATGCAATTTCTCATAAATTTCATACAATCAGCCGATCTCAACCTTTTTCATTTCATCAATCAATCGTTGTCCAATCCTGTGTTTGATTGGTTAATGCCAATATTTGACAATGCCAGAAATTGGATTATTCCACTACTAATTGTGTGGATTGTGTTGATGGTGAAAGATAAATCAAATCGTTGGAAGTTGGCTATTTTAATTCCTCTAATTATATTGCTATGTGATCAAACCGGGGGATTTATCAAATCATTTGAATTACGAGACAGACCTTGGTTTGCACTGGGAACTGAAGTTGTAAATCATTTAGGCGGTAAAGGAGGAAAGCATTATTCATTTCCGTCTAATCATGCAGCAAATATCACTGGAATTGCGATAGTGTTTTCTTACATCTATCGGAAATATAAATTGATTTTTTGGAGTTTTGCAGGAGTTATATCATTTTCGAGGGTTTATATTGGAGTGCATTATCCAGCAGATGTTTTAACCGGAATAATTTTAGGATGCATTTTTGGTTTTGGACTAACTACTATTTGGACGATGTGGATTGAAACTCGACGCAAAAATTGAACAATGGAGCTTGCCCCTCTGTTCAATTTTAATGCTTAATTAGGTAAAGTATCTTTAGGTACTTTAACTTCAAAACCTTGTCCGCCTGGCTTTACCATTTTTATTTCGCCGTATTTTTCTTCAAATTTTCTAACATTATCTTGCAAAATCATTAATAATGTTTTCGCGTGTGAAGGAGTCATAATAATCCTAGCTTTCACATTGGCTTTTGGTAATCCTGGTAAAACTTGAGCAAAATCTAGTATAAATTCTGCAGGAGAGTGTGTAATAATTGCTAAATTAGAATATTCTCCTTGAGCAGTTTCCTTGTCCAGTTCAATTTGAAGTTGATTTGGTTTTTTATTTTCTTTATCCATGTTTCATTCTCCAATCATCATTTTTTATTTTTTTCATCATTTTTTTTATTAAATTCTATCCAATCCTCTTCTACTCCGTCCCAGTCTCTAAACTCTTCTTCATCAGTAGTTTTTTCTTGGAGGTCCACATTTTCATCGTATCGTTCAATTTTTTCGGCTTTATCTTCAAATTCATCAGGATCAGTTTCATCTTTAAGTTCTTTTTCTTGCTGACCTTTTTTGATTTCATCACCGTACAGTTTTGGATCGAAAAAATCTATATTTGTTACAATTCCATGCATCATTAAGAATTCAAGAAATGCTAAATACTTTTTCTGTTTTAGATTTTTACCACATTTTGGGCATTCCAATTTCTCTGATAATTTTTCCTCATCAAGAGGGTTAGAGCAAATTGGGCAAATTAAACCTTCAAATTTCATATTTTTCTCCGAAATATTGGGCAGGAAATATACTTGAGTGGCAAAATATGGGCAAGTATTTTTAGAAAAAACTTCAGGATTTATGATATATTTTTATAAAAAAGTCTTTTTCTTCTGCAGAAAACTGACAATCCCTTCGTGATTTCACTATTTTACAAGTATCCAGAAATTTCTCTAAATCCATCTTTTGACCATCACTCCCCCAAGAAAATGATGGAATTGTTTTGTTTTGGAATCCAGATCCAAAAATATTTGCGCCAACTCCACAATAAGTTCCAGTGTTGAACGAGGTCGAAATTCCAGTTTTAGTGTAATCACCTATCATAACACCTAAAAATTGATGATCTGTTTCAATAATTTCTCTATTCAACTCAAAACGGATATTACTGTAATTATTTTTCAGGTCACTATTATTCGTATTGGCACCGAGGTTTACCCATTCTCCGATATAACTGTGTCCAAGAAATCCGTCGTGTTGTTTGTTGCTATACCCTTGGAAAATTGTATCTTCAATTTCTCCACCAATTTTACAATATGGGCCAATTGTGATATTTCGTCTTAGTTTGCATCCAGGATTCACAATCGAGTTTTTACCAATATAAACTGGTCCTTTTATCAATGCTCCAATATCAATAAATGCATTTTCGTCAATTATGATTGGTCCTTCAGTTGCATCTAAAACGACCCCTGCAGCAATTCCGCAACCTTCCGCTAGATAAATTTCTTCTTCATTAACCAAAATTACTGATGGATGTGGAATACCTTGCTTGCCAAAATATGAGTTATTAACATCTTCAATAATTTGAGATCCAGTTTGAAAAATTGCATCCCAAAGATATTCGAATAGAATTACATTAATTTGACTTGTTACTAATTTCGATTTTTCTTTTGTAATAGTAACATCATTAAAAGGAATATCATTTTCAGAATGAAAGGCAACCAATCGATTGTTATTACTAAAACTTCTTTTTTCCATTACATTTGCTAGCATTTCTTTTGTCCACAAAACAGCACCATTTAGCCAAAATCCTGATTCTACAATGTCTGGATTTACTAAGTATTTAGGAAATCTTTCTTTTGTAATATTCTTCAATTCAGGACGAACAACAAGAGTTAGAGTATCATTTTCAGATAGCAATGTTTGGAGCCGTTCTAAGTGCGTAAATATCCCACATCTAATTTCAAAAGTAGCATGTGTTAAAGTAAACGGATAAAGGTGATGATAAAAATCATCTTCAAAAACTATTATATTCATAATTCTGCCAACATTAAATTTATTTGCTGATATCCTCTCTCTAGAAAACCTGTTTTTGAGATATCTAATTGTATATTATAAAACTTGTCAGATAGTTTAGATCGAAATCCAATCTTATACTGTGATGAAATATTGCTGATTAATTTTGAAATTTCCAACTGAAAATTTGGATTTAAATCAATAACAAGATCAAAATGATTGTTTTGTTGGATTAATTTTATTTTAGAACTAATTTGTTCATCTAAATTTCCGTCTTCAATTCTGAAATATATTACATGCCCTCGAGGGAAATGAATTAGATTTTTGAATTCTTCTTTAACTAGAAAAATAAAGTTGATATGGGATAATGATGTTTCGTTGAATTTTCTTAAACTATAAGAGGCAACTCTAAATGACGCTTCATCTACGGGGAAGCAAACCAAAATGGATTTCATCTGAAAATTAAAATGTGGTAGCTCAATTCTAGAAGATAATTTTCCGATTTTGCCTCTTAAGGTTAAATACCGTATTTTTGCCCGTAATTTGAGTAGATTAAATTCCATAAATATGGATAATTTACGAATGAGGATTATACATTTGATATTAAATATCTAAATAAATTGAAAAATATTATGTTAAATACACCAAAATTTAAAAATACACCTGCAACAAAACTTAATTTATTGAAGTGGATTATGTTATTATTGTGTATTATTTTTGCACAAATTTTATATTCTAGTCCATATTTAACTCAAGAAATGAAAAGTTCTGTGAAAAAACTTCTAAACTATGAAGATATAGCTGTAACAATTGAAGATGAAGCTGAGAAAGCTGAATTTTACAATGTAGTTGCCGAAGAGATAATGTCTAAAACTAAGAAGTTAAAAACTGTTTACGCTCAAAAATTCCGTAATTATGAAATTCAGATTGAAGAATTTTGTAAAGTAAATAATTTGGAGAATATTGAGCTAGAAGTGTCTGATGATTTTCAGATTAATTATGAATATAAAATGGTTGAGCTATCCAAAGAAACTTTAAAAAAACAGTTTCATTACAAACAAGTAAAAGTTATGAAGAATCAGTTTATAAAGGGATACAAACTGTATAGAGCAATTGAAAGTAACTATAAAAAGCGAATCCAAGAATTAGATAAACAAATATTGAAATTAGCTGAAAATTCAGAGCAGATTACTCAAACACAAGAAAGTACAATTGACAATTCCGTTAGAGAACTCCCTCAGTTTTTCAATAAATATATTTGGCCATGCAATTCGGGGGAATATATTACGGGTGTTTTTGGCGAATTCCGAGAAAGGTGGTTTCACGCTGGACTAGACATTCGTACTTTTGGTAAAATCGGTTTTGAAGTTTATGCAATTGAAAATGGTTATTTAGAACGAATTCGAACAAGTTCAAAGGGATACGGGAAAGCTCTTTACATTCGTTTAGAAGATGGGAATATCGCAGTATATGTACATTTGGATTCATTTAAACCGACTTTTAATCAAATTGCTAAATTTATTCAAAATAAAGAAAATAGTTATACAATTGACCACTACTTTGAGCCATATGAATATCCGGTTAAGAAAGGAGAAATTATTGGATATACAGGCGATACAGGTGGAATCTCCGGTCCACACCTACATTTTGAAATCCGAGATGAGAGTAACCATCCACTAAATCCATTCCTGACGAATTTAAATATTATTGATACTAAATTACCAATTCCACAATCTTTAGCAATAATTCCAATAGAAAAACAAACTTTGATTGATGGGTTTCCGCAAACGAAAATAGTAGAGATTCTAAAAAATAACGACAGTAATTATCACATTTCTGATACAATTTCTGTACAAGGTGATTTTGGATTAGCAATCCAAATTAAAGATAAAATTGATAAGCAATCTTTTGATTTTGGTTTGTATGGAATGAACTTGTTTGTTGATGATGAATTGATTTATAATACTCAGTTCAATATTTTTGATTTTGAAGAAAATAGTTCGTTTTATGATCATCGTGATTATATGCTTCGTAGAGAAAACAAAGGGAAATTCTATCGTCTGTTTTCAGAGAATCCAAGTCAAATGTCATTTATTGATGAAGCATCTCGACAAATACCTAATTTAGAAAGTGGATATCATCGTTTTCTTATTGAAGCGTGGGACTTTTCACAAAACTTGGTTTCGATTTCAGGAGTGATTTCATTGTCATCTGTTCCGGATGTTTCTTTCGCTCTAACTCCCAGCGGAAAACAAATTAATGTAACTACTTATTCGGAAGAGCCAATACATACAAATATCACTCTTCTTACTCCATACGATGATAATCACACATTGAATCCAATAATCACTACAATAGAAAATGGTATTTTAACTTTTGAAAACTCAAATCATTTATATAAAGTTGTTGAGGTTATAGGAAACGCTTCTTCCGGTTTACAAAGTAAATCTCAGTATTTTTCTATTTCCTCTAATCAAGTTTTGAATCCGAAGACGACTCCAAAAATTATGCACTATCAACACGGAATTATTTTGGAATTTCACGAGCATGAATTTAGTGGTAGAAATGCTGATTTATTATTGGATAATTTTGACACTTTACGAAAATTCCCATTAGAGAGAAGTAGTAAAAATGTATTGTCATCGCAAGTATTTTCTCCTGCTGAATTATCCGAGTTTACAGAATATTCTATAAGATATCTAGGTGAACCAGACCTTGTTTACAAATCAAACCTATATAGTCAATTAACCATTCCAAATCGTTCGTTTGAATTATCGTTTGATGATGATAAAATAACAGTTTCAGGCGATGGAGATACATTTTCTGATACAACTTTGGTTTGGATAAACAAAGTATCATCACCAACATTGCCAGAAGGGAAAATGGTGTTAGGTCCATACTTTATTGGTCCGGATTTGATACCTTATTCTGATAAAATTAAAATTACATTTAATGTCCAAGGATTGGTAAGTGAATCCCAAAATGCTGGAATATTTTACTACGATACAAAAAAAGAGAAATGGTATTATATGGAAACTGAAAAACTTGATAATTTCTACTCAACAACCGCATTATCAGGTGAAATATTTGCCGTAATTTCTGAAGATACTAAACCTGAACTTATTGATTTAATTCCAGACATTGGCGGGACCTATAATAATTTATCTTCGCTGTCATTTTTTGTAAAAGATTCATTTTCTGGAATTGATGGTGAAAATAATGTTACTATAACGGTTGATGGTCAAAAGATTATACACGAATATGTTTCATACAGAAATTTGGTTAGTTATGAATTTGATGACAACCTTCCAATTGGAACTCATTTATTAACAATTGAAGCTCGCGATAATGTTGGGAATGTCAACCAAATATCAAGTACATTTTTTGTAAAATAAACAGTTAATTTCACGAAGCAATTTTAGCATATTCGTGGTCATAACAAAGAAAGAAATCTATGTTTATAGTGTCATTATATTCAATGTTCTTACTTGATTTGTATAATAGACTGTGACTAAAATTACTTGTTGTTTAGATTATAAAAGGAGTTGATTATGTGTGATGATAAGCGTGATGAAAATAAATGTTGTAAAACAAAAAATATTGAATGTACTGGGAGTCTGTGGGCTATTGGTTGGCTCTTTACCATAGGATTTGCTAAGATAACTGGTTGGAAATTATTATTTTCACTTATTCTATGGCCGTATTATTTAGGATCTGTGCTTAGTAAATAGAAATTAATTCAAAGAAACCCTCTGTATTAAACACTGCGGAATTGAATTTAATATTGACGCTAAATATTGCGTCAATTGCGGGTTTGAGCAAAATTCTGCTCGAAATAATTATTATAGTGATGTTGCCAGGACAGTTGATGGTCAAACGATTATACACGAATATGTTTCATACCGAAATTTGGTTAGTTATGAATTTGATGACAACCTTCCAATTGGAACTCATTTATTAACAATTGAAGCTCGCGATAATGTTGGGAATGTAAACCAGATATCAAGTACATATTTTGTAAAATAAACAGTTAATTTCACGAAGAAATTTTAGCATATTCGTGGTTATAACAAAGAAAGAAATCTATGTTTATTCCATATAAAGATGACAATCCTCGAATTTTAGTTCCTTATGTAACTTGGACAATTTTAGGAATCAATATTTTAGTATTCTTGTATCAAATTCTGTTAACACAAGAATCCTATTTTACATTTTTGATAAACTATTCTGCAATTCCAAATAATATAGTAGGCGATGGTAGTTTGGCTCTTAAAAATTGGGGATACTCAACTTGGGTTCATCCATACATTACAACTGTATCTTCACTATTTTTACACGGTAGTTTTATGCATTTACTGGGGAATATGGTATTTTTATATATTTTTGCCGATAATGTTGAAAGTATCCTTGGACATAAAAAATTCATCTTATACTATTTACTTTGTGGTGTAATCGCCACATTAACACAAGTTTGGATTTCGGGAGATTCTGTTGTTCCAATTGTAGGGGCATCTGGTGCAATATCTGGGATAATGGCAGGATATATGTTAAAATATCCGTCTGCGAAAGTTCACACATTAATATTTATTTTTCCGGTAATTTTACCGGCGGTAGTTGTCGTAGGATTTTGGTTTGCCACTCAGATAATAAATGGCATTGGAGATTTATATAGCACCGGCGATGGCGGAGTTGCGTGGTTTTCACATATTGGAGGATTTGTTGCAGGTGGACTGCTTATGTTAGTAATTTCTAGAGGTAAATTTTATTGGTTAAAAAGATGAAACCCGAAAAATTAATACAATCAGCACTAAAGGCACAGAATAAATCGGTGTCTCCTTTTAGTAAATATCCTGTTGGTGTAGCGTTATTGACTGAAAACGGAGATATCATTCACGGATGCAATATCGAGTCGAAAGCATATCCAACAACTTTATGTGCAGAAAGAGTGGCAATATTCTCTGCAATTGCACAAGGATATAATAAGTTTAAAGCAATGGCGATAGTAACTAAAGACGGAGGAATGCCCTGTGGTGCGTGTCGTCAAATTATCAGTGAATTTGCTGGAAATATTCCACTATATGTTGGAAACTCTCAAACAAATTACAAAACTACAACTATTGATGAATTGCTCCCTTATCCGTTTTAGTTAAATGAATTTCGTCGGAATTAAAGCGATGTTTTGTAGTGCAATTGCATCGTGGTTAACAGCTACAATTGCAGGGATTTCATTATAGAATATTTCTCTCATATTTTAAAATCAATAGTGCTAATTATCTTAAATTATTATAACTAAATTTTGAAAGGATTTATGAAAATGAAAATGATTTTGGTTGGACCTCCGGGTGTAGGCAAAGGAACACAAGCTAAATATTTAGTTGAAAAATACTCAATTCCACAGATTTCTACTGGAGATATGTTGAGAGCAAATATCCGTAAAAATACACAAATGGGAATTGAAGCACAAAAATTTATGAATGCAGGTAAACTTGTTCCTGATGATGTTATTCTTGGGATGATGAAAAATCGTTTGCAAGAAGATGATTGCAAAAATGGATATATTCTTGATGGATTTCCTCGCACCATCCCACAAGCAAGAGGATTAGATAAACTTCTCACAGAGATGAATGAAAATTTGGATGTGGTATTAGTAATTACCGTAGCAAATGAAGAAGTAATAAAACGATTATCTTCTCGTCGTTCTTGTAAGAATTGCGGAGCAGTTTACAATCTGATGTTTGATCCTCCCAAAACCGAAGGAATCTGCAATCAGTGCAACGGAGAGTTATATCAAAGAGATGATGACAAGCCAGAAACAATTACCAAAAGATTGGAGATTTACAGCCGACAAACAGAACCACTTGTGGACTTTTACACTAAACAAAATTTAGTAAAATCTGTAATTGGACTAGGAACAATTCAAGAGGTCAAAAACAACATTTCTTCTATATTAAATTAGGATTTATTGTGAAAATATCTAACAACAAAAATTTATTGGAGTTCACCAAAACTTATTTGGTTGGTCACATGCAATATTCCGACGGACAAGATTGGCGAGAATATGTAGAAGAAGAACTGGAAAAACTGAACATCACAGTATTTAATCCATACAAAAAACCATTTGTGAAAGATGTGAAAGAAGACGAGGAAGCTCGTCGCAAAATGCTTTCAGATATGGATAACGGACTTTTTTCTGATGTTGCTAATAGAATGAAAATAGTTAGAAGTTATGATTTGAATTTGGTTGACCGGTCAGATTTTATAATTGCCCATTTACTTCCAGATGTTGCCAGCTGGGGAAGTGCTGAAGAAATTGTAACCGCAGTTAGAATGAAAAAACCAATTTTTGTCAGTATGGAAGGAGGAAAGAAAAAAACTCCACTTTGGCTACTCGGAATGTTTCCCCATCATTTTATTTACGAATCGATAGAAGATGTTATGGTTATGATTAAAAAGATAAATTCCGGTGAGCAAATAATTGACAGCGACCGTTGGAGATTACTTAGAAAAGAGTTAAGGTGATGTTTAAACTAGGAATAACAGGTGGAATTGGTTCTGGAAAGACCACAGCTTCACAGTTTTTTGCTGATAAAGGGGCAGTAATTTTCAATGCAGATGATGAATCTAAAAATCATCTCCGACATTCGATTGCATTGCAACATAAAATAATCAATGCGTTTGGTTCTGCTGTGGTTGGCGATAATCATAAATTGAATTTCAAATCACTGGCAGAAGTAGCATTTTCCAACAAAATTGACCAACAAATTCTTAATGGGATTATGTGGCCGGAAGTTTTTGTGTTGATTGACAAAGCAATGAAAAAAGCTGAAAAAGAAAAAGTCAAGGTATTCGTTGTAGAAGCCGCACTTTTGATTGAAGCAGATTTACAGAATCTATTTGATAAAACCATCTTAATTACTGCTAATAAAAACCACAGAATTGAGAGGGTAACCAGTCGCGGAGATATTTCCCCAAATCAAGTTTTGAAGAGAATGGATCTACAAATTTCTGAAGAAGAAAAACGAAAACTGATTGATGAAACTATCGAGAATAATGGGACTATTGATGAACTTAAAAATGAGTTAGAAGAATTTTATAGCAGATTCATCTGAATAAATATTATCTTAATTTAATAACAGCTATCTGCTTCTCCGCGCCTTTGGTTTATCTAAAATTTCTTTAAGAATTATAGCTGTTCTGACATCATCATTTTTCTTTAATAATTTTCTATATGAATTTACTTTTATTTTCGGTTTGTATTCATCCAAATCCTGTTCTTTAGATTGAGGATTATCTAAATCATCTTCAGAAGAAATTGGTTGTTGTGCAACCCCTACTTTTGGGATTTCATTTCGTATAATTTCTTCCTTTACAATTTCAGCGGTTTTCCCAAATGATTCTGATACGGGTAAATTCTCACGAATAGTTTTGAATAAATCAAATGGGTCGGATTCTGCTGGGGGAGATGATTCCGCGTCCCCGGTTTTTTGCAGTTTCTTTTTCTTCTTGCCCAAAAACATTGAAACCAACCACCATATTAGTAGGATTATACCCCAATTACTCATTTCAGCAAAATAGACCACTAGCATACCTTACTAAAAACCGTTCCACCTGCTCCTGTAAAGTAGCGAGCACGGACAGGTAAAACGGTTTCGATAATTTCTGCTGGATCCGTAACCCACGACCTAAGCCGTGGGTTAACAGAAAAATAATAGATTATTAACCATCTTAATGGTTTATATTTAGAGACCATTATCTATTCGTTGGTTTTTTCTTCAGAATCTTGTCCAGCAATTGAATCTCTCATCTTGGTATCGGATTTGACATTTTGCATATTGTAATAATCCATAATACCCAAATTCCCTTCGCGGAATGCTTGAGCCATCGCTTTTGGAACTTCAGCTTCAGCTTCAACAACTTTTGCTTGCATTTCTTGGACTTTTGCTTGCATTTCCTGCTCTGCTGCAACAGCCATTGCTCTACGACTTTCAGCTTTTGCTTGAGCTACTTTTTTGTCGGCTTCGGCTTGGTCGGCTTCAAGATGCGCACCTACATTATTTCCTACATCAACATCTGCAATATCAATTGACAAAATTGAGTATGCTGTTCCTGAATCTAATCCTTTTGATAATACTGCTCTCGATATATCATCAGGATTTTCTAACACAGATTTATAAGATTTAGCAGAACCAATCGCACTCACAATTCCCTCCCCAACTCGTGCAATCACGGTGTCGTCCGTTGCTCCACCTACAAGTTGGTCAATATTTGTCCGAACAGTTACACGAGCTTTTGAGTGAAGCTGAATTCCATCTTTTGATACTGCAGAAACTTTACCTTCTTTAGGACAGTTAATCACTTTTGGATAAACGCTTGTTTGCACCGCTTCTTTCACATCTCGTCCTGCTAAATCAATCGCAGCTGCAGTTTGGAATGTCAGTTCAATATTTGCTTTGTCAGCAGCAATTAGTGCATCCACAACATTGATTATGTTACCACCTGCTAAAAAGTGTGTTTCTAAATCTTCTGATGTTATATAATCCAAACCTGCACGATGCAAATTGATAACTCCGTCAGAAATCAACTTTGGTGGGATTTTTCTGATTCGCATTACTACCAATTTGATCATCCCTACTTTTCCCCAACCAATTGATACTCCGGTTTGTATCCACAACCCGAGTGGTACAAGGTAGAAGAAGACAATTACTACTAAAAATATAATTGGTCCCACTATTAAAATTCCATCCATTTTACTTACCTTTCTTTTATTTATGTTTTTTTAACTGTTAATTGATTCTCGTCAATCCCTAAAACCACTATTGAAGATTCTTTTTCAATATAATCTCCGAGGCTCATTGCTTGATAAATTTCGTTTTCTATAATGACAATACCTGTTGGGCGAAGGTCAGTTTTTGCAACGCCTGTATTTCCGATAAGTTTTTCATAACCTTTAGAAATAGAGTATCCAGCATCTTTTTTCTGTGATGTTATCGGAATAATCTTTTGATATAATTTGGATTTTGTTAATGCTTTAAACAACATAATTCCAGCAAAAAACGCGACAACAACTCCGAAAGAAAGTCCGTAATAAGCATTTTTCAGATCATTTGGAGTAGGATAATCTCCCACCAACATTTTGAACAAACTCCATATAACCAATGCACCCCCTACAATTCCGGCGATACCGAATCCGGGTATAACAAAAATTTCCAACAGAATCAAAATGATGCCAGTTATTAGTAGTAGCATTTCAAATACATCTGCCAAACCTACTAACAAATGTGAGCCAAAAAATAATGCCAAACATAGTAACCCGAATGCTCCGGGAAATCCGAACCCTGGTGATTTAACTTCGAATAATAATCCGAGTAATCCGAGTGTCATCAATAACGGTGCAACTGTTGGATTGGTTAGAAATCGAACTAAATTTTCTGACCACGATGCAGCGATTTCAACAATTTTTGCATTTGTAAGTTCGAGGTGAGTTAATATTTCCTGAATAGTTTCCAATTCTTGATTTGCAACACCTAGAAGTAAAGCATATTTTGTAGAAAGTGTAATGAGTTTACCTTCTTTAAATCCCTCAATATTTTCTGCAAAAATAGTGTCGGCATCCGTGGAAATATAAAATGGGATTTCGATTTCTTCGTCCACCATTCCTATTGCAATATCGCGAGAACGACCGTTTGCCTCTGCTGTTGATGCCATTTCCTCTCTCATATATGAAATCACTTTTTCGGATGCTTTTTTGCCCTCAATGTCAACAGCAGTTGCAGCACCAATTGTTGCTCCGCTTGTCATAAATATTGAATCACATGAAAGCGAAATCAACGCTCCTGCAGAAATTGCTCTACGATTAATAAAGGCAATAGTTGGGATTTTACAATCCAAAATAGCATCTTTTATTTGTGTTGCAGCATCTACACGCCCACCAAATGTATCAATATCAAAAATGATTGCAGTAGCATTTTGGTTTTCGGCTTCATCAATTGCTCTTTCGATGTAATATGGAAGTCCCATATCAATTGTGCCTTCGATTGGAACACGAACAACAATTGGACCTTGTGAAAATAATGATGTGAACAACAACAACAAATATAGAATTGTAGATAACTTCATATCACAATTTACATTTAGTTACTAACAACGGACAATAATTTAGTGAGGAATATTTTAGTAGGCAATCTAACCTTGCTAGAGTTTTGAAACCTTGCAAGGATAATATAATTGACAGTAGATACTTTAGTTCTCACAAAATACAAAAGTTGAATTTATGTTATATTTCTACTTAGCTATAATTGTTGTGTTTTTTTAATTCGTAACTGATAATTCTATTCGGTGTTCAGTATCCTTTACATTTCTTCCTTATAAAATCGTGTTGTTGGATATGCAAAATCTATTTCTTTTTGATTAGAAAATTGTTTAAGAACTTCTTCCCAAATATCTTGCTCGCTATCTCGGCGTTTCCTTGGATTACATAAATACCTAATAGTCAGCAACACTCCACTATCTTCCACTTTAGTATAAACTGTAGGGGCAAAATTGGGTTGATGGATGAGGAACTTTTTCGTTGTTAATTTTAGTCTTTTGGATGCCGCTTTACTTAAATGCTCAGCGTGTTTTTTTGAAATTTCAGAAAGAATATCTTTAGCTTTTTCCCAATTACTCTCAAAGGTGATTAGCACGGGAATCTCGTTCCAAATATACTTAAATCCTTTACCATAATTTGCTAAAGTTTCTGTGAATACTTTCCCATTTGGTATATGAATTATGCGACCGGTATTTTGGTCAGCATTAACCCAATTCCCGATTTCCATAATAGTAAATTTGAATATATTCACATCGATAACATCACCTGCGTGTTTCCCAACTTGAATTCTATCCCCAACTTCCAACGGACTTCGCCACAAAATAAAAAGCCACCCGGTAATATTTGTTAATGGATCTTTTAATGCAATTGCAATACCAGCTGATAACAATCCCAAATAAGTTGCTAATGATTGAATTCCTTTAAACCATATTCGTCCTATAATAATCATCACAATTATAGCACCGATATATCCTGTTGTCTTTTGCCAATTATACCGAATTTTAGGGTCATCGGTGGATTTCATCACAAATTTTAAGATTATTTTTCGACCAATGAAATAAACGAAAACAGCCAATACGGATGCAATAATTTTGACTTGGATAGATGAATAAGTGAAAAACTTTGTAAACCAGTGGAAATAACTGTCCATTTTAATATTTTCTACTTTAAATTAATGAAAAACGCACCAATATTGCGCAAGAATATAACTCAAACTTTTAGTTATTTTAAAATCGATTCGGAAATTATGTAAAAAATTCATAAATAATAGTTAATTTTAACCAAAGAATTGATTTAGTTTCATTAACAAAACCACTTAATTATAGAGGATATTATGAAAAATTCAACGATAACTTTTGTCTTAATGGTCTTTATCTCACTACTGTCTGCCGGAAAGATTGCAGTTGTTACAAAAACTTATGGTGATGTTTTTCTATTGAAAATTACTGACAAAGAATTTTCAAAGGGAATTCCAGTTGGAACCATCTTAGAAGAAAATGACAAGATAAAAACAGAGAACGGTTATCTAATTCTTGTATTGCTTGATGATAAGACTCAAATTAAACTTAGACCTAATACAGAATTAAGTTTGAAAGGTGATCCAGATTCAAAGCTTTATCAATATCGTATGAATCTTGATTTTGGCACAGTTTTTACTAGCTATGAAAAAGCCGGTAATGGAAGTTTTAGAATTGCTACTCCAACTTCGGTTGCATCTGTTAAAGGTACAGAATTTTGGGTTGAGTCTAAACCATTAGGCGTTGATAGAATCTGCGTGATAACCGGAGCTGTAGATGTGTTAAACAATTCAACAGGCGAAATCGCCACAGCAAATTCAGGTGAGACTGTCAAATGTTCAAATTCGGGTGAATTATTGTTGGTCCCCTCAGCAGAAACTCCATTAGATCCTGAAGAAGAGTTTGGAGCAAATGAGCCTATCGATGAAAACAAACAAATAAAGGAAGAACTAGAAGAATTGGTCGAGAATAATATATCTGATGAACCTGATGAGATTCTTACAAAAGAATCTCAAACATTACTTGAAACAGAACCTATTATTACTGAACAATCCACTCCTGTATTCGAATTAGAAGAATTGACTGAAGCCAACATACAACCTATAACTGAAGAAGATGCACTTACCCAAGAACAACCAGAAACATCTGAACAACCAAAAGAAGAAAAGTCAGAGCCATTATTTGGTGAGAATCTTGATATGAAAGCTGGTTTTGGTGCTGTTACAATTGATGGGGATCTCTACAACCAAATTGCACTTCGTCCTGATATTTCTTTTGGGAAACTCGGTATTGGATTGGACATAGTTTTATATTTGGATCAAGATGGGAATCTCAGAGACGAAGACTGGAACGAATTTTCGGATATTTTCGATAAAATCATGTATGTTCGGTGGGGTCAACAAGGAGATCCATTTTTTGTAAGAGCTGGAACAATTGAAAAAGCAACTCTCGGTTATGGTTTGATTATGAACAATTACTCTAATAGCATCGAATATCCAGATGTTAAGAAACTGGGATTGCATACAGGATTTACTTCAAATGAGGTTGGTGTTGAGCTAATGATATCAGATTTGAAATGGCATTCCGGTTTGATAGGTTTAAGAGGAACCTATAACATTGGGCAATTGAAGTTCGGCACATCATGGATTTCTGATTTTAATCCGTATTTGGGATTAACAGACAAAGATGGAGATGGATATCCGGATATTGTTGATGACTTCCCAAATATTGATGAATGGTATAATGATACAGATGGAGATGGCATCCCTGATGAACACTTTGACGAAGATGTGGTTATACCAGAAAGTGGTTGGGATATTGATGCTGATGGAGATAATATTTTAGATGCTGATGAAGATGATGTTGATATATTATTAAATCCAATTCCTTTCAATGTAAACAAAAATCGTCATTCACTTAATTCACTAAGTTTTGATATTGGATATCCAATTTTCAGCAATGATTGGGTAAATTTAACTGCATATTCTGAAGTCGGGACATATTTTGGTGAAAAATATGATTTCTACAATATAGATAAACAACTCGACAATCTTTCCTACGGTTGGGGTATGGTTATGCCGGGATTGAAAGCTAAATTCCTAAAATTGTTTGATATTAATATAGAATACAGACGCTCCGCAGGTCATTTTGTTTATGGACTCTTTAATCATAATTATGATGTCGAAAGAGTATCATTTATTGATCTTACAGAAGAAACCGATACAATTGGACTTCATCCAATTACAAAATATGAGCAACTTTATCGCGACACAAAAATGAGCGGAGTTTTTGGTAGTATATCTTCAAACATTTTTAATATTGCTAGTTTGTCATTCGGGTATCAAGATATGAGATCTTCCGATAGCGAAACAGTTAAAGGTATTGAAGGAAATCTAAGTATTTATCCGAGTTTTATTCCAAAATTGAAAAGTGCAAGCGCATATATCAATCGAATGAATGTGGATGATCCTTGGGAAATCAAAAGTGAAGGGACTTTAATTGGCTACAATGTTTCAGTTGATATTGGAGGTGGAACAATTATGAGCTGGATTTTCCAACAATCTTATCGTGATATAAATGGTGATGGAAAAATTAGTGGTGAAGATGAAACTATTACATCAACTTCTATTGAAACGACAATTGAATTTTAAGATCCACGATTGAATTTGACAATATTATAAATTTGTTAAAGTTGATTAACAAAAATCTACATCTCCAATTGAATACAAATCTGAAAAGGATCGATTAAAACTAGCTAAAAAGCAGTTAAAACTCCATAAGAAAAAAGTAAATAAATACTAAATTTCAACTAAATAGAATTTCCTTCTTTAAGAAATCATAAAATTCAAGTAAACTTACACCTATATTTATGTAATAATTTTATGAGATTTGAATAAAACTGACAGGAGTAAAATGTCAAACAGAGAATTAGCAAAAATCTACAATCCATCTGAAGTTGAAGATAAGTGGTATTCTACTTGGGAAAAATCTTCTGCATTTGAGCCAGATATGACTTCGGATGCTGAAACATTTACAATAATGATTCCACCACCAAATGTAACTGGAATCCTTACTATGGGGCATGTGCTAAACAATACAATTCAAGATGTTTTGGTTAGACGAGCAAGGATGCTTGGCAAAAATACATTGTGGCTTCCAGGGACTGACCATGCTTCCATTGCTACTGAAGCAAAAGTCACCAAAATGCTGAAAGAGAAAAAAATCAGTAAACGGGAAATTGGAAGAGATGAATTTCTAAAACACGCGTGGGAGTGGAAAAATCAATACGGTGGAATTATCATTAAACAGCTTAAAAAATTAGGTTGTTCTTGCGAATGGAATCGAGAAAAATTCACGATGGACGAAAAATACAGTCGTGCAGTTCTCGAAACATTTGTCAAACTATACAATGATGGTTTAATCTACCGTGGTGAGCGGATTATCAACTGGGACCCAGTTGGACTTACAGCCGTTTCCGATGAAGAAGTTATATATCAAGAATCTCAAGGAAATCTATGGTATTTCAAATATCCAATCAAAGATTCAGATGAATTTCTAACAGTTGCGACTACAAGACCGGAAACAATGCTTGGTGATACTGGCGTAGCAATCAATCCTGATGATGAGCGATATCAACATCTTGTGGGGAAATCTGTAATTTTACCAATAACTAACAGAGAAATCCCAATTTTTGCAGATAGTTATGTTGATAAAGAATTTGGAACCGGTTGTGTAAAAGTAACACCAGCACACGACCCTAACGATTTTGAAATGGGTGAACGAAATAATCTTGACATAATCAACATTATGCACCCTAATGCAACTCTTAACGATAATGCCCCAAAAAAATATCGCGGAATGGATAGATATGAAGCAAGGAAAACAATAATAGAAGACCTTGATTCACTCGGCCTATTAGAGAAAATTGAAGACTACACCAATAATGTTGGTCATTCAGAGCGAACTAATGCAGTAGTTGAACCGTATTTGTCTAAACAATGGTTTGTTAAAATGAAACCACTAGCTGATGTTGCATTAAAAGTTGTAGCTGATGGACAAATAAAATTTCATCCTGAAAGATGGACAAAAACTTATAATCACTGGTTGGAAAATATCCGTGATTGGTGTATTTCTCGTCAACTTTGGTGGGGGCATCGAATACCGGTTTGGTATAAAGGTGATGAAATCTACTGTGGCATTGAGCCACCCAAAGATGATGGTTGGGAGCAAGATTCTGATGTTTTGGATACTTGGTTTAGTTCGTGGTTATGGCCGTTTGCTACACTCGATTGGCCGGAAGACACAGAAGATTTGCGAAAGTTCTATCCATCTAACGATTTGGTAACAGGTCCAGATATCATATTTTTCTGGGTAGCACGAATGATTATGGCTGGAATGTATTTCAAAAAAGATATTCCGTTTCACAATGTGTATTTCACAGGAATCATCCGAGATAGCCAAGGTCTGAAAATGAGTAAATCTCTCGGAAATTCTCCAGACCCATTAGACTTAATTGAAAAATACGGAGCAGATGCTATTCGTGTTGGACTGATGCTAATTGCACCTCAAGGAATTGATATATTATTTACTGAAGATAAAATTGAGCAAGGACGCAATTTTATGAATAAATTGTGGAATTCCGCTAGATTTGTTTTAATGAATTTGGACGATAAACTTCCACCATCACTTGCTGAAATTGATAAATCCAAACTCGACCAAACTGACAAGTGGATTCTGTCTAAGCTGAATCGTACTATAGAAAATGTTGAAATAGCTTATTCACGGTATAGAATTAATGAAGCTATTAAGTTAGTTTATGATTTCACTTGGGGAGATTTCTGCGATTGGTATATTGAATTTGCAAAATCACGGTTTTATGGGAATAATCCTGATGATAAAATTGTAGCACAATCCGTTTCGGTATTTGTGTTGAAAACCATTTTGGAATTATTGCATCCATTTACTCCGTTTATTACCGAAGAGATTTGGTCATTTTTCAAGATGGATGATGAATCGATGATGATTTCTACAAATTGGCCAAAACCTGATTCTCAGTTTATCAATGATGCGGTAGAAGATGAACTTCAAACGGTTATGGATGTAGTTTCTGCAATTCGGAATGTTCGGACTAATCTGAATGTATCTCCCGGTAAAAAGGCATCGCTGTTTGTCCGTGGAGATGGTAAGTTAACTACAATTCTAAAAAATCATAACGATTATTTAGATAGACTTGCTAAAGTTGAACGGTTAACTGTTGGAGAAAAACTAGAAAAACCGGAGCATTCTGCTACGGCAGTTGTTCGCAAAATGGAATTGTTTATCCCGCTTGAGGGATTGATTGATTTTGACAAAGAAATTGAGAGATTACAAAAACAAATTGAAGATACCGAAGGTCGGCTAAATGCGGTAAACAGAAAACTTGGTAATGAGAATTTTGTATCACGAGCACCGGATAATGTTGTAGAAAACGAACGACGTAAACAATCCAATTACCAAGAAAATCTCAAAAAATTACAAGAAAATCTCAAATCGCTTATGTAATGCTATGTTTATGTCAAGTTTGAATAAAGAGTGGGGGAATATTTCACATTACTTTGGTTACTCATAATAGTCGAGTCAGCGAACGAATGAAACAGAATAATATAAAATCGTGTCAACAGTTCTACAACAGAAACGAAAAACTGGTTTCAAATTAAATGGATACTCCGCAATCATTTTATCAAACCAATCTTGAGACGGATATTACTTATCTGAAAGGTGTTGGTCCGAAGCGAGCTGAAGCCCTTCAAAAATCTGGGATTGAAACAATTGCCGACCTTTTACACCATTATCCACGACGATATTTAGACAGAACTACTATAAAATCAATTGCAGAATTACGCGTGGGAGACGAAGCGGTCATTATTGGAAAAGTATCTGCATTTGGCTATCGGAAAACACGAAAACGAAATTTCTTTCAGATGGTTTTGTCTGATTCAACAGGTAATCTTCAATGTGTTTGGTTTAACGGAATTTCGTGGATTTCCGATAAATTTACCGTTGGTGATCATATAGCAGTTTTCGGGAAAGTGGAATTTTTTAACGGATTTCAAATAATCCACCCAGATTTTGATATGTTAGATAAAGATGAAGACCCAGTAAATACTGGAAGAATTTTACCTCTTTATCCGGGTGGTGCTGACCTTAAATCTGTTGGACTGGATAGCCGAGCGTTTCGTAAACTCATCAAAACTGCATTTGAGAAAATTGGTAAAATACCAGACTATTTTAGTGACATAGTCGTTAAAGAAAACGCACTTCTTGAATTAGAAAAAGCACTGCGTCAAATACACCTTCCAGATTCGAATGATGAATTACATTCTGCGATTTACAGATTAAAATACGACGAACATTTTTTTCTACAAATTTTAATGGCACTTCGTAGGAAATCTGTCAGAGAATTGCAAGGTAGAATTTTTGATAAACGAGGTGCTTTCGTAAAGGAGTTGTATAGACAAATTCCATTTGAACTTACTTCTGCCCAAATTAATGTTTTGCGAGAAATCCGTAAAGATTTATCATCACCTTCGTGTATGAATCGCTTACTTCAAGGTGATGTTGGTTCAGGGAAAACGATTGTAGCCCTTTTGACTTCTGCAATTGTAATTGGAAATGGAGCACAAGTTGCATTGATGGCTCCAACGGAAATTCTTGCCGAACAACATTATAAGAATTTTAAACAATATTGCGACAAAATCAAGATTGTTTCTGCGATGCTCAAAGGTGGAATGAAAAAATCTGAACGGACAGAAATTCTTACTGGACTGAAAACTGGAAAGATTCAGATTATTGTTGGGACACACGCATTGATTCAATCAGATATCGAATTTCAGGATTTGGGATTAGTGATAGTTGATGAACAGCATCGGTTTGGAGTTGACCAAAGAAAAACACTCATCGAAAAGGGATGGAATCCAGATGTGTTAGTGATGACGGCTACTCCGATTCCTAGGACTCTCGCAATTACTTATCACGGTGATATGGATGTTTCAATTATTGATGAACTTCCGAAAAATCGTATTCCTATTAAGACAAAAGTTACGGAACCAACGAATCTTGAAAATGTATATGATTTTATCCGAAAGGAAATAAAAAATGGTCGGCAGTGTTTTGTGGTGTATCCGTTGATTGAAGAGTCGGAAAAAATGGATTTAAAGGCGGCGGAAACAGGATTTCAACGATTTAAGGAAAAGATTTTTAAAGAGTTCAAAGTTGGATACATTCATGGTAAAATGAAAGCTGATGAACGAGATGAACAAATGGAATCGTTTGCAAAAAACGAGATTCAGATTTTGGTTTCTACTACTGTAATTGAAGTTGGGATTGACATTCCAAATGCGTCGGTGATGGTTATCGAAAATGCGGAACGATTTGGTTTATCGCAATTGCATCAGCTTAGGGGAAGAATTGGGAGAGGAGAGCATCAGAGTTATTGTGTTCTTGTCCAGCGTAAACATACACAGGAATCCGATTATCGTTTAAATGTGATGTCTCGAACTATAAACGGATTTGAAATTTCTGATGAGGATTTAAAATTGCGTGGCCCAGGTCAGTTTTTTGGGACTCGGCAACACGGATATATGAAAGCAAAATTGGCGGATATGGTTCAGGATGGTGCAATTATTAGGCAAGCGAGACATTTAGCATTTCAGATAATTGATTCGGATTCGCATCTAAATCAACCTGAACATAAGCAAATTCGCAATCGTTTTTTGCGAGAATACAAAGAAATGATACCGTACATCAATATCGGTTAAATGTTGTAAGTTGCAAACCAAATTTATTGTATATTTTACGGTAGATAGTTATAGAATTTTATAAAAGGGTAAGGAGTGAGAGTGCAAAATACTAATTGCTACAAACTCACTGCTATAAACTAAAAAAGGAGATTATATGTCAGAACACAATGTAGATAAAAATTCACAGTTATTTGTTGGACTTGTAGCATCGTTAAGTTCACAGGCGTGGATGCAAATGGGAAAAATCAAGAATCCAATGAGCGACAAAATTGAAAGAGATTTGGATGCAGCATCAATGTCAATTGATATGATTACGATGATGAAAGCCAAGACCGAAGGCAATTTATCCGACGAAGAAAAGAATTTTGTAGAGCAAACACTTCGTGATTTACAAATGAATTTCGTAGCAGAAAAAGCTAAACCTGAACAAGAAGAGAAATCTGAAGAAGAAGAATCTTCCAAAAAAGAAACTGTTGAAAAGGATTCTTAGAATCTTTTCGCAACTCACGACTATCGTGGGCTACTGACAAGAAAGAAAGCGAGAACCATTAATGGTTTATTAAAGTTGTTAAATGACATTTTTATTTATTAAAATTTAGGAATCTATAATGGAAACTAATCCATATTTACGGACAAACCGCATATTAGCCGGTGTTGTATTTTTATTTTCACTGGTTGTTTACTTATTGACGATGGCACCAACTACATCCTTTTGGGATTGCGGTGAGTTCATCGCCACTTCAACAATAATGGGAGTTCCCCATCCACCGGGAAGTCCGTTTTATTTGCTGTTAGGGAATGTGTTTTCGCAAATCCCATTTTTTAGTGATATTGGTGCGCGAGTTAATTTAATTTCTCCACTTGTTAGTGCATTAGCAGTGATGTTGCTGTATCTCATTATAGTTCAATTGATTGAGGAATGGCGTGGAAGAGTTTCAAAATATTCCGATGCATTGATTGCTTTTGGGAGTGCGTTTTTAGGAGCATTAACTTTCGCATTTACAGATTCTCACTGGTTCAACGCAGTAGAAGCTGAAGTCTATGCAATGTCCACATTTTTTACAGCAATTGTAGTTTGGCTCATTCTAAAGTGGAGTCAAAACGAAGGGCAACATGGAAATGTGCGATATATTTTGATTATCGCCTACATAATCGGTTTGGCCATAGGTACGCATCTACTAAATCTTTTAGCGTTGCCATTTATAGCTCTTGTGATTTACTATAAAAAATTCAAATTTAGTTTTCTATCTTTTATCGTTCTGATGGCAATAACAGGATTGGCATTTTTGATTATCTATCTAGGAATCATCAAAGGTTTACCGAATATGACAAATAAATTCGGCTGGCAACTTCCGTTGATTTTAATTATTTCTGCGATTGTTGGAATGATAGTCAGCATCAAAAAGAAACAATTCCAAGTTGCAACTTTATTAACAAGTTTGGTTTTAATTTTGATTGGATATTCAACTTATACTGCAATTTTTGTGAGAGCAACACAACATCCCGCAATAAATGAAAATAATCCGGATACATTTGCTGGAGCAGTATCTTATCTCAATCGTGAGCAATACGGAGATTGGGATATTTTAGACAGAGCAGCAAGTTTAGAAACATCAGCTTATTCCAATCGATATACCAGAAATCCACAAAATCCCAAGTCTGTTGAAGTTCGTAGTTTTTTCTGGGATTATCAAGTCAAAGAAATGTATTTACGATATTTTGGTTGGCAATTTATCGGGCGTGGTGGGTTTGATTGGGAAGTCAAAACTTTATCGGGTAAAGTCCTAAAACATTTAGAAGGCATCAACTGGTTTAGGTATGGATTACCTTTGGCTTTTCTACTAGGACTAGCAGGATTAGCTCATCATTTTTTCCGAGACTGGAAGAATGCTTTAGCAGTATTGACACTTTTTTTACTTACCGGATTTTTGATTATCATTTATCTAAATCAATATGACCCACAACCTCGTGAGCGAGATTATTCTTATGTGGGAAGTTTCTTTGCGTTTTCTATTTTTATTGGCATCGGGATTGCAGGTTTATTGGAGCGTTTGAAAGAATTTATAAAAGATAATGGAACTACGAGAATTTTATCGTGGATTGTGATAGTTCTTCTCTTTATTGCAATGCCTGTGAAAATGTTATCTAGAGATTACGATGAACATAATCGTTCGGGGAATTTTGTTGCGTGGGATTATGCGTATAATATGCTTAATTCTTGTGAGCCGAACGGAATTGTTTTTACCAACGGCGATAATGATACATTCCCGTTATGGTATCTTCAGGAAGTGGAAGGTGTTCGGAAGGATGTCCGCGTAGTTAATTTGAGTTTATTGAATACACCTTGGTATATTGAACAACTGCGAGATGATGAACCGAAGATTCCTTTAGTAATGGCTGATCAAGATATCAAAAATATTATGCCAATTCAGTGGGACACAAAAGAGATTTTCATTAACGGACCAACAGCTAATAGTCCAAAATTTTCGTGGAAACTCAAACCAACTTATGCTGGCAGATTTTTGCGTGTTCAGGATTTGATGATTTATCGAATTATTAAAGATTGCGAATGGAAACGACCTATTTATTTTGCTGTTACTGTGTCTGGAGAAAACAGGATTGGTTTGGAAAATTATCTTCAAATGGAGGGGATGGTGTTTAGAGTTCGTCCTGAAAAAACTACTCAACTCAATCCTGCCAAAATGCGACAAAATATTACTGAAACAAACAATTTAGACAATGTGATAAGAACGCCTGAGGATTACAAAGAACATATTGAAACCGGTGATGGGGTTTACCGATATTATAATTTGAATAATCAGAAAATCACTTTCAATTCAAATATACAACGGTTAACGCAAAATTATCGCTCTGCATTTTTGCAATTGGCTCTTGAAGATTTGTATTCTCAAGACTCAATAAAAAAAGCACGAGCTGTTGAAACTCTCAATTTAATGGACGGCTATTTCCCATCTGAAATTCTTCCATTTAATAATCCCGAGTTAGAACTTCAAGTTGCAAGGATGTATTATCAATTGGGGCAAATAGAGGATTTTAAACTTAGGTTAGATAAAATTTTGAACAGACCTGGACTTCCAATGGATACAAAATATTATGTTGGGCAATTATATCTTACAGAATTAAGGGATTTTAACAAATCCATTGAGATTTTTAGCGAGCTTCATACTAAACATAAAAGTGTCCCGGATTTTATGACAGCACTGGTTCAGGTTTATGCACAAGCTGATAGCATAAGTGAAGCGATATCGGTTTTGGAAAATTGGTTGATTTCATATCCAGCGGACAACGAAGCGAGAGAAATGCTAAAACTATTGAAACCTGATTCATTGTAAATTTATTGTGAATACCAAAAATAAATATCCGTTGGTTTCAGTTATAATTCCGCATTACAACGGAATGGATATTTTGTCCGAATGCCTCGACTCAATTAGTAAATCCACTTATTCCAACATTGAAATAATTGTCGTAGATAATAATTCTGCAGATGACAGTGTTCAGCAATTAAAAGAGAAGTATCCTAGTATTAAATTACTAGAAAGTGCAGAAAATCTTGGTTTTGCTGGTGGGTGTAATCTTGGTGTTTCACACTCATCAGGAAAATATTGTGTAATATTGAATAATGATACAATCCACCAACCAAATTGGATTGAACCACTTGTAGAAATGATGGAATCTGATGATAATATTTCCTCAGTACAACCGAAAATTTTGAATTATTATAATCACGATAAATTTGATTATGCTGGTGGTTCTGGTGGATTTATGGATTATCTAGTTTTCCCGTTTGCTCGTGGGCGAATTTTTGATACGGTGGAAACTGACAATGGCCAATACGATGATGCTCGAGAGATATTTTGGGCATCGGGAACTGCTTTTATTACTCGCACGGAGATTTTCCAAAATATTGGTGGATTTGATGAGGATTTATTCGCTCATTTTGAAGAAATTGATTATCATTGGAAATGTCATTTGATGGGTTACAATGTTTGGGTTCAGCCAAAATCGGTGATTTATCATAAATGTGGAGCAACGCTATCAGATACATCTTCGTTTAAGACTTATCTCAATCACCGAAATAGTATTCTACTTTTATTAACAAATTATTCTGGTTGGCGTGGATTTTGGTTGAGTATTCCACGAATGGCACTCGAAGGAATTTCATTTTTAAAAGAATTATTTACAGGTCGTTTTAGCCACGCATTTGCACATGTTAGAGCTAAATCGTGGTTAGTGTTCCATCCGCAAATTATACTAAAAAGAAGAAAGTTAGTCAACTCTCTTAGAAAATTAACAGATGAAGAATTAAAGAAAAAACTCTATCAAAAAAGTGTAGTTTTGGATTATTTTCTGAGGAAAAGGAAAAGTTTATGTCAGAATTTTCACAAATACAGCGATTAGTTAGAATTTTACAAATATTAACTTCTCGGAAGAATGTTACAACTAAAGAATTAGTTGAACGCTTTAATTACTCGGTTTCTAAACGAACTATACAACGCGATATGTTGGCGTTATCTGAAAATGGTGTCCCATTGGTTTCAGAGAAAATTAAAGCAAATGAAAATATTTGGTATATAATGGATCATTTTAAACAATTTATTCCTGTTCCATTAAACACTAATGAAGTATTAGCAATGCAAATGTTGAAAACAAATTTGTATATTTTCAAAAATACTAAAATAGAATCAGATGTGGAAAAACTAATCAAGAAAATTGACCAAATTATCCCAGAAGAAGTATTTTTGGAATTAGAAAATGTAACATCAGAAAATCTATTTGAGAACTACTCAAAAGCGCAATACGAATATTCCTGCCACAACAAAACAATAACTGATTTGATATTAGCGATTACAGAAAAAAGAATTTGCAAAGTGTTGTATCATAATCAATCCAAAGATGAACATAAAAGATTTACTTTTGAGCCGGTAAAACTTATTACTTACAACGGTGGATTATATATTATTGTGTTTATCAGAAAATACAAGTCATTTATTTTTCTTGCTATACATCGCATTGAAAAACTAGAAATAATGGATAAGAATTTTGCAGATGACCATAATTTTGATGAAAAGCGATTTATGAAGAATCGTTTTGGATTATACTCCGGTAAACCTGTAGAAATTAAGCTGAAATTTGATAAATCCATTGCTCATTATATTGAAGGAAGAAATTGGCATCATACACAAGAAATAGGTTGCTATAAATCAGGAGATTTGTGGATAACACTCTTGACAGGAATTACTCCGGAATTGATAGCGTGGATAATGAGCTGGCACAAAAATGTAAAAGTGATAAAGCCTAAAAGTTTGGTTAAAGAGATAAATTCAATAATATGTGATATTCAGAAATTGTATTAGGATTATTTTGGTCGCAGATTGAACTGATCTATACTTTGGAAGAACTTTAAGTCCAATTCCATATCTTTAAATTTGATACTCGTGCAAATTCACTTTCGTTATTTGTAACCAAAGTTCTGTTGAGTGCTAAACAATGGGATGCAATCAATAAATCCATTGAACCAATTGTAGCTCCAACTTTCTCGAGCTGATGTCTGATTTTACCATAAAATGGCATAGCTGTATAATCAAAATCTAGAATATCAAATGGTTGCAAGAACATTAATAATGCAGCTTTATTCTTTACACGAAATTTACTCTTAGCTATACCATATTCCACTTTCCGTAGGCGAAATATTTTTATTTCCCCATTTAGTTTACTTAGTGATTTATAACGACACATACTGACTAGTTAAATTTGTAGTTTCTTTTTAGAAATAAATGATTATAATAACAAAGTAAGAAATAATAAAAGGAGAATACAATATTGAAACAAAAACAACCACATGAATTATTAATACAAATATACGAAATAATATCAGACGAGGAACCGGGAGAAATACTTACGAGCCTTACAGATGAACTTACACAAGCTATTGTAGAATTTCATAAAGTAAAAGAATTCAAACAGTATAAATTAAGCGATCAAGATGTTTTGTTAATTGCAATTTTATGGGATGACCAACTTAATTCCAGACATCCTGGAATTAGCCCTACAGACTTGTTGGGGCGACTCTATTCCAGTATATCTGATTCCATTAATGATTTACCTGTAATTGTTAAATTGCTTAACAAACAGGTCTTCTATACACAAAAAAAAATAATAAAAGGTAGAGTTTTAAATTATGGTGGTGGGGAAGAGGTAAAGGTTGAATATACAAAACAAAACCTGTTAGAACATGATGTAAGTTTGCATCGAGATATTGTTAAAATTCTGCTAAATGAATTCGAAGATATTCACGCAGAAACATCAAATCCATATAAAAACAATAGAGAATTTGTATCTGATTGGTTTTCATACATCGAGCAAATAGAAGAATTCTCTTTTCATTCTTTTACTCAAAGAAAATATGGATCTACACAAGATGAATCGGCTGCAAATGATTTACTGAAAGCGTTGGAATGGAAAAAAAGGATTGTTAATAGAACAAAAATTACTAACAAAACTTTCCCAATGGCTGATGTTGTTAACGAATACAATCTTGACGAAAATGAGAATATTATTCTGATGTATTTACTCAAAGAAGAGATGGAAAATAACAGAGTTGATGAAGACGATGTGATAAAACTAATCAGTGCCGATCATCAGGAAATGTATCAAAACAAATCATATATTTCAGAAGAGTCTAAATTGGTGAGAAATGGAATTGTTGAAATTTCCGAAAACATCTTTTTTATGGGCAACGGAGGATCGTTAAGAATATCTCCTGATATTACTCGGCAAATTATCATGAAAACGCCGATAAATGACGAAGAACGCCTTCATCAAATATTAAGTGGGAACGATATATTTACATTGCTCGACCCTTCACAAACCATTGAAGATTTAGTGTTGGAATCTGAACTGAAACAAACCATCACAACATCATTAGAAAAATATGATAATATCATTGATGACACGCTAAATAGTTGGGGGTTATATAACGGAGGAACTGAAGTTGTTGGAAGTGTTAAAACTAATACAGAACGAGGGTTATTAATGCTTCTCCACGGACCTCCCGGCACAGGGAAAACATTTTCTGCGGGTGCAATTGCCAATAGTATGGGTAAAAAGTTATTGGTTACAGACATCTCAAAATTAAATTCTAAATGGGTAGGTGATAGTGAAAAAAATGTTAGAAGATTATTCACCATTTTTGAAAGAATTGTTAGAAGAGTAGATAATCCCCCAGTTTTGTTGCTCAACGAAGCCGACCAATTTTTAAGCAAGCGATATGAAAATGCAAATACTTCTGTTGAGTCTATGAAAAACGCAATGCAAAATCTATTTTTAGAAGCATTTGAAAACTTAAAAGGTATAATGATTGCCACCACAAATCTAAGAACAAGCATGGACCCTGCATTTAGCAGACGCTTTCATTTGAAGCTTGAACTTCCAAAACCCGAAGCCACAGAACGACAAAAATTATGGAAATTGCATTTACCGAAAACGATTCCGGGAGCAGAGAAAATTGACACAAAAGCACTCGCAACTAGATATAAACTAACTGGTGGACAAATAGACATTATTGTAAAAAATGCTACCACAGAAGCGGCAACACGAAAAGGCAAGCAACGCAAATTACTTCAAACGGATCTCAACAAATATTGTGAACTTGAAATTGCGAGCACCTTTGAAAATAATAATAATAGAATTGGATTTTCATAGAAGAGTACACTATGAAAACCACAGTAACCACTAAATACAAAAAAACAATTGTTTACAAAACATTTGGGATAACAAAAATAATATGTTAAATTTAAACAAAGAATTATAAGGAGAGATGTGACATCACGGAAATCCCAACGATAATTTATTTTATTAACAAAATGGAGGTAATTATGGCAAAATTATTAACAGTTTCTGGTAGAATGAGTGTAGGTAGGTTCGAATACAAAACAAAACCCGAAGAAAAACTAAGATCAAATTTCTCACAGAGAAAAAGCAAGGGCTTAAATGGTTTTGATGATGTTAAAGATTTTCTTCATTGGTATGAACATCAAGACAAAATATGTTATTATTGCGAACTTAAAGAAGAGGAAATGCAGGAAATTGTTATTGGTGGTATATTAAAATCTAATAGGTTTCCACAAAATGGAATTATCGGAAGAGGTCAATCAAGAGGAGTTTGGCTTGAAGTTGATAGATTAAACCCAAAAGGAAATTATTCACGAGATAATTGTGTTTTGTGTTGTTATTTCTGCAATAACGATAAAAGCGATGTGTTTCACGGAGATGATTACAAAGAATTTATGGAAAATAGAGTTGGATATTTAAAGCAGAAAATAGATAAAAAATAAAGAAATAAATATACCTCAAAGAATATTGGTGATAGAACATCACACTGTGAAAAAATAATTGCGAAGAAGCTAAAGAATTGGATGTTC
Organism: Fidelibacterota bacterium; assembly: GCA_014381725.1. GTDB lineage: Bacteria > Fidelibacterota > Marinisomatia > SCGC-AAA003-L08 > JACNLC01 > JACNLC01. Next base: position 214 of record JACNLC010000085.1, on the reverse strand, counting down.
GGTTTGAGATTTAGTGAAATTAATTTAATAAACAATGAGAGCAAGAGATGAATCAGCGATTTACAAAAACACACGCGAAAGAAGAAATCACAAAATTAGTTCAGAAATTTAAAGACGATTTTCATGATATAAAAAATCCTCAAATGAAAGAGGCACAGTTAGAAGACACATATATTAAGCCTTTATTTTCTTTTCTGAATTGGAACATTCATAC